>NC_014100.1:1862248-2172623 GCF_000092285.1 Caulobacter segnis ATCC 21756 | reverse complement strand
GTCGGCCAGGGAGCCCATCAGCCAGCTGACGATCTCGTCCACCGCCCACGGGTTCGGCGCCAGGTTCAGAGCCAGGGAGATGCCCGCGGTGCAGACGGTCTGGATGATGAACCCGGCCAGGATGAAGGTGACGACGCTGGAGGTGACGCCCGCCAGCGCCAGCAGCGCGAACACGCCAAGGCCCGCGCCGACCATGGCCGCGCCGGGCAGGATCCAGCTCGCCTCGGCCGCCGCGCCGAGATAGAGGGTCAGCACCGCGCCCAGCGCCGCCGAGGAAGAGACGCCCAGCACGCCGGGCTCGGCTAGCGGATTGCGGGTATACCCCTGAAGCGCCGCGCCGCTCAGCCCCAGCGCGCCGCCGACCAGCAACGCCAGGATGGTGCGGGGCAGCCGCAAACCAAAGACGATGGCCCAGCGTGGATCGGCGCCGTTCGAGATCCAGGCGCTCCAGGGCGTCCAGACCCGGCCTGCGCACAGGCTGAGCGCGAACAGCAAGACCAGCGCCGCCGCCAGCACGCCACAGACGAGCCAAACCGACCGCGTCTTCACGCCGTCTCTCCCAGGATTTCGGCGCGCGCACGAGCCATGGCCTGGGCGGACTCGATCAGGACCGGCCCGCCGCAATAGAGCAGGCGCTCTGGGAACCGGGCCTGCCGCATCCGGCCCTTAAGCGCGCCGAGCGCCGGATGGGTCATGACCCGGTCGGCCCAGCTGCGCGCGCCGGGCGCGGGCTCGCCCACCAGCAGCACCTCAGGCGGATCCGCCAGCAGCAGCTCGAGCGGCACGTTGCCCCAGGACTTCAGGCCATATCGCCGGGCGGCGTTGTCGAAGCCGGCCAGGGTCATCATTTCATCGACCAAGGTGTGAGGTCCCGCCGCGAAGCCATTGGGTTGATAGATCAGAGCACTCAGGCGTCGGGCGCCCGGTCGAACCGTCGCGGCGGCCAGGGCGGCCCTGATCCGGACGATCAGCCGCTCGCCGCGATCCACCTGGCCGATCAGGCGAGCCATGCGCTGGACCTGCCCAAGGCTCTCCTCGACCGTCTTGGGAACGGCGAAGCGTTCGACGGGAACGTGCAGGCGCTTGAGCGCGTTGCGGGTCGCCAACGCCGAGTGCTGGCTGGCCAGAACCAGATCCGGCTGCAGCGCGATGATCTCCTCGGCGCTTTCCCAGGTGAACGGCAGGGTGCGGGCCTGCGCCGCCACGGTCGAGCCTTGCGGCTCGCGGGCGTAGTGACTGAGCGCGGCGATCTGCGAGCGGTCGGCCAGATGCACCAGCATGGCGTCCAGACACGCGTTCAGAGACGCGATGCGTCGAGGCGCCGCCAATACGGGGCTGGGCGCGCCCAGGGCCAAGACGCCGCCCATGATGACCCGACGGCTAGGCCGCATGGCGGACCGCCTGCAGGGCTTCTCGCAAACGATCGAGGTTTCCGCGCGAGGGAATTCCGAAGCGCAGGCGGGTCGGGTGCTCGACGAACGGGCGCGTCAGGACGCCTCGCCGGCAAAGGCCGACGAACAGCCGGTGCGCGTCCGGCGCTTCGACCCAACGGAAAAGATCGCAGCCGCCCACGACGGCAAGGCCGGCGGAGCTCAGGACCGCGTCGACGTTGCGGGCCTGGGCCGCCAGGCAGGCGATGGTCGTGGCCCGCCAGGCGTCGTCGGCATAGGCGCCGAGACCCAGGGCCAGGGCGTCAGCGCAGACCGGCCAATCACCAAGGACCGCGCGAAGTTTTTTCGCCAAGACCTTGTCGCAAATGATGAATCCGAGCCGCGCCCCAGGCAGGCCGTAGAACTTTCCGAATGAGCGCAGGACGATCAGGCGCTCGATCTCCAGATCCGCGACGCTGACGCCCGGCGTCACCTCGACGAAGGCCTCGTCGACGATCGTCCAACGCCCGAGCGCCGAGCGCGCCTCGGCCAGTTCGGTGAGCGCCTCGCGTCGCAACTGGCGTCCGTCGGGATTGTTCGGATTGACCAGGACGAGGATATCCGCCGCGACGGCGCGTCGGTCGTCCACCGACGTCACTATCAAGGGCTTCCGCTCGGCCCAGGCCTCAGCGTGGCCGCCATAGATCGGCGCGGCCAGGGCGACGTCGCCCCCGTCTAGCAGGAGCGGCAGCAGCCGCAGGGCCGCGTCCGCCCCGGCGACGGCCACGACCCGCGCACGGTCGGCCACGCCGAAGGCGCGGGCGGCGACGGCCTCCAGTTCAGTCAGCAACTCGGGATCGGGCAGCGTCCGTAGCGCCTCGGCCGACGCGCGCGCGCCCGACCAAGGCTCCGGATTGATCCCGGTCGACAGATCGAGCCAGGGCCCCCGCACGTCCGGATAGGCGGCCGTCGCCTCGCGGAGACGGCCGCCATGTCGGAGGGCGCCGAGGTGAGGGATCGACGCCATCACCGCGCTCTAGAAGCGGGCCCGCAGGCCCACGAACGCGCCGCGACCGGGCGTGCCGTAGTTCAGGATGGTCTGGTAGTCCTTGTCGAACGCGTTCTCGACGCGGCCGAAGACCTCCAGGCCGTCCTTCAGCGGATAGGACGCGCGCAGGTCGACCAGCGTGTAGTCCTTCACCACCTGGGTGTTGAGGTCGTTGTTGTAGGTCTTGCCCACATAACGGACCGCCACCGTGGTCGAGAGCTTCACCGGCCAGACATAGGTCGCCGACAGGTTGCCCATGTTCTTCGGACGACGGGTCAGCTGCTTGCCCTTGGCCGAACCGGAGTCGGTCTCGGCGTCGGTGTAGGTGTAGTTGCCCGACAGAACCAAGCCTTGCGCCGGCTTGTATTCGCCAATCAGTTCAAGGCCTTGCGCCTTGGTCTTCAGAACGTTGCTGTAGTAGCCCCAACGCGAGACGCCGCCCGGCGCGCACAGCGGATCGGCGCCGCCCGTGCACGAGAAGTAGCGGATCTCGTTGTCGGCCTCGCGGTGGAACCAGGTCGCCACGGCGCGGGCCTTGCCGCCCAGGAAGCGCTGCTCGATCCCGGCGTCCCAGCTGTCGAACTTTTCGGGCGAGAGGTTCAGGTTGCCGTACTCGCTGAACAGCTCGTAGAGGCCAGGAGCCCGGAACCCCTGGCCGAAGCTGGCGCGCAGGACCGTGTTCCCCTCGTTAAGCGCCCAGGCGGCCGAGGCCTGACCCAGGGTGTGCGAGCCATAGGTGTCGTGGTCCTCGTAGCGGAGGCCGGCGGTCAGGGTCAGGCCCGGAACCACCTCAGCCTGCAGCTGGCCATAGAGGCTGTCGACGCCGACCTTGCCGGTGGCGAAGGCCGGGTTCGGGTTGCTGACGGACGGCGAGCGCGTGCGCATCCGCGCCTTTTCCGTTTCGGCGCCGAAGGTGGCCGACACGGTCTCGGTGACCGCGAAGACGCCCTGGTATTCCCAGCGCTTGTTCTTGCCGGCCGCGTCGAAGGTCAGCGGCACGGCGGGGCGGGCCGGGTTGATGTTCTCGCGGTCGGTGTCGGTGTAGGCGTAGCCGATCCGGTTGTTCCAGCGGCCGTCCAGCAGGCCGAAATTCAGGCCGGTGTAGATCACCAGCTCTTCGGTGCGACCGAACTCGGGGCTGTCGACGTTGAAGCCGTCGAAGTCGTTCTTGCCCTTCGAATAGACCGAGCGGACCTCGGCCGAGACGTTCTGCGCCAGGGCGATGCGCAGGCGGCCGGAAAGGCCGCGGTTCTGGTAGCCGTCCTTCTCCTTACCCGGCTTGTAGGCCGAGAAGCCGTCGGTGGTGTAGTAGCCGCCAGCCACGCGCCAGACGATCTTGTCGCCGGCGCCGCCAACGCCGGCCCGCAGGTATCCGGTCTTGCGCGCGCCGGCCTCGGCGTCGATCGAGCTCGAGAACGGAGTCGTCGGCTCGGCGGTCACGATGTTGACGACGCCGCCGATGGCTTGGCTGCCCCACAGGGTCGACTGGGCGCCGCGCAGGATCTCGATGCGCGAGATGTCGCCGACCAGCAGGTTGCCGCTGTTAAAGCCGCCTTGGGTCGAGGATGGGTCGTTCAGCTTGACGCCGTCGATCAGGACGACGGTGTGCTGGGTCTCGGCGCCGCGGATGTTGAGGCCCGTGGTCGTGCCCGGACCGCCGTTGCGGGTGAAGCTGACGCCCGGCGTCTGGGCCAGCAGCTCGACGACCGAGATCGCCTGGCTGGCCTCGATCGCCGGCTGGGTCAGGACGGTCACCGACGCGCCGACCTTCTCGATCGGCTGGGCGGTGCGGGTGGCGGTGACGACGAGTTCGGCGACGCCGTTGGCGCCGGTCGCGCCGGCGACGTCGGCCTCGGGGGCCTTCTGGTCGTCGGCGAAAGCCGCGCCCGCGATCAGGCTGGTGGCGAGGGCGGTGGAGCTCAGAAACGCTCGGATCATGGTTCTTCTTCCCCTACTGAACGACCCGCGCGCCGAACCGGCCGCGAACGGCGACAAGCCATACGCAAGCTCGGACCGTCGCGCGGTCCTTTGACTGTCGTTTCTCGGGAAATCCCGTTCGATCGGCGCACCCCGGCCGAGCGATGAACGACCGCGCCGGGCAGGTCTCCTGGCTCGCGGGTCAATGCTCTTGGCGCCGCCTTCCCAGAGCCCGAGGGCCCCAGTGGCGTATGGCGCTAGAACTCGCCGCTAACAGTTGCGGGGGCAGCCGAGGCCTTGAACCTCGTTCCCTTTTAATCCTCTTTCGAGGAGCCTGACGCGTCGCAAGGCCTATATGCTGCGCCGCACACCGTCAATGTGGAGCTTTCATGACCGTGACCCTGGTGCTGGGCGGCGCGCGCTCGGGAAAGAGCGGCTTCGCCCAGAAAGCCGCTGAAACCGCGGCGGGAGCTGGGCGGCCGGTCCTGATCGCGACGGGCCAGGCGTTCGATGACGAGATGGCCGAGCGCATCGCCCGCCACCGGGCCGATCGCGGCGAATCATGGATCACGGTCGAAGCGCCGCTCGAACTCGCGTCCGCCATCGCCGCCCTGCCCGCCGACGCGGTCGCCGTCGTCGACTGCCTGACCCTTTGGCTCTCGAACCAGATGCTGGCCGACCAAGACGTCGAGGCGGCGTGCGCCGCGCTGGTCGCGACCGTCGCCGCCTGCCCTGCTCGCCTTTGGCTGGTCAGCAACGAGGTGGGTCTGGGCATCGTGCCCGAGACGCCGCTGGGCCGCCGCTTCCGCGACGAGGCCGGACGGCTGAACCAGCGGCTCGCGGCGACCGTGGACGAGGTCTATTTCGTCGCGGCGGGGCTGCCACTGAGGATGAAACCCCAGGGCTGAACGCTCGTCGAGGGATGGGCGTAGAGACCCCTCTCTCTTCGAGAGAGGGAGGGGCCCGCGCCGTCAGGCGTGGGAGGGTGAGTGGTTACGAAATTGGCCGAGAAATTTCTTACTCTTCAGTAGCTTGCTCGTCACTGCCTTGTCCGGAAAGGGTGAAACCTCCCCCCCCCCTGTTCTCGCATGGCCCCCCCCTCTCTCGAAGAGAGAGGGTTTTCATGGGCGTTCGACGAGCGTTGGCGCCGTCTTATCCTCCCCTCCAAAACCTGCCGTATTCTCTACCCACCTCGTCGCGAGGAAAGGGCGCATGGCCAGCGACCATTTGCGGCGACGGGGGGCGATCGAGCGGGGACAGGTTCGAGGGGGATACTCGGACGGTCCGGGGACCTGACGCTGGTCAGGCCCGCCCGCCGTCGGCGTGGTTGGAGGTAAAAGGGCGTGTTTGGCTGAAAGCCCGTCCTCTCCGACCGCTGGGGCTCTCGGAAACGGGAGGCCCAGGTCCCGGTAAGGCCCGAACAGGGCCACCTGACGGGACGCTGGCGGATAACGGTCGCGCGGAGCGTCGGGCTTCGTCGAAACGGTATCTACAAACTCACACTCCGGACGGATGTCCGGCGCTCCGCGTCCCTTTCCATCCCTTCAGCGGGACACCGCGTGAAGCGCGGCGCCGCGAGTCGATGGTAGAACGGGCTGGCGCTTGGCGAACAATGCTCGCACACTTGTTTGAAATGGCCGTCTCGGGCCGAGTGCGAAGCGCGATCGAAGCGTGGGGAGGAGTAACGGGATGACGGAGCGTAAATCGTCATGGGCGCTGGCCAGGTTCGCCTCGCCGGCGGTTCCGATCGCCGCGATGGGCCTGCCGCTGGTCGTCTACCTGCCCGAATACTACGTCACGTCGTTGGGCCTGTCCCTGACCACGGTGGGCGCGGCCTTCCTGATCGTGAAGCTGGTCGACATGCTTCTGGATCCGGTTCTGGGCGGACTGATGGACAACACGCGGTCGCGTTTCGGCCGCTTCCGTCCCTGGCTCGCCGCCGGCTCGCCGGTGATCGCCATAGGCTCCTACGCCCTGTTCATGGCCCAGCCCGGCGTCGGCGCGCTGTATCTGTGGTTCTGGCTGTCCGTCGTCTATGTCGGCTATTCGATGGTGGTGCTGTCGCAGACCGCCTGGGGCGCGGTCCTGTCCAGCGACTACCAGCAGCGCTCGCGCGTCTTCGCCTGGTGGCAGGGCGCCAATGTGGTCGGCATGATCCTGGTGCTGTGCCTGCCGCCGATCGTGACGGGCGTGTTCAAGGGCGATCATCTGGACAGCATCGCCGCCATGGGCTGGTTCATCGTCGTGCTGGCGCCGCTCGCGGTCCTGCTCGCCGTAAGCACTGTCGGCGAGCCGGTCGCGCCGCCCAGGCATGGAAAGACGGGCCTCAAGCAGTATCTCGGCCTGCTGACTCGCCCCTCCGTGCGCCGCCTGCTGATCGCCGACCTGCTGATGGGCCTGGCGCCCGGCATCGCCGGCACGCTGTTCCTGTTCTTCTTCGAGCGGATGAAGGGCTTCGACAAGACGCAGTCGGGCGTCCTGCTGCTGATCTATTTCATCGCCGCCCTGGCTGGCGCGCCGATCTGGCCCATGCTGGCCAAGCGCATTGGCAAGCACAAGGCGTTGGCCGTGGCCTCGGTCGTCTACGCGATCGTGCAGTTGGCGACGGTCTTCATGCCGCCCGGGGAGGTGGTGCTGGGCATGATCGTCCTGGTCCTGGCCGGGCTGCCCTACTCCGCCGCTCAGCTGCTGGTCCGATCAATGATGGCGGATATCGGCGATGAGGAGCGACTGCTGACCGGCGTCGACAAGACCGGGCTGCTCTACGCGATCGTCACCGGCACGTTGAAGCTGGGCTACGCCCTGGCCGTCGGCGTCTTCATCATCCTCGGCGCGCTGGGCTTCGACCCGAAGACGCCGACCGCCGCGGGCGACGCGGCGCTGATCGGGCTCTACGCCTTCGCCCCGGCGGCGCTGGGACTGATGGTCGCGGCGGTGATGATGCGCTATCCGCTGGATGCGAACCGTCTCGCCGAAATCCAGCGCCAGCTCGCGGCGCGGGATGCGGCCGAGGCCTCGTCCAAGCCCGCAGCCCAGCCGGATCCTCATGCCCCTGACGCCAACGCCCTTGTCGCCCCCGCCGAGTGAAGACCAAGAGCCGATCGCCCGCCTGGTCGAGATCATGGCCAGGCTGCGCGATCCCGACGGCGGCTGCCCCTGGGACCTGGAGCAGACCTTCGCGACGATCGCGCCCTATACGGTCGAGGAAGCCTACGAGGTCGCCGACGCGATCGAGCGCGGCGATCTCTCGGATCTGAAGGAAGAGCTGGGCGACCTGCTGCTGCAGGTGGTCTTCCATTCCCGCATGGCCGAGGAACAGGGGGCGTTCGATCTCAAGGACGTGGCGACGGCGATCTCCGACAAGATGATCCGCCGGCATCCGCACGTGTTCGGCGACCACGCCTACGAAACCCTCTCCGACCAGGTCGAGGGCTGGGAGGCCCTGAAGGCCCAGGAGCGTCAGGCCAAGGCCAAGCACGGCGTGCTCGACGACGTGCCGACCGGCCTGCCCGCCCTCACCCGCGCCGTGAAGCTGACCAAACGCGCCGCCCGCGTCGGCTTCGACTGGCCTTCCGCCGCCGAGGTCCTGGCCAAGCTGCGCGAGGAAACCGAGGAGATCGCCGTCGAGATCGACGCCGGCGACATGGCCAAGGCCCGCGAGGAGTTGGGCGATATCCTGTTCGTCTGCGCGAACCTGGCGCGGAAACTGGATGTCGATCCGGAAGACGCCCTGCGCGCCACCAACGCCAAGTTCGCCCGCCGCTTCGCCTTCATCGAGTCAGGTCTCGCCGAACGCGGCAAGACGCCGGACGAGTCGGATCTGGCCGAAATGGACGCCCTCTGGAACGACGCCAAGGCGGCGGAAAAGGCGAAGGGCTAGGTCGCCGCCGGCTCGACGCGCGCCTCGGGAAATTGGCGCTCGAACCGGCCCAAGGCCTGCCCGTCCAGCCGCGCGATCAGCATGACCTCGCCGCCCTCGCCGTCATGGCGGCCGAGCACGCGGCCGTTGCGATAGATCCAGGCCAGGGCCTGGCCGTCCTGCGGACCGAGGCGCACCTCGACCGGCGGGGAGTCGTCGATCAGGCCGCCGACCCGGCGCAGCAGGGCCTCGCAGCCCTCGCCGGTGACGGCCGATACGGGCGAAGCGCCGACGCGGCGCGCCTGGCCCTCGATGATCTCGCGGTCGTCCTCGGACAAGAGATCGATCTTGTTCCAGACCTCGACGACGGTCTTGCCGCCGTCCAGCGTGACGCCGAGTTCGGACAGCACCGTCTCGACATCGCGGGCCTGGGCCTCGCTGTCGGGATTGGCGACGTCGCGGACGTGAAGGACGACATCGGCCTCCTGCACCTCCTCCAGCGTGGCGCGGAAAGCTTCGACCAGCTCGTGCGGCAGATCGGAGATGAAGCCGACGGTGTCGGACATGATCGCCGGCCGCCCGTCAGGCAGCTTCACGGTGCGCAGGGTCGGGTCCAACGTCGCGAACAGCATGTCCTTGGCCAGCACCTCCGCCTCGGTCAGGCGGTTGAACAGCGTGGACTTGCCGGCGTTCGTATAACCGACCAGGGCGACGGTCGGGTACGGAACCTTCTTGCGGGCGCTACGGTGCAGGGTCCGCGTCCGACGCACCTCCTCAAGCTCCCTCTTGAGCTTGATGATCGTGCCCGCGATCAGGCGGCGGTCGATTTCGATCTGGGTTTCGCCGGGACCGCCGGTCGAGCCGGTGCCGCCCCGTTGGCGCTCCAGGTGGGTCCAGGTGCGGACCAGGCGCGAGCGCTCGTAGTCAAGCCTGGCCAGCTCGACCTGCAGCTTGCCTTCCCGGGTCCGGGCCCGTCGGGCGAAGATCTCGAGGATCAGGCCCGTGCGGTCCACGACCTTCACCTCCAGCGCCTTCTCGAGATTGCGCTGCTGGATCGGGGTCAGCTGGTCGTCGAAGACCGCGACGTCGATATGTTCGACCTCGCAGATCGCCGCGAACTCCTCGACCTTGCCCTTGCCGAACAGGGTCGCGGGCGTGACGGCGCGCAGAGGCGCGATCAGCGCCTCCACGACGTCGAGATCGAGCGCCACCGCGAGGCCGACGGCCTCCTCGAGCCGGGCGTTGGGATCCCGGGCTTCGAGGGCCGCCTGGCCACGCAGTTGCCGCGCCGGATGGATGACGAGCGCCTTCAGGATCGGCGCGGCGTGGTCAATCGACCGGGATGTGGATTTTGACAAGCGTCTCAGTCGTCGGAGTCGGCGCTGGGCTCATAGAGCTGGACAGGCTGCGCCGGCATGATGGTGGAAATGGCGTGCTTGTAGACCAGTTGCGACTGGCCATCGCGACGCAGCAGGACGCAGAAATTGTCGAACCAGCTGACCACGCCCTGCAACTTCACGCCGTTGACGAGGAAAATGGTGAGCGGCGTCTTCGACTTGCGCACGCTGTTCAGGAACGTGTCCTGGAGGTTTTGCTTCTTCTCGGCAGACATCGGGGGTTCCCCTCTCATTGTTCACGGAGGGCCACACGCCCCCCACACAAACAAGTCCATGCTAGATGATTTTTCACTGAAAGCGACAAGTCGCTAGCGAAAATTTCCGCAAGGTCACGCGACCAGCCAACGCTCCTGGCGAAAATTGCTCAGGCTTCAGACGGCTTTCTCACGCGCTCGAGCTATATAGGCGCGACGGAGCTTCATTGCCACTGGCCCGGCTTGCCCATCCCCAAGCTTGACGCCGTCCACCTGCACGATCGGCGTCACCAACGACCCCGCGCCGGTGATGAAGGCCTCCTTGGCGGCCTGCGCCTCGGCGATGGTGAAAGGCTTTTCGCTGATCGGCAGTCCCGCCTCGCGGATCACCTCCAGCAAGGTCGAGCGCGTGACGCCGCGCAGGATGTTGGCGTTCGTGTCGCGGGTGCGGAGCGTCCCCTCCGCGTCGACGATCCATGCGTTGGAAGACGCGCCCTCGGTCACCAGGCCCATGTCGTCCACGAACCAGGCCTCGACGGCGCCGCGCTCGCGAGCCGCCTGCTTGGCCAGAGCGTTGGGCAGCAGGCCGATCGACTTGATGTCGCAGCGGCCCCAGCGGTTCTCGGGAACCGAGATCACGGAACCGCCCTTTTCAGCCTTCGCGTTCGTGGCGGCGCGATCGATCGACTTGGCCGTGATAACAACCGAAGGCGGAACGGCCGGATTCGGGAAGGCGTGATCGCGGCGGGCGACGCCGCGTGTCACCTGCAGGTAGACCAGACCTTCGCGCACCTTGTTGCGCCGCACGGCCTCGCGCAGAACCAAGGTCAGCGCGGCTTCGCTCATGGGATGGGCGATCCGCAACTCGTCGAGGCTACGCCACAGCCGCGCGAAGTGACCTTCTGCATCGACCAGCTTGCCGTCGAACACGGCCCACACCTCGTAGACGCCGTCGGCCAGCTGATAGCCGCGGTCCTCGATGTGAACGGCGGCCTCGCCGTGGCGTACGAACTGGCCGTTCACATAGGCGAAACGCGACATCTACTCTTCCTCTTCGGCCCGAGCGCCGGCGACACCCAGGGATTTCAGCTTGCGGTGCAGCGCCGAGCGTTCCATGCCGATGAAGTTGGCGGTCCGCGAGATGTTGCCGCCAAATCGGAGGATCTGAGCGTTCAGATATTCCCGCTCAAACAGCTCACGCGCCTCGCGCAGCGGCAGGGCGATGATCCGCTCGGCGCCGATGGCGCCGGCATTGCCGGCGCTGGGCTGGTCCGAGCCCGAGAGCATCTCGGCGGTGATCACGTCGCCCGGCTCGCCAGAGGCCAGGATCAGCATCCGCTCCACATTGTTGCGGAGCTGGCGAACATTGCCCGGCCAGGTCTGGACCTGCAGCGTGGCCAGAGCGTCCTCGCCCAGCTTCCGGCGCTGAAGACCGGTGGCCTCGCTGATGCGCTCGATGAAGAAGTTGATCAGCTCGGGAATGTCCTCCCGGCGTTCGGCAAGCCCAGGGACGCGAACGGGCACCACGTTCAAGCGGTGGAAAAGGTCTTCGCGGAAGCGGCCGGCGGCGATTTCGTCGCGCAGGTCGCGCGATGTGGACGAGATCACCCGAACATCGACTTGGACGTCATTGTCGCCGCCGACACGGCGGAAGCGTTGCTCGACCAGCACCCGCAAGATCCGGCCCTGGGTCTCACGCGGCATGTCCGCGACCTCGTCGAGGTACAACGTGCCGCCGTGCGCCCGTTCGAACACGCCGATCTTGCGGGGACGACCGCCCTCGCCCTCTTCGCCGAAGAGCTCGACATCGAGACGCTCGGGAGCCATGCCAGCCGCGCTGACCGCAACAAACTCCTGACGTGCGCGCGCGCTGGCCCCGTGGATCAACCGCGCCACGAGCTCCTTGCCGGCGCCGGGCGGGCCGGCGACCAGCACGCGGCTGTTGGCCGGGGCGACCTTCAGGATCAACTGCCGGAGCGCCTGGGCCGCCGCGGACTTACCGATCAGGCCGTCCGGCGACAACGTCTGGGCGCGAAGCCGCCGGTTCTCGCGACGCAGGCCGGCCGCCTCGAGCGCGCGTTCGACCACCAGCAGCAGCCGGTCCGACTTGAACGGTTTCTCCAGGAACTCGTAGGCGCCGCGCTTGATGGCGCTGACGGCGGTCTCGATGTTGCCGTGGCCCGAAATCATGATCACCGGCAGATCGGCGTCCAACGCCTTGATCATGTCCAGCAACTCAAGGCCGTCCATGCCGCCGCCCTGCATCCAGATGTCAAGGATCAGCAGGGCGGGCTTGCGCGCGCGGATCGCCGCGAGCGCTTGGTCGGAGTCGGCGGCCGTTCGGACGGCGTAACCCTCGTCCTCAAGGATGCCAGCCACCAATTCACGGATGTCGGCTTCGTCATCCACCACCAGAACGTCGGCGCTCATATCATCTCCTCAACGCCACTTTGGGCCGCGGTGGGCAGACGCGCGGTCGTTGGAAACTTCAGGATCACGCGAGCGCCAGGCGGCTCGCGCGCATCCGTGAGGGCCAGGCCTCCGCCATGGTCCTCCATGATCCGCTTGACGATGGCCAGGCCGAGGCCGGTGCCTTTCTCGCGGGTCGTCACATAGGGCTCAGTCAAGCGATCTCGATCCTTGGAGGGAAGGCCAACGCCATTGTCCTCGATAGTCACGCAAAAATCCTCGGCGTCGGAGGTCAGGGTGGCGGTGATCCGTCCACGCAGGTCGACGTCGACTAGGCGCCTAGCGCCGACGGCTTCGCCAGCATTTTTCAGGATGTTCGTCAGCGCCTGCCCGATCATGCGCTCGTCGCAGGTGATCCAGATGTCGCCCTGGCCGGGCTCCTCCAACTTCACCTCGATCTCGGCGTCTTGGAACCGCTGAGCGAAAACGGCCTGCCGGAGCATCTCGGTCAAGTTGGCGGGCGCGAAGCGGGGCGCCGGCATCCGGGCGAAGGACGAGAACTCATCGACCATGCGACCGATATCGCCGACCTGCCGAATGATGGTGTCCGTGCAGCGATCGAAAGTCTCAAGATCGCTGGCGATCTCCTTGCGATACTTGCGGCGCAGGCGCTCAGCCGACAGCTGGATCGGCGTCAACGGGTTCTTGATTTCGTGGGCGATCCGACGCGCCACGTCCTTCCAGGCGGCGTTTCGCTGGGCCGCGACGAGACGGGTGATGTCATCGAAGGTCAGAACCAGGCCAGCCGCCACATGGCCGGCGGCGCGCACGCGAAGGCGCCGGGTCTCGCCCTCGCGCATGATGTCGACCTCGACATCGGTATCCGGCCGGCTCTCCTGCAGCGCCTCCATGACGACCGCGAATTCTGGAGCCAAGGTGATAAGGTCCACGCCCAACGCGTCGTCGGGCAGGCCCAGCAGCGCGGTGGCCCGCCGATTGACGGCCGAGACCCTGGCGCGCTCGTCGAGACTGACGACGCCGGCGCTAACGCCCGAAAGCACCGTCTCGATGAACTGGCGTCGACTTTCGGCGTCGAGGCTGGCGGCTTTCAGGGCCGCCTGCTGCAGCTGCAGTTCACTGGTCATCATGTTGAAGGCGTTGGACAGGGCGCGGATTTCCTCCGGTCCCGAACTGGCCTCCACGCGAGCGTCCAAATCGCCACCCGAGACGCGTCCCGCCGCCTCCACCAAATCGGCGACCGGACCCGCGATCGAGTTGGCGGCGGCGATGCCGACCCAAATCGCCGCGACCAGAACCAGCAGCGCGGTCTCCAGGTAGCTGAGGCCAAAGATCGCCTGAATGCGCCCCCGACTACGCTCGGCGTCGCGATAGGAGAGCAGCGCGTCCTGGGTTTCGATCAAGTGGCTCAGGATGCCCTGCTCGATCGGCCGCACAACGTAGAGATAGCCGTCCGGGAACGCCTTCAGCTTGTAGAGCGCGCGGAAGAGGTCCTTGGACACAAAGCGTTGAGCGCTGACCTCGCCACTGTCGGTCGCCTGGTAGCTGGACGGCGGCGGCGCGAGGAACGGCGGAGCGGCGGCCGTTTCGGCTCGGGCTAGGATGCGGCCGTCGCGGTCCAGCACGTAGGCGGCCGAGAAGCCGTTGTCCTCCATCACGCCCGCCAGATAGTGGCCGAACGCCACCGGCGACTGCGACATCGCCGGCGCGGCGCGGTTCAGGTCCGCCGCCATCGGCGCGATATGCTCGGAGATGTAATTCTTCTGCTGCTCGACGTACGAATTGGCGACCTTGGCCGAATTGCCGACCACGGTCTGGACCTTCTGACTGAACCAGCCGTCGACGCCGCGATTGACCAGCACGCCGAAGAACAGCGCCACGATCACCGCCGGCGCCACGGCGGCGAGCGAGAAAAGGCCGACGAACCGTAGGTGCAGTCGCGCGCCCTCGTCACTGGCGCGGGCGTCAATCAGATCATAGAGGCGCAGACCGACGATCGTCGCCACGCCCAGAATCAGGACCAGATTGAAGCCCAGGACGACCAGGATCACCGTGCTCGCGGTGCTGATCGAGTCGGTCTTGGGCGGAGAAGAGGCCAGCGCGACACCGGCGACCGTCAACAGGACGGCCAGCGCATAACCGCCAGCCATCAGGTAGCGAGATCGCAAAAGCTCTCGCCACCAAGCCCGGCTGAAGCGGGTCGGCGGGGCTTCCGATCCGGTCGCGTAAGCCACTGAAGCCATCACCCCTGATTTTAGGGGGGTGTGCCCTGAATTCAACAGCTATGTGCTACGAATGCTTCAGTCTAGCGTCGCCCGCGGGTCATTTCGACGCCGAGATCCTGGATTTTCTTGCGCAGCGTGTTGCGGTTGAGGCCGAGGATTTCGGCCGCCCGCACCTGGTTGCCCCGCGTCGCCGAGAGCGTGAGCTGGATGAGGGGCCGCTCGATCTCCTGAAGGACGCGATCGTACAGTCCCGGCGGCGGCACACCATCCGGCTGGTCGGCGAAGTGCGAGGCCAGATGCCGTTCGACCAGCGTTGAGAGCGTGACAGGCCCTTCCTCAGACCGCACCGCCGGCGTGTGATCCTGCAGCTCGCGATCGACGATGCGGGCCGTGATCAGCTCCTCGGCGTAGAGCGCGCACATGCGGCGCATCAGGTTCTCGAGCTCGCGCACGTTGCCGGGCCACGGATAGCTCTTCAGCCGATCCAACGCGCTCTGGTCGATCGTCTTGGCGGGCAGCCCTTCGCGAGCCGCGCGCAGAAGGAAGGTTCGCGCCAGGTCCGGGATGTCTTCGGCGCGATCACGCAGCGGCGGCAGGCGCACGGGCGCGACGTTCAGGCGGAAGAAGAGATCCTCGCGGAACAGGCCCTGCTGGATCAGGCCCCGCAGATCGCGGTTGGTCGCCGCGATGATGCGGACATTGGGCCGGCGCCCCGTCTTCGGATTGATCACCGGCTCGGTGCCGTCGATGACGCGCAACAGACGGGTCTGGGCGTCGAGCGGCATGTCGCCGATCTCATCGAGGAACAGCGTGCCGCCATCGGCCTCGACCAGGCGGCCATTGTCTCCCTCGCCCCGTCCGAACAGCTCGACCTCGACCCGCTCCCGCGGCACGGCCGCCAGGTTCAGGACCACGAACTTGCCGTCACGCCGGCGTCCCAACTCGTGCAGGGCGCGCGCGACCAGCTCCTTGCCGGTGCCGCTCTCGCCGAGAATCAGGACCGTCAGGTCGGCGCCGACCAGGCGCGCGATGGTCCGATAGACCTCCTGCATCGGCGCCGAGCGGCCGATCAGGGGCAGACGCTCGTCCCGCATGGCGCGGGCTTGGGCCTTGGAGGCCTCGGTATCGGCCGGACGCGAGAGCGCGCGCCGCGCGGCGGCCGTCACGTCGTCGAGATCGAAGGGCTTGGAGACGTACTCGAAAGCGCCGGCGTCGGCGGCGTTGACCGCCGTCAGCAGCGTGTTCTGCGCGCTCATCACGATGATCGGCAGCTTGGGACGCTCCTTGCGGATGCGCGGCAAGACATCGAAGACATTCTCGTCCGGCATCATCACGTCGGTGACGACGAGGTCGCCCTCCCCATCCGTGACCCATTTCAGCAGCGTGGTCGCGTTGCCGGTGGCGCGGACCTGATAGCCCAAGCGCGTGAAGGCTTGACTGAGCACCAGCCGAACCGAGCTGTCGTCATCGGCGATCAGGATCTTCTTGCTCGCGGCGTTCATACTCACGCGTCTCCGGAAACAGTGTCGGGAGCGCCATTTTGCGGCGCGATGGGCAGCAGCACGCGGAAGACGGTGCGGCCGGGCTCGGATTCGAAGTCGATCAGCCCGCCATGGGCGGTCACCAACTTGGTCACCAGCGCGAGGCCAAGCCCCGTTCCGTTGGCCTTGGTGGTGACGAAGGGCTGGAACAGATGATCGCGCAAAGTGGTCGGAACGCCGGGCCCGTTATCGACCACACGCACCTCGATCGGCGCGCCGCTCGAGGTCTTGCCGTCGGCGCCGCGAACGCGAACGCCGGGACGCCAGGCGGTGTGGATCGAGATCGCTCCGCGACCGTCGCCGCGCATGTGCGCCGCCTCGGCCGCGTTCTTGGTCAGGTTCAGGAACACCTGGATCAAATGATCCTCATCGCCCCAGACCGGGGGCAGGGACGGGTCGTAGCTTTCCTTCAACTGCAGCCCGTCGGCGACCCCATTGGCGACCAGGGCGCGCACGCGGTCGAGGACCTGGTGGATATTGACCGGTTCGCGGGGAGTCGGCGCGTTGTCCGAGAACGCCTCCATGCGGTCGACGAGCCGGCGGATGCGATCGGTTTCGTCGACGATCAACTGCGCCAGCGGCTGATCCACGGCGCTGGCGCCGGTCTTGAGCAGCTGTGCGGCGCCGCGAATGCCGGCGAGCGGGTTCTTGATCTCATGGGCGAGCATCTTGCCAAGCCCGACAACGGAGCGGAGCCCGGCGGCGTCCGCGCCGCGATCAACGCCCAGCACGCCCTTGACGTGCAGCGTCAGCAAAACAGACCCGTCGCCCAGCGGCGCGGCCGCGCCATCCGCCTCGAAGGGGGGCTGGCCAAAGAGGTTGACCTCGACGCCATGCTCGCGGACGAGCGCGCCCTCCGAAATGGCTCGATCCAGCAGCGAGACCAGCACCGACCCCGGCGGCAGGGCGGCTCGGAAGCGGCCCCGCGCCAAGAGAGACAGGCCATGACCAAAGAGCGCTTCGGCGGCCTCGTTGACGGCGACAAGGCCGCCGTCGCGATCCACCACGAGCGCGGGCTCGGGGCTGAGATCAAAGGCCGCCGACTTCAAGGCGTCGGTGGCGACACCGCCCAGTACGCGGGCTCTGTCGGTCATGCGGCTAATCTCCCGCCCGCCAGCCAGAGGTCGCGCAAGGCGGCCTCCACGGCGGCGGGATCCTCTAGGCGACACAGGGTGGCGCGCGCGGCGCGGCGCGCTTCGGCCGTTTCGGGCCAAGGCGCGGCCTCGATGTAAGAAGCCAAGTGCTTGCGGAACATCTTCAGGCCCTGCCGCTCGCCATAGAAGGACAGGCTGCGGCGGAAATGGGTGAGCGCGATCGCCAGGCGCTCCTCGGCCTCGGGCTCGGCGAAGCCCCGACCGTCCAGCGCGGCTTCGATCGCGCCAGCGATCCAGGGGCGTCCATAGACGCCGCGCCCGATCATGACGCCGTCGGCGCCGGATTGCTCGAGGGCGGCGCGGGCGCTCTCGCCGTCGACGATGTCGCCGTTGACCAGCACCGGCACCGACACAGCCTTCTTGACCTGGGCGACGGCGGACCAGTCGGCGACGCCCTTGTAGAACTGGTTGCGGGTGCGGCCATGCACCGTAATGGCCTTGGCTCCGACGGCTTCGGCCCGAGCGGCGATTTCGGGCGCATTGCGGCTGCCATCGTCCCAGCCCAGACGCATCTTGACGGTCACCGGAACATCCACCGCCCGGACCGCGGCAGCCACGAGCGCCTCCGCCAGATCCGGCTCGCGCATCAAAGCCGACCCGCAGGCCGCGCCGGCGGCGACTTCCTTGGCCGGACAGCCGAAGTTCAGATCGATGATCTCGGCCCCCGCCTCGGCCGCCATGCGCGCGCCTTGGGCCATGCAATCGATGTCGCGCCCGACAAGCTGAATCACCGTCAGCGGCAAGCCGTCGCCGACGGCGGCGCGACGGACGACGTCGGGCCTGCCCTTCGCGAACTCCGCGCTGGCCACCATCTCCGTCGCCACATATGGCGCGCCGAGCGCCGTGGCCGTTTCTCTGAAGGGCAGGTCCGAGACCCCGGTCATAGGCGCAATCCACACCCGACCAGGGACGCAAACCCCGCCGACCTCGAGCCTGTTGCTCATTTTATGATCATCCCCGTAGCATTCTTTTTAGGCACATTGTGCGGCGCAGTAAAGCCCGTATCGACTGGACAAGGGACGTCGTCCGACTAAACAGCCCCCATGAGCTTCTCCGCCGTGATCGTCGCCGCCGGCTCGGGAACCCGAGCAGGCCCGGGCCAGGCCAAGCAATGGCGCATGTTGGCCTGCAAACCCGTTCTGAGGTGGTCTGTCGAGGCGTTCCTCGCGGCCGGCGCGTCGGAGGTCGTGGTCGTGACGACCGATGAGGGCGAAACGGCGCTGCCGGACGTCCTGCAAGGGCTCGCGGGTTGGCGGCCAGCGCGCGGAGGCGCTACTCGAGCCCTCTCGGTTCAGGCTGGCTTGGCCGCCCTGGCTCATCGCCCGGCGGACGAACCCGTGCTGGTCCACGACGCGGCGCGCCCCCTGCTGGCCCAGAAGACGATCCGCGACGTTCTGACGGCGCTCGGAGACGCCGACGCCGCCCTGCCCGCCCTCCCCGTCGCCGACACCCTCAAGCGCGCCGAACCGGACCAGAACCCCGTGACGACCTCTCGCGAGCATCTGTGGCGCGCCCAGACGCCCCAGGCCGCCCGTCGACGGACCCTGATCGAGGCCTATGCCGCTTGGTCGGGCGACGAGCCGACCGACGACGTCCAGGTGGTGGAAGCCGCTGGCGGACGCGTCGCGATCGCGCCCGGCGATCCGTTGCTGATGAAATTGACCTATCCAGAGGACTTCGCCATGGCCGAACGCCTAGCCGGCGCCACGCGCGTCACCCGTGTCGGTCAAGGCTTCGACGCCCACCGCTGGGGACCGGGCGAGGAAGTCTGGCTTTGCGGCGTCGCGATCAAGCACGACGAGACCCTGATCGGCCACTCGGACGCCGACGCCGGCCTGCACGCCCTGACCGACGCCATTCTCGGCGCGATCGGCGAAGGCGACATCGGCGATCACTTCCCGCCCACCGATCCGCAATGGAAAGGCGCGGCCTCGGACCTGTTTCTGAAACACGCCGCCGACCTCGTGACCGCGAAGGGCGGCGCGATCATCAATGTCGATGTCACGCTGATCTGCGAGCGGCCCAAGATCAAACCGCACCGTCAAGCGATGCGCGAGCGGCTGGCGGAGATCCTGGGACTTCCGGTCGATCGCGTCAGCGTCAAGGCGACCACCACCGAGAAGATGGGCTTCACGGGTCGCGGCGAAGGCCTCGCCGCCTCCGCCGTCGTATCGGTCGAGACTCCGGCCTGAACAGGCTAGGCTGACGGCGCGAAGACGGAGACTCGCATGTTCCCGCTGGAGATAGAGACCCTGGCCCGCCTGTTGATCGACGAGGCGCGCGGTCGCTCCCTACGCCTGGTCACACGGCGGAGAGTTGCACCGGCGGCCTCGTCGCAGGCGCGATTTGCGCCATCCCCGGCGCCTCGGACGTCTTCGAGCGCGGCTTCGTCACCTACACCAACCGGGCCAAGTCCGAGATGCTGGGTGTTCCTGGCGACCTGATCGCCGACCATGGCGCGGTGTCGGAACCCGTCGCCCGGATGATGGCCGAAGGCGCGCTTAGAGAGAGCAACGGCCACGTGGCCGTCGCGATCACCGGCGTCGCAGGCCCCGGAGGCGGCACGCCGCTGAAACCGGTCGGCACAGTTCACTTCGCCGTAGCCCGCGCCAACCGCTCGGTCGTCCATCGCCACGAGCGGTTTCTGGGCGACACCCGTGAGGCCGTCCAGCTGGCCGCGATCGTCACGGCGCTGGAAATGCTCCGCGAGGCGGTGGCCTAGTGCCTGAGACCTCGCCCAGCGATTGGCGGCGCTTCACCGGCGCCAACCTCTCGCAGCGGGCGCTGAAAGCCGCCGCCGCCCGCAAGACGGAGATCCGCCACGCCATTCGCGTCTCCGCCGCCGCCGGCGCGGCCTACGCCCTGGCGACCCTGCTGCGCCTGCCACAGGGCTACTGGGCGGTGTTCACCGCCGTCATCGTGGTCCAGGCGAGCCTTGGCGCGACGATCACCGCATCGATCGAGCGCTTCCTGGGCACGGTGGTCGGGGCCCTCGCCGGCGCCGTGGCGGCCTATCTCCATACGCGCTGGCCGGAGTTCGGCGGCCTGATCCTGTGCGTGACGGTGGCGTTGCTCGCTTTCCTGGTCTCGATGAGGCCTTCGCTGAAGGCGGCCCCGGTCACCGCCGTGATCATGCTGATCGGCACGACGACGCACATGGACCCGCTGATCGCCGCCGGTCTCCGGGTCGCCGAGATCACGGTCGGCAGCTTGGTCGGTGTCGCGGCGACGTTGCTGATCTTCCCTGCGCGCGCCCACGCGTCCGTCGTCGCCAGCATCCAGAAGATCGCCGGCCTGCAGGCGCACATCCTGGAAAGCCACGTCCTGGCGCTTCGCGGAACGCCTGGCCCGACGGACTACCTCAAGGCTCAGGACGATCTCCGCGCGGCGCTCGCCAAGCTTCAGACGGCCGTGACGGAAGCCGATCGCGAAAGCGCCTCGCGACTGAGCGATCGTTCGGTGTCCGAGGCCTTGCCACGGACGTTGTGGCGACTGCGCAATGACACGGTGATGGTCAGCCGCGCCGTGCGAGGCGATTTGCCGGACGCCATCGCGCCCGCCGCCGCCGACATGCTCGAGGCCTGCAGCCAATTCCTGAGAGCATCGGCGGACCTCCTTGCCGGCGGGCCCAAGCCAGACCGCATAGGCTTTGCGGCCGCTCACCAGACCTTCCAGACGTGTTTCGAGGGCTTGCGCGAAAAGGGCGTCACCCGCGATCTCGAGTTCGACGGCGCCGCGCGGGTGTTCGGCCTGGTGTTCGCGATCGAGAACCTGTTCGCCAATCTT
Organism: Caulobacter segnis ATCC 21756; assembly: GCF_000092285.1. NCBI lineage: Bacteria > Pseudomonadati > Pseudomonadota > Alphaproteobacteria > Caulobacterales > Caulobacteraceae > Caulobacter > Caulobacter segnis. The sequence goes on along the minus strand of NC_014100.1, from coordinate 2,151,705 downwards.
GGCGACTTCGAGGAACGCGTCGAGGAGGCCGTCGGGCCGAAGGACTAGGCCTGCGATCCGTAGATCTGCCGAGCGCGATCCTCGAAGCACGCGATCAACTTGCCGGCGGCCTTGTCGACATTGGCGGCCAGCAGCGCGTCCAGCATCAGCGACTTGAAGGCGAATTCGATCGTGAACTCGATGCGCGTCGCGCCCTCTTCCGGAATGAAGCGCCAGGCGTTCGCCAGGCGCTTGAACGGGCCGTACAGCAGATTGACGTCGATGCTGAGCGCGTCGCTATCGCGGCGAACTCGCGTCGCGAACTTCTCGCGCAGGAACGAGAAGCCGACCTGGGCCTCGGCGTCGACGGTGCTGATTGGCCCGTCCTCACGCGCGTTCCAGGTGCGCATGCCGGTGATCCACGGCACGAAGCTGGGATAGGCCTCGACGTCGCCGACGAGTTGGAACAGTTGCTCCGGCGCGTACGGCAGCACGCGCGTCACCACGTGACGATGCAAGGCGTCAGGCCTTGCGGGCGTCGAGCGCGCGGCGCGCGGCCTGCAGCTTGGCGAAGTCGTCGCCAGCGTGGTGCGACGAGCGGGTCAGCGGGCTGGACGAGACCATCAGGAAGCCCTTGGCCCGGGCGATCGCCTCGTAGGCCTTGAACTCCTCGGGCGTGACGAACCGTTCGACGGCCGCGTGCTTGCGGGTCGGCTGCAGATACTGGCCGATGGTGATGAAGTCGACTCCGGCCGAGCGCATGTCGTCCATCACCTGCATGACCTCCTCCTTGGTCTCGCCCAAGCCGACCATCAGGCCGGACTTGGTGAACTGGGAGGGATCGCGCTGCTTCACGCGGTCCAGCAGGCGCAGCGAGTTGTAGTAGCGCGCGCCGGGGCGGATCTTCAGATAGAGCCGCGGCACGGTCTCGAGATTGTGGTTGAAGACGTCCGGCTTGGAGTCGATCACCACCGTCTCGGCCCCGTCCTTGCGCAGGAAGTCCGGGGTCAGGATTTCGATCGTCGTTCCCGGCGCAGCCGCGCGGATCGCGGTGACCACCTCGGCGAAGTGACGCGCGCCGCCGTCCAGCAGGTCGTCGCGGTCGACCGAGGTGATGACCACGTGCTTGAGACCCATCTTGGCGACGGCCTCGGCCACACGGCGCGGTTCGTCGGGGTCCAGCTGGGTCGGCAGGCCGGTCGTGACGTTGCAGAAGGCGCAGGCGCGGGTGCAGATCTCGCCCATGATCATCATGGTCGCGTGCTTCTGGCTCCAGCACTCGCCGATGTTCGGACAGGCCGCTTCCTCGCAGACCGTATGCAGGCGGTTTTCCCGCACGATGCTCTTGGTCTCGTTGTACTGACCCGAACCCGGGGCGCGGACGCGCAGCCACTCGGGTTTGCGGAGCACCGGCGTATCAGGACGGTTCTGCTTTTCGGGGTGGCGCGCCGCCCGGTCTTCCGAGCCGCGAGCCTTGAGGGTGTCGATCACCGTGGCCATGGCGCCTAAATCGGTCTTCTTGGCTTCAGGATCAAGCGCTTGATCCTGCTTAAGACCCCTTTCGTGACGGAATCACTCCCGGGTCCGGGAACGACCACGATGGAACCGTAGGGATTGCTCAAGGCCTTACGCCACAAAGGCCGAAACTCACGCTTTGTGACTCATTCTTGCAAAGCGAGACCTTCCTCGGCAGACTCGGCGTCTAACGAACGAAAGCGGTCATCGCTTTTCGGGGAGGTTTCGGCGGGATGCCGGTAGCTTACGACGCGCGAAACGGCCAAAAAGCCCTCTTCGACGCCCTTATCGACGCCCGCGACAAGTATGGCGCTAGGAAGCAGATCCTGGAGGACCAGGATCGCAATCCGCTCAGCTATACGGACCTGATCCGGGCCAGCTTCGCCTTGGGCCGCAAGATCGCCGCCATGACCCGTCCTGGCGAGAACGTCGGCGTGCTTTTGCCGTCTGGCGCGGGGGCGGTGGTGACCTTCTTCGCCCTGCACGCCTTTGGCCGCGTGCCGACCATGCTGAACTTCACGGCGGGCCTGCGGAACATCAAGGCCGCCTGCCGACTGGCGGGGATCAAACGCGTCCTGACCGCCCATAAGTTCGTGGAGCTCGGCAAGCTTCACGACATCATCGATGCGATCGGGGTGCAGGCCGAGATCACCTATCTCGAGGACGTGCGCGCCACGATCGGCCTGGGCGACAAGCTGTTCGCCGCGGCCGCCGGCTTGTTCCCGCGCCAGTTCCGCGCACCGGCCAAGCCCTCTGACAAGGGCGTGGTGCTATTTACCTCAGGCAGCTTTGGCGCGCCGCGCGGCGTGGTCCTGACCCAGGAGAACCTTGTCCAGAACGCCGTGCAGATCGCGGCGCACATCGAACTCGATCCCAACTGGGTGATGTTCAACCCGCTGCCGGTGTTTCACTGCTTCGGCCTGACCGGCGGCGTGGTCCTGCCGATCCTGACCGGCATGAAGGCGTTCCAGTACCCGTCGCCCCTGCACACCAAGCAGATCCCGCCGCTGATCAAGGACTGTAAGGCCTCAATCCTGCTGGCGACCGACACCTTCGTAAACCAGTACGCCCGCGCCTCCGACACCGACGAGTTGGCGGGGCTAAAGTTCATCGTCTGCGGCGCCGAGAAGGTGCGCGATGAGACCCACGCCTTGATCAAGGAGCGCTTCGGCGGCGTGCCTGTGCTGGAAGGCTATGGCGCGACCGAGGCCTCGCCTGTCATCGCCGTGAACAAGCCGCTCGACAATCGCCCGGGCACGGTCGGCGGCCTGCTGCCGGGCCAGGAGGTGCGGATCGAGCCCGTCGAGGGCATCGCCGAGGGCGGTCGCTTCTTCGTGCGCGGCCCCAACATCATGGCTGGCTATCTGCGCGAGGACGGCGGCGTCGATCCTCCCGAGGACGGCTGGCACGACACCGGCGACGTGGTCACCATGACCGACGACCAGTGGATCACCATCAAGGGCCGCGTGAAGCGCTTCGCCAAGATCGGCGGCGAGATGGTCTCCCTGACGGCCGCCGAGGACCTGGCGTCCGCCGTGTGGCCGGACGGTCGTCACGCGGTCATCTCCCTGCCGGACAAGAAAAAGGGCGAGAAGCTGATCCTGGTCACCGACCGCCCCGACGCCGACGTCGCGCCTCTGGTCGCCCACGCCCAGACGATCGGGGCGCCGGAATTGGCCGTGCCGCGCAAGATTCTGAAGGTCACCGAGGTGCCCGTGCTGGGCAGTGGCAAAACCGACTATGTCGCGATCCAGCGCATGGCCGAGACCGACACCCGCGCGGCGTGACCAATCCGCCTTCCGGGCGTTGAATAAGCGTCACTAAGGAGGAAAGGCATGGAACGCCTCGTCATCTGGTCGCCCCGCGTCCTCAGCGTGCTGCGTATCGTCGCCGCCCTGCTCTTCATGGAGCATGGGCTGATGAAGCTGCTGCACTTCCCGGCCGCTCAACCCGGCGCTCCGGATCCGCTGCCACCGCTGCTGCTGGCGGCGGCCTGGCTCGAGATCATCGGCGGCGTCCTGCTCACGGTCGGCCTGTTCACCCGACCGGTCGCTTTCGTGCTGTCCGGCCAGATGGCCATCGCCTATTTCCTGGCGCACGGAAGCAAGGGCTTCTGGCCGGCCCTGAATGGCGGCGAAGCGGCGATCCTGTTCTGCTTCGTCTTTTTATACCTGGTGTTCCAGGGACCCGGCGAGTGGAGCGTAGACGCCCAAGTGCGCAAACGTCCCTAGAAGGCGCCGCCCAGGGCTTCCAGCTCCGCGCGGAAGCCCTGTTTGCGGCTGTGCAGCGCACGCAGATCCGAGACGAACGCGGCGTGGTCGGGGTACTCGCCATAGTCCCCGATCATGGCCGACAAGGACTCCGCCTCAAGCAATTGGCGGGCGGCTTCCGCATAGCGGGTCGCCACGCCGTAGGTCAGGACGTACTGGATTGACGCTCGCAGCAACAGGGTGGCCGCCAGAGGATGACTGCCCTCCAGCCGGCGCGCGGCCTCGACGACCAGAGTGTCGTCCGCGCCATTGATCTCGCCCGACCGCGACAGCACCAGCCGGGCGGCCGCCGGAAGGTCAGGCCAGGAGACCAGGAAGGCCAGAGCCGTGTCGAAGCGCGGGAAGCGCTTGGCGACCGCCTTGGCCTGGTCCTCGGCCTCGACGTCGTCGAAATCCGGCAGGCCCTTCAGATAGGCGCGCAGGCGGCTGATTGACAGCGTCGCCTCGAAGTCCGCCCAACGGCGCTTTTGAGCCTCCTCGTGATGGCCCGTCGCCTCCAGCGCCTCCAGCATCGCGTCTTCCCAGGCGACGCGCTCCTCGACGGCGCTCTGGTGACGACCGCGCTGCTCTCCTGGCGCGCCAGCCTGCAGGGTCCCCAGGGCGTCCTCAGCCCTCCCCGCTTCCAGCAGCCGCCGCGCGATCTCCGCGGAGACCAGAGGCGTTCTGCGCAGCTCCGGCGAGAAGGTCGCCTCGAAGGCGTCGACATCGCCGCTGGCGTCGGCCAGGCGGCGCAAGGCGTCCTTGTAGATCGCGCCCTGGGCGTCGAAGAGATGCGCCGAGCGGGTCAAGCGCGCGGCGAGCATCTTTTCCAGCGTCTCGCGCAGATGCGCCTGCCCCTTGGCGCCGAGCGCCGGCGTCACGGCGTTCACCAGCGGTCCAAACTGAGCGTAGTCGTCACGCCGCAGCAGCCTTGCGACCCGGTCGGCCAGCGCGACGGGATCGGGCATGGCCTTGGCGGCGATCGCGCCGACGCCGTCGCGCGCGGCCAGAAAGACTTCGCCGATCGGGCCTTCCGCCTGGCTGAGGCGATCCAAAGTGGGCGTCGCCAGATCCAGCAGGTCCAGCATCAGGTCCAGCGCGGCTGTCGCGTCGTCCTCCGCCAGCCGCTCGATCATGCGGCGATGCAGGTCGAGATCCTTGGCGAAGGCGGCTCGCTTGCGCCAGTGGATGCGCGACGAGGATTTACCGATCGTCGCGAGGCGCTTCGAGATCTCTAGCGCCAAGCCCTCGGCGCTGGACTCCGCGAACAACTCGAGACGCAGCACGCGCTTAACGTGGCTGTCGCTGGAGAGGTCGAGCAGGATGGCGGCCAGGCGCTCTGGACCCAGGTCAGCCAGGTTGGCTTCGGAAAGGGTCGTCTTGGACCCCTTCCTGGCCTTGGCCGGCTTCTCGCCCGTCGCGGCTGCCTTGCGCGCCATCCAGTCTCCCTAGTGAGCCTAGATGTGCAGGACTCGGCCGTAGGCGTCCAGGGCGGCCTCGTGCATGGCTTCCGACATGGTCGGGTGAGCATAGACGATGCCGTGCAGGTCTTCCTCGGTCGCTTCCAGGGTGATCGCGGTGACGAAGCCCTGGATCATCTCGGTCACTTCGTGGCCGATCATGTGGGCCCCGATCAGGGCGCCAGTCTTGGCGTCGAACACGGTCTTCACGAAGCCCTCGACCTCGCCCGCGGCCACGGCCTTGCCGTTGACACGGAACGGGAAGCGGCCCGCCTTGACCTCGATGCCCGCGGCCTTGGCGCCGGCTTCGGTGTAGCCGACCGAGGCGACCTGCGGGTTGGCGTAGGTGCAGCCGGGGATCGGCGAGTGGACGTTGGGGGTCTTGTAGCTGGCGATGGCCTCGGCGGCGTGGATGCCCTCGTGGCTGGCCTTGTGGGCGAGCCAGGGACCGCCGGCGATGTCGCCGATGGCGTAGAGGCCCGGCACGTTGGTGCGGCCGTGCTTGTCGGTGACGACGTGACCGCGATCCAGGCTGACGCCCAGCGCTTCCAGGCCCTCGTTGTTTGGCGCGATGCCGACGGCGACGATGCACTTCTCGGCGGTCAACTGCTCGATCTTGCCGCTGGCCTCGACCGTGACGGCGACGCCGTCCTTGGTCTTCTCGATCTTGCCGACCTTGGCGCCGATGCGGAACTTGATGCCGCGCTTCTCGAACGCCTTCTGGGCGGCCTTGGAGACCTCTTCGTCCTCGACAGGCATGATGCGGTCGATGGCTTCGACGACGGTCACTTCAGCGCCCAGCGCGCGGTAGAAGCTGGCGAACTCGATGCCGATGGCGCCCGAGCCGATCACGACCAGCGACTTAGGCATGCTCTTGGGCGCCAGGGCGTCGCGGTAGGTCCAGATCTTGTCGCCGTCCGAGACCGCGCCGATGGCCGGGATCTCGCGGGCGCGGGCGCCGCTGGCCAGGATCACGTTCTTGGCCTGAACCGTGCGGCTGCCGCCGGCCTTCAGCGCGATGACGAGCTTGGGCGCGGGATTACCCTTCTCGAGCTTGGCCTCGCCCTCGATCACCTCGATCTTGTGCTTCTTCATCAGGAAGGCGATGCCGCTCGACATCTGCTTGGCGACGCCGCGCGAGCGCTCGATGATCTTGGTGAAGTCGAACGAAGCCTTCTCGACCGACAGGCCGTAGCCGCCCAGGTGCGAGAGCTGCTCGTAGATTTCGCCGGACTTCAGCAGGGCCTTGGTGGGGATGCAGCCCCAGTTCAGGCAGATGCCGCCCAGGTTCTCACGCTCGACGATGGCCGTCTTCAGGCCCAACTGGCTGGCGCGGATCGCGGCCACATAGCCGCCAGGACCGGCGCCGATGACGACGACATCGAATTCCGTGGACATAGTCTTCTCAACCCTAGCTTGGACGCCGGCCGAGGGAGCGGCGCGACGGTCGACCAGTCCGAAGACCAGTCCGGGGAAATTTCAGAGCAGCGCTTCGATCGCCGCCGTCAGGTCTTCAGGCTTGGTGGTGGGCGCGAACCGCTCCACCACCTCGCCGTCACGGCCGATCAGGAACTTGGTGAAGTTCCACTTGATCGCCTCGGTGCCCAGCAGGCCCTTCTGTTCCTTCTTGAGGAACTTGTAGAGCGGGTGGGCGTCGCCGCCGTTGACGTCGATCTTCGACATCACCGGGAAGGTGACGTCATAGGTCAGCGAGCAGAAGTTCGCGATCTCGGACGCATCACCCGGCTCCTGGGCGCCGAACTGGTTGCAGGGGAAGGCCAGGATCGTGAAGCCACGATCCTTGTAGGTCCGCCACAGCTGCTCCAGCCCCTCGTACTGGGGAGTGAAGCCGCACTTGCTGGCCGTGTTGACGATCAGCAGAACCTGGCCGCGATACTCGGCCAAGCTCGCGTCCTGGCCGTCCAGCGTCTTGGCCGAGTAGTCGTAGACGGACATCTCGTCCTCCCGCCGCTTAGACGATCAGGGTCAGCGGCTCTTCGATCAACGGCTTGAAGGCCGCCAGGAACTTGGCGCCGATCGCGCCGTCGACCACGCGGTGATCGCAGGTCAGGGTCACGGTCATGACCGTGGCGACCTTGAGCTCGCCGTTCTTGACGACCGGACGCTGTTCGCCCGCGCCGACGCTCATGATCGCGCCTTGCGGCTCGTTGATGATCGAGGCGAACGACTTGATGCCGAACATGCCGAGGTTCGAGATCGAGAAGGTGCCGCCCTGGAATTCCTCGGGCTTCAGCTTCTTGTCCTTGGCGCGCTGGGCCAGGTCCTTCATCTCGGCCGAGATTTGGGCCAGGCCCTTGGTTTCGGCCTTGCGGATGATCGGGGTGATCAGCCCGCCGTCGATCGCCACGGCCACCGCGATGTCGGCGTTGTGGTGCATGGCGATGCCTTCAGGCGTGTAGCTGGCGTTGGCTTCCGGCACCTGCTTCAGGGCCACGGCGGCGGCCTTGATGACGATGTCGTTGACCGAGACCTTCACGCCCTGCTTTTCCAGCAGGCTGTTGATCTTGGCGCGGGCCGCCAGCAGGGCGTCGATCTCGAGATCGATCTGCAGCGGGAAGTGCGGCACGTCGCGGAAGCTATCCGTCAGGCGACGCGCGATCGTCTTGCGCATGCCGTCCAGCGGGACGAGGTCGTACGAGCCGGCGGGGATGCCCATCTGCTCCAGCGACAGAGCCTTGCGGGGCTCGGCGGCGGCCGGAGCGGCGCTGGTCGAGGCCGGAGCGGCCTTGGCGGCGGGCGCGCCCGACTTGGCGGCCTCGACGTCGGACTTGATGACACGGCCGTGCGGGCCGGTGCCCTTGATGCTCTTCAGGTCCAGGCCAGCGGCCGAGGCCAGACGACGCGCCAGCGGCGAGGCGAAGACGCGCGAGCCGTCGGCGGCGACCGGAGCCGCCGGCGCGGGCGCGGCAGGAGCCGGGGCGGCGGGAGCAGCCGTCGGGGCCGGAGCAGCGGCGGCGGCCTTGGGCGCCTCGGCCTTCGGGGCCGGCGCGGGGCTCTCGCCCTCGCCCGCCAGCTTGGCGATCAGGGCGTTGACCTTGACGTTCTCGGTTCCGGCGTCGACCAGGATGGCCTCGACCACGCCTTCGTCGACGGCCTCGACTTCCATAGTGGCCTTGTCGGTTTCGATCTCGGCGATCACGTCGCCGGCCTTGACGGTGTCACCGACCTTGACGTGCCACTTGGCGAGGGTCCCCTCCTCCATGGTGGGCGACAGGGCGGGCATCAGGATGTCGATCGACATTGAGCTTCTTCCTCAAGCGTTCGGGACTTTCACGGCCCCCTTGGAGTATTTGGGCCGTCGTCCACGATACCCCGCCTCGCGGCGGGATGAATTCGTTGGCCAAGACGATGCGGCCCCCGCCGTCGAGGGCGAGGGCCGCGCCGGTCTTAGCGGTAGCTGACCGCCTTCGCGGCCTTCACGATCTTCTCGACCGAGGGCAGCGACAGGGCTTCCAGGTTCGCCGCATAGGGCAGCGGCACGTCTTCCTGGTGGACCCGCAGCGGCGGGGCGTCCAGGTAGTCGAAGCCGTGCTCGGTGATGCGGGCGACGATCTCGGCGCCGACGCCCATCGGGCCCCAGCCTTCCTCGACCGTGACCAGGCGGTTGGTCTTCTTGACGCTTTCCAGGATGGTCGCGTGGTCCATCGGACGGATCGTGCGCAGGTCGACGACCTCCGCCTGAATGCCTTCCTTCTCCAGCTCCTCGGCCGCTTTCAGCGCGAAGCCGACCATTCGGCTGTAGGCCACCAGCGTCACGTCCGAACCTTCGCGACGGACCTTGGCCTTGCCGATCGGCACGACCCAGTCCTCGACGTCCGGGATGTCGAACTCGTGGCCGTACATCATCTCGTGCTCGAGGAAGACGACCGGGTTCGGATCGCGGATCGCGGCCTTCAGAAGGCCCTTGGCGTCAGCGGCGTCGTAAGGCGCGATGACCTTCAGGCCCGGGACGTTGCCGTACCAGGCGGCGTAGTCCTGGCTGTGCTGAGCCGCCACGCGCGAAGCCGCGCCGTTGGGGCCGCGGAACACGATCGACGACTTGATCTGACCGCCCGACATGTAGAGCGTCTTGGCGGCCGAGTTGATGATCTGGTCGATCGCCTGCATGGCGAAGTTCCAAGTCATGAACTCGACGATCGGCTTCAGGCCGGCCATGGCCGCGCCGACGCCCATGCCGGCGAAGCCGTGCTCGGTGATCGGGGTGTCGACGACGCGCTTGTCGCCGAATTCCTGCAGCAGGTCGCGGCTGACCTTGTAGGCGCCCTGGTACTGGGCGACTTCCTCGCCCATCAGGAACACGCGGTCGTCGCGACGCATCTCTTCGGCCATGGCGTCGCGAAGGGCGTCGCGGACCGTGATCTTCTTCATCGGCGTGCCGGCCGGGACTTCCGGATCGGCGAAGGTCGAGGCGGCCGAGATCGGGCCGGCGGCCGGGGCCGTGGCGACCGGAGCCGGCGCGGCCTCAGCGGCCGGAGCCGGCGCAGCGGCGGGCGTCGAGGCGGCTTCGCCTTCGCCCTTCAGGCGAGCGATCAGCGTGTTGACCTTGACGTTCTCACTGCCGGCCGGGACCAGGATGGCTTCCACCACGCCTTCGTCGACGGCTTCGACTTCCATCGTCGCCTTGTCGGTCTCGATCTCGGCGATCACGTCGCCGGCCTTGATGGTGTCGCCTTCCTTGACCAGCCATTTGGCCAGGGTGCCTTCCTCCATGGTGGGAGAAAGGGCGGGCATCAGGATGTCCGTCACTCGGCGGCCTCCAGGTATACGTCAGTGTACAGTTCCGAGGGATCCGGCTCGGGGCTCGTGCGAGCGAACTCGGCGGCTTCGGCGACGATGCGCTTCACTTCCGCGTCGACGCTCTTCAGGTCGTCTTCGGTGACGCCAGCCTTGGCCAGGCGCTCCTTGATGTGGTCGATCGGATCGCGGGTCGTCTTGACCTCGTCGACCTCTTCCTTCGTCCGGTACTTGGCCGGGTCCGACATCGAGTGGCCGCGATAGCGATAGGTCTTCATCTCGAGGATGTAGGGACCTTGGCCGCTGCGGGCGTGCTCGGTGGCGCGGGCGCCGGCTTCACGGACGGCGACGACGTCCATGCCGTCGACTTCCTCGCCCGGAATGCGGAACGAGATACCGCGCTTGTGGAAGGCGGTCTCAGAGGCGGAGCGCTCGACGGCGGTGCCCATCGCGTACTGGTTGTTCTCGATCACGTACACGACCGGCAGCTTCCAGAGCTGGGCCATGTTGAAGCTCTCGTAGACCTGGCCCTGGTTGGCCGCGCCGTCGCCCATGTAGGCGTACGACACGTTGCCGTTGCCCTTGTAGGCGTTGGCGAGCGCGAGACCCGTGCCCAGCGAAACCTGCGCGCCGACGATGCCGTGACCGCCGTAGAAGCCGGTCTCGACGTCGAACATGTGCATCGAGCCGCCCTTGCCCTTGGACGAGCCGCCGGCGCGGCCGGTCAGCTCGGCCATGACCTCGCGCGGATCCATGCCCGCGGCCAGCATGTGGCCGTGGTCGCGGTAGCCGGTGATGATCTGGTCACCCTTCTGCGAGATCGACTGCATGCCGACCGCGATGGCTTCCTGACCGATGTACAGGTGGCAGAAGCCGCCGATCAGACCCATGCCGTACAGCTGGCCGGCTCGCTCCTCGAAGCGGCGGATCAGCAGCATGTCCTGATAGAATTTCAGGAGTTCGTCTTTTCCGACGAAGGCGTTGACACCGGTGTCAGCCGCCTTCCCCTCTGAGGCCTCAGCCTTGCGCGTACGCGCCATTCAAATCTCCCTGGCCAATCTTCATCGCGGCCTTCGTCTTGAGAGCATTTCCCGCCGAAAAAGTCGTCGGTTCCGCGAAGGAAACGCTCTAGTGCACCATCAAGCGGCACGGAGCCAAATGGCGCCGCGCCGGCTGACAATCGATTCCAAAGGATTATGGATTCGGTCAGCTCGAACGCTTGACCCGGATCACATAGTCCCTCGGGTCGGCGTATCCTAGGAGCGAGCGCGCGCGCTCTTCCAGCAGGTCGGCCGACAGACTGCCGCTGCGTAATAGACGAGCGCGGGCCTCCAGGTCCATCCTCTCTGCACGTATCTTCCTGAGTTCCTTTGTTTTTGCTGCGAGGTCCGCATTGCGCTGCGAAATGGACAGCAGGCCCCGATCACCGGTCAGAGCGTGAAAGGCGAAGTAAAAAATCAGGAAGAAAATCGCCGCGGTCGGCAGGAAAGGTTGCAGTCGGGCGAACATCTGAGCGTCCCAAAGAGGGATTCGCAGGATCGCTGACCCTGCTTAACGCCTTCTAAATCTGGGTGTTGCGAACGCCGGTCTCTCGCAGCGATGACCCCGGGGCGGTGCTTTCACGTGAGATGGTTTCAGCCGCATCTAGATGCCGCATCGCCGAAGCCATTTCGCGGTAGCGAAGGCGCGAAAACTGGTCTCTTTTGAAACCAATGCGACCCTTTTAGAAAATTTGTGGGTTAACCTTTCCTGACGACGCCCTCTCACCGCCAGAGAGCTCCCCGATAGGCGGAATCGGCGACGGTCCGAGCGCGATCGAAACGGCCGGCTACAAGCAAAAGGGCGCGGCCTCCTGCGAAGCCACGCCCTCAAAAGCCAACGCTATGGAAGAGTTTAGCGGCCCTTCAACGCCGCGCGACCGGCATAGACGCCTTGGTCGTCCAGCATCTCCTCGATGCGCAGGAGCTGGTTGTACTTGGCCGTCCGGTCCGAACGCGCCAGCGAGCCCGTCTTGATCTGACCGCAGTTCAGCGCGACGGCCAGGTCAGCGATCGTGCTGTCCTCGGTCTCGCCCGAACGGTGGCTCATGACGCTGGTGTAGCCGTGGCGGTGGGCCAGCTCGACAGCGTCGATGGTTTCCGACAGCGTGCCGATCTGGTTGACCTTCACGAGGATCGAGTTGGCCAGGCCCTTGTCCAGGCCGATTTGCAGACGCTTGGGGTTGGTCACGAACAGGTCGTCGCCGACCAGTTGGACCTTCTTGCCCAGCGTATCGGTCAGCAGCTTCCAGCCCTCGAAATCATCCTCGGCCATGCCGTCTTCGATGGTGAGGATCGGGAACTTGGCCACCAGGCCGGCCAGATAGTCGACCATGGCGGCCGGATCGAGCGACTTGCCCTCGCCTTCCAGTTCGTACTTGCCGTTCTTGAAGAACTCGGTCGAGGCGACGTCCAGGCCCAGGACGAAGTCGTCACCGGCTTTGTAACCAGCCTTCTCGCCAGCCTTGACGATGAAATCGAGCGCGGCCTCGGCGCTGGCGAGGTTCGGGGCGAAGCCGCCTTCGTCGCCGACGTTGGTGTTGTGACCGGCGTCCTTCAGGGCCTTCTTCAGGGCGTGGAAGATCTCGGCGCCCATGCGTAGGCCTTCGCGGAAGTCCTTGGCGCCGGTCGGCAGGATCATGAACTCCTGGATGTCGATCGGATTGTCGGCGTGAGCCCCGCCGTTGATGATGTTCATCATCGGGGTCGGCAGCACGCGGGCGTTGACGCCGCCGACGTACTTGTAGAGCGGCAGGCCGGCCGACTCGGCGGCGGCCTTGGCCGCGGCCAGCGAGACGCCGAGGATCGCGTTGGCGCCCAGACGGGCCTTGTTCGGAGTGCCGTCCAGTTCGATCAGCAGGTTGTCGAGACGACGCTGGTCCTCGGCGTCCACGCCCGACAGCGCGTCGAAGATCTCGCCGTTGACGGCGTCGACGGCCTGCTGGACGCCCTTGCCGAGATAGCGGGCCTTGTCGCCATCGCGCTTCTCGTTGGCCTCGTGAGCGCCGGTCGAGGCGCCCGACGGCACCGCGGCGCGACCAAAGGCGCCGTCCTCCAAAATCACGTCGACTTCGACGGTCGGGTTGCCCCGGCTGTCGAGAATTTCGCGGGCGATGATGTCGACGATCTCGGTCATGGACTGCTCCTCAAGGCCAAAAGGCGCGGCAGGCTTTAGCCGCCAAGCGTCCCTCGCGCAACTTGACTTCCCTTCGGGAGAGCCACCGAACATCGAACATCCATGGGAGGATCACATGCTGGACGTCGAACGACGCGGACCGATCGCCATTGTCACCCTGAACCGCCCCGAGGCGATGAACGCGCTCTCCAAGGCCCTCAGGCTGGCGCTTTACGACGCCATGGTGGCGCTGGACGGCGATGAGGACGTCAGCGTGGTGATCCTGACCGGCGCGGGCGAACGCGCCTTCACGGCGGGACTGGACCTCAAGGAGCTAGGCGGCGACGCCTCGGCGATGGGCGCCGCCAACGACCAGGACGCGCGCTCAAATCCGGTCAGGGCGGTCGAGCGGTGCCGAAAGCCCGTCATCGGCGCGATCAATGGCGTGGCGATCACGGGTGGCTTCGAACTCGCCCTCGCCTGCGACGTGCTGATCGCCTCCGAGACCGCCCGCTTCGCCGATACCCACGCTCGGGTCGGGATCATGCCCGGCTGGGGACTCTCACAGAAGCTGTCGCGCCTGATCGGCCCCTATCGCGCCAAGGAGCTGTCGCTCAGCGGCAATTTCCTCGACGCCCGGACGGCCGCCGACTGGGGCCTGGTCAATCGCGTCACCGCGCCGAGCGATCTTCTGCCCACAGCCTTGAAGCTCGCCGAGGACATGGCCTCGATCCCGGTCGAGACCTTGGCCTTCTACAAGGGCCTGATCGACGACGGCTATGCGCGCGCCTTCGGCGAAGCCCTGGCGCTCGAACACGAGCGCTCGAGCGGCCACAATCGCGAGGTCACGCCGGAAAAGGTCGAGGCGCGCCGCCGCCAGGTGATGGACCGCGGACGCTCGCAGTAGTCAGGCGTTCCAGATCCGAGGCGCCAAGCCGCCCTGCCCCAGTCGGAACAGAACGCGTCCCGCTCCAAAATCCAGCTCGACGCGTGCGAACAGGCGAAGGATGTCGACGCCGATCAAGGCGGCCGGTCGATTGTTCAACGACCAGAGGTCGAAGATGTGCAGGTCGGCGAAGGCCATGGGGACGTTCGTAATCCTCAGGTCGCCCATCAGCACGGATGGGACCAGCCTGAACTCGCCCAGCTGCATCTCGCCGCCGGCTGTCAGCAAGCGGGCCGGCCGGACAAAGTCAGGCGTGCGGCGGCGGCGGGTCGCGATGGCCCGCGCCAGGGCCATGTTGCCAATGCTGACGCCTCCGCCTGAGTCTATGAAGGCCAGCGACCTCACGCCGCCGATCCGGGAATCGGCCAGTGTCAGCCGTCCGAATTGCTCGTCAGCCGCCACCGAAACCTCGCTCGACATGCGCATGACCTGCGAGACTCTCTGAGTGCGCCTGATCTCAAGGCGTTTTCTCGGAAAATCCATGACGATGTTCCGGCCTTCCAGGATGTCGACTCCCAGAAGTCCATCCGCTCCAACGCGGTCATACGGCAGCACGGGCAGGTTCACGTCTTGGAGCTTGGCGTCACCGGCGCGCAGATTGTCGATCCTGGCCGTCGACGTGGTCACCGAGCCGGAGACGCCGTGGACGATGATCTCCGGACCGGCCGGCAGTGATAGTCGCTCGACGAGGCCCGGCGTCAAAACGGTGCGGTCCGCACCTGTGTCGACCACAAACTGGAAGGGACCTTGACCGTTGATCACGACTTCGAGGGTCATGCGGGCGTGCTGATCCAGGCCCGCGTCGAGCAGCACCAGTTGATCGGGCGGCGGTGAACCGGTCGAAGGTGGAAGCTGTGGCAATGGAACCGGCGCGACGGCCGCCGCCAACGCTGGCGGCGCGGCCATCGATAGACCCAGTCCCGCCGTTATGGTCCGGCGTGTGAGCATGGGCGCTCCTCCCTGTTGGAAGGATAACACCGATTTGCCAACGCATGACGGAAATACGACGAAAAACGCCGCCCAGCTGAGCCGGGCGGCGCTTTCAAGCCGTCGGAGACGGAAGAAAGACCTTAGTCTTCCTTCGGCGTCAGGATCTGCTTGCCGTTGTACATGCCGGTCTTCAGATCGACATGGTGCGGACGACGCAGTTCGCCGGTGTCCTTGTCCTCGATGAACGAGTTAGCGCCCAGGGCGTGGTGCGACCGGCGCATGTTCCGGCGAGAAGGCGAAGTTTTTCTTTTGGGAACGGCCATCGAAGTGACTCTGCTCGCTGAGCGTGAAAATCGAGAGCGGCGACTCGGGCAATGCCCAGGTCGCCGCGTGAGGGCGCGCTTATGCCCGAATCTGTTGGAGGATGCAACCTCGTGATCAGACGAGGCGTCCGTGCTCCTTCGCGGCGGCGATGAAGCTGGCGAAAAGCGGGTGCGGGGCGAACGGGCGGCTCTTCAGTTCGGGGTGATATTGGACCCCGATGAACCAAGGATGGTCGTCCCGTTCGACGATCTCGGGCAGCACGCCGTTGGGCGAACGGCCGGTCAGTTTCAGGCCGGCGTCCTCCATCAGGTGGACGTAGCCGATATTGACCTCGTAGCGGTGGCGGTGACGCTCGCTGATCTCGGTCGCGCCGTAGATGTCGGCGACCTTCGAGCCGGGCGTCAGGACGGCGTCGTAAGCCCCCAGGCGCATGGTCCCGCCCAGATCGTCATTGGCGCGACGCTGGACGGTCTCGTTGCCCTTGATCCACTCGGTCATGATGCCGACCACCGGACGCGCGGTCGGGCCGAACTCGCTGGAACTGGCGTCCTTGACGCCGGCGACGTTCCGGAGAGTCTCGATGACGGCCATCTGCATGCCGAAGCAGATGCCGAAGTACGGCACCTTCCGTTCGCGAGCGAACTGGGCCGCGCGGATCTTGCCTTCCGCGCCCCGCTCGCCGAAGCCGCCGGGCACCATGATGGCGTGGGCGTTCTCGAGACGGGCCGCGGCCGCGCCTTCGTCGCCCTCGAAGGTCTCGCTCTCGACCCAGTCGAGGTTGACCTTGACCTTGTTGGCGAGCCCCCCGTGATGCAGGGCCTCGATCAGCGACTTGTAGGCGTCTTTCAGCACCGTGTACTTGCCGACCACGGCGATGGTGACCTCGCCGTCGGGGTGCTGGACGGTGTCGTCGATCGCCTTCCAGCGCGACAGGTTCGGGGCCGGGGCGTCGTGGATGCCGAAGACGTCCAGGACTTCCGCGTCCAGGCCCTGCTCGTGGTAGTCAATCGGCACGGCGTAGATGGACGAGGAGTCCATCGCCTGGATGACCGCGCTGGGCCGCACGTTGCAGAACTGGGCGATCTTGCGCTTTTCCTCGGGCGGGATCTCCTGCTCGCAGCGGCACAGCAGGATGTCCGGCTGGATGCCGATCGAGCGCAGCTCCTTGACCGAGTGCTGGGTCGGCTTGGTCTTCATCTCGCCGGCCGTCTTGATGAACGGCAGCAGCGTCAGGTGCACGTAGCAGCTCTGGCCGCGCGGCAGGTCCTGGCGCAGCTGGCGGATGGCCTCGAAGAACGGCAGACCCTCGATGTCGCCCACCGTGCCGCCGATCTCGACCAGCACGAAGTCGACCGCCTTCTGGCCGCTCTCGTCCATGGCGGGCGACAGGACGAAGTCCTTGATCTCGTTGGTCACGTGCGGAATGACCTGGACGGTCGCGCCCAGATAGTCGCCGCGGCGCTCCTTCTCGATGATCGTCTTGTAGATCTGGCCGGTCGTGATGTTGTCGGCCTTGTTGGCCGACACGCCGGTGAAGCGCTCGTAGTGGCCCAGATCAAGGTCGGTCTCGGCCCCGTCGTCGGTCACGAAGACCTCGCCGTGCTGATACGGGCTCATCGTGCCCGGATCGACGTTCAGATAGGGGTCGAGCTTCCGAAGACGGACCGTGTAGCCGCGCGCTTGCAGCAGCGCGCCAAGCGCCGCCGAGGCCAAACCTTTGCCAAGCGAGGAAACCACGCCGCCGGTGATGAAGATGTACCGCGTCATGGGCGATCAGATTACTCGTGATTCGACGACGCCGGTGAAAAGACCTGCGTTCATCAACAAGTTTCGACCCCCGGGTTGCCCTCGGGGGTCGGACGAAAGCTTCCGAGGGGAAGCGGTTAGGGCTTGGGCTGCTCGGCCGGGGGCGCGGCGACCGTGGGCGTCGGGGCCTCGGCCGGCTTGTTGGCCGTGGGGGCCGCCGGCTTCTTGGCCGGCTGCTGGGCCTGAGGCGCCGGGGCCAGTAGCGAGGGCTGCGGCGCGGTCGGCGCCGGCGTGTTCAGTTGCGGCGCCGGAGCCTGGATCGGCCCAGGGGCGGCGTCAGCGGGAGCCGGAGCGGCCGGCGCGGCGTTGAGAGCCTTGGAATCGAGGTTCTGAATGTCCAGGCGATCCACCACCGAACCGCCGCTGTTCAGGCGGCCCGTCAGGATGGTCAGCGTCAGGCTGATCAGCAGGAAGATCGAAAACAGGATCCAGGTGATGCGGGTCAGCAGGTCGCCGGCGCCGCGAGCGGTCATGAAGCTGGACGAACCGCCGCCCATGCCCAGCGCGCCGCCCTCGGAGCGTTGCAGCAGGACCACCCCGATCAGGCCGAGGCAGACGACGATGTTGATGGCCAGCAGGACGCCGATGAGCATGACGAATGTGTTCTCAAGCCGGGCGCGGTCAAAAGGTCGCGCGAAAAACGAAGCGGCCCCTCTACCACTAGAGACGCCTCCGCGCCATAGCTGGGAAGCGCGCGCCGCGACGCAAGTCCCAAAGTCCCGTTTCCATAAGCCTTCCAGCCCCAGATATTGGACCGCATGATTCTCGAGACAACCCGCCTGACCCTCGCCCCCTTGACGGTCGATGACGCCCCGCGGGTCTATCCGTTCCTGAGCGACGCCGAGGTGATGTCCAATCTCGACCAGGAACCCATCGAGGATCCTGACGAGGTCGCCCGACGCGTGGCCTACCAGGTCGAGCAGATGGCCGCCGGCGAGGCGGCCTACTGGTCGATCCGCCATACCCATAGCGGCCTGTTCCTCGGCTATTGCGAGTTCATAGACTTGGACCGCCGCCACGGCCGCGCCGAAATCCGCTTCGTGATCGCCCGCGACAACTGGGGCCGCGGCTTCGGCTACGAGGCCGTCACGGCCCTGCTCGCCCACGCCGCCAGCGACGGCCTGAAGAGCCTGGTGGCCAGCGCTCACATCGGCGATCACGCCGAGCGGCTGCTGGAGAAGCTGGGCTTCAAGCCCGAAGGCTATCTGAAGGGCTCGGTGCATCGGGACGGCGAACGCCGCGATCGTCGGCTGTATGGGCTGATGCTCTAGACGCACGACTTCGACGCTTCACGCGGCTTGCCGCTGAAGGGATGGAAAGGGACGCGGAGCGCCGGACATCCGTCCGGAGGTTTGAAGTGTGTGTACCGTTTCGACGAAGCCAGACGCTCCGCGTGGCCGTTATCCGGTGAGCCCTCGACTCGCGGGGTTTTAACCCGCCTCCGAAAGAGGCCCCCGACGGGCGGGCCGGGGCGACGACCCCGGTCCCGGAACGCCCGGGCGATTTCAGCCCGAACCTGCCGCGTCGCCGAAGTCTCCGCCGCCAGGGCTTCGTCCCGATATTTCAGGGAGCCTGCTCCTGGATCCGCCGCGAAGACGCCTTCCCGAAAGAAGACCGGCGAGCGCTTCCCGCTCGACCACCCCCGACAGCCGTCACGATCGCCGGCCGGACGTCCCTTCCAAGCCATCGGGTGAGATCAGTATGAGCGGGGTTTGAACGCGGATGATCCAGCGGCGTGGAAAAGTGAGAAGTGATTGAAATCGCTTGGTTCGATTTCGGATACGCGGATCATAGAGCGCCGCGAACGCTCGTACTTGCCCCCTCCGCGCCTACGGCGCTCCTCCCCCGGAGGGGGAAGAAAGGGCGCGCCTCTTCTGCCCCCTCCGGGGGCGGACGACCACGCGGAGCGTGGTCAGGTGGGGGCCACCGGCGTCGGCTAACTAGCCGCCGCAATCAGGATTGACATCGAAATTTACAAGCGTAACCCTCCCGGTGATTTTACAGTCGTAATCACCTGAAAGGAGATCGCCATGCGTCTGTCCCACGTCACCCTCGCCGCGCTCGGCGCGATATTCCTCGACACCCCCGCTCAGGCCGCGACCGAGAAGTCGCTGACGCTGGTCGCCATCTTCTCCAACGCCGCCGTCCCGGTGAAGCTGATCGCCATCATCCTGTTGGCCGGTCTCATCGCGGGCCCTGGCCTGGCCCTGGCCCGGCGCGACACGAAGTGGCTTCACGCCATCGCTCGCAGCGCCTTGCCCCTGGGCTTCGCGGCGGCGACCTACACCCTTCTGGCCGGCGCCGTCGGCGTGGCCAATCTGGGCGTCACGCCCAGCCTGCCGATCCTGGCGCCGGGCCTGGCCGAGGCGCTGATGATGGCGATGCTGGGCCTTCTGACCACCGGCGTCGCGCGCCTGTCGAGCGAGCTCGCCGAGCGTCGCGATCAGGGCGCCGGCCTGGCCTAGGCCGCCCCCTCTTCCCACCGCCCTTGCTTTTTGCGCCGCAACAAGCGCATAAGGCCGCTCATCGAGCCCCCTTCGTGTCGCTTCGGCGGCGGAAGGGGGCTATTTTTGTTGGAATTCGACCAAGAAGCGGTCCGAGGGAAGCGTTCAAGGCTTCAAAGGGGCCCGATTTGGTCATGGCGCGAGCCGCGCGTGTTTGTGTGCGGCCGCAGACGTGAATTGGACCCATATGCCCTTCCCCGCCTCCCACCCCGCTCTTGAGCGGGCTCTCGCCGCTCAGGGTTACGCCGAGCCCACCCCCGTCCAGGCCGCCGTGCTGGCCGCCGACGCCGCCGACCGCGACCTGCTGGTCAGCGCCCAGACCGGCTCGGGCAAGACCGTCGCCTTCGGCCTCGCGGCCGCCCCGACCCTGCTTGGCGAGGCCGAGACCTTCGGCCAGGCCGCCGAGCCGCTGGCCCTGGTGATCGCCCCGACCCGCGAGCTGGCCATGCAGGTCAACCGCGAGCTGACCTGGCTTTACGCCGAGGCCAAGGCCGTGGTCGTCAACTGCGTCGGCGGCATGGACGCCCGTCGCGAACAGCGCGCCCTGAACTACGGCGCCCATATCGTCGTCGGCACGCCCGGCCGTCTGCGCGACCACATCGAACGCGGCCACCTGGACCTGTCCAAGCTGCAAGTCGCCGTCCTCGACGAGGCCGACGAGATGCTGGACATGGGCTTCCGCGAGGACCTGGAGTTCATCCTCGACGCCGCGCCGCCCGAGCGCCGGACCCTGTTGTTCTCGGCCACCCTGGCCCGCGACATCGTCGAGCTGGCCAAGCGCTATCAGAACGACGCCGTCCGCATCGACACCATCGGCCGCAACGAGCCGCACCGCGACATCGAATATCGCGCCGTGCGCGTGGCCCCCAACGAGGTCGAGCACGCCGTCGTCAACCTGCTGCGCTTCTTCGAAGCCCCCGGCGCCCTGGTGTTCGCCAACACCCGTGAGAGCGTCCGCGGCCTGCACAACAAGCTGCGCGAGCGCGGCTTCGCGGTCGTCGGCCTGTCGGGCGAGCTGAGCCAGCGCGAGCGCGCCGACGCCCTGCAGGCCCTGCGCGACGGCCACGCCCGAGTCTGCGTCGCCACCGACGTCGCCGCGCGCGGTCTGGACCTGCCCGACCTGGGCCTGGTGATCCACGCCGAACTTCCGATCAACAAAGCCACGCTCTTGCACCGCTCGGGCCGCACGGGCCGCGCGGGCAAGAAGGGCGTCAGCGCCCTCGTCGTCCCCTACACCCGCCGTCGCAAGGCCGAGCAGCTGCTGTACGCGGCCGGCGTCGAGGCCGACTGGGGCGGCGCGCCCAGCGCCGACTCGATCCGCGAGAAGGACCAGGAGCGCCTGCTCGAGGATCCGATCTTCGCCGAGGCCGCGACCGAGGAAGACATCGCCCTGGCCGAGGCCATGCTTGCCAAGCGCACGCCGGTCGAGATCGCCGCGGCCCTGATCCGCACCCGCCGCGCCAAGCTGCCCTCGCCCGAGGACATCTATGACGACCCGCGCCACGGCGCCGATCCGGGTCCGCGCCTGCGCACCGGCGAGCCGGGCGAGCGTCCCGAGCGCGAGCCGCGCGTCAGCATGGAAGGCTCGGAGTGGTTCCGGATCAGCGTCGGCCGTCGCGGCAACGCCGATCCCAAGTGGCTGATCCCGATGATCTGCCGCCTGGGCCACGTCACCAAGAAGGACATCGGCGCGATCCGGATCTTCGACTACGACACCAAGTTCGAGATCTCGGCCGAGGCGGCGACCAAGTTCGGCGCGGCCGTGCAGTCGACGGTGCGCGAAGACGTCTCGATCACCCCGACCACGGCGCCCGCGCCGCGCGGCGAACGTCCGCCGCGCGATCCCGACGCGCCGCGTCGCGAGTTCAAACCGCGCGCGCCGCGCGAGGATGGCCCGCGCCCCTATACGCCGCGCGATCAGGACGATCGTCCGCGCTCGCCGCGCGCGCCCCGTCCCTACGGCGACGACGGCGTGAGCAACGCCAAGCCCTACGGCCGAGGCGAAGAGCCCAAGGGCGATTACAAGCCGCGTGACTTCAAGCCGCGCGCGCCGCGCGACAACGACGCGCCGCGTCCGTACTCGCCGCAGGACTCCGAAGGCGCTCCCAAGCGCGCCTTCAAGCCGCGTCACGACGCCGGCGCCGACGCTCCGGCCCGCGAGTTCAAGCCCCGCGCCCCGCGCGAGGACGGCGAGCGGCCGAAAAAGCCGTTCAAGAAGAGCTTCAGCGACAACGCGGCGGGTCCGAAGCCCTACGCCAAGCCGTACGCCGGCAAGCGCGACGACGGCCCGGCCAAGCCGTTCAAGGGCCCCAAGCCCTTCAAGGCCAAGAGCTTCGACGCTAAGCCCGGCGGCAAGCCGGCGGGTAAGCCGTTCAAGAAGAAGTAGTTAGAGAAAAGATGCTCCCCCGCGACGCGGGGGAGCTGTCGCGGAGCGACTGAGGGGGCGAGCTGGAGACTTTGCCGAACTAGCCCCCTCCGGCCCTTCGGGCCACCTCCCCCGCCCTGCGGTGGAGGAACTTCAAGCGACCTGCCCGGCGCTCCAGCCCGACGCCCAGGCCCACTGGAAGTTATAGCCGCCCAGCCAGCCGGTGACGTCCACCACCTCGCCGATGAAATAGAGTCCCCGCACGGCCTTGGCCTCCAGCGTGCGGGAATCCAGGTCGTCGGTGTCGACCCCGCCCAGCGTCACTTCCGCCGTGCGATAGCCTTCAGAGCCCACCGGCTTGAAGGTCCAGGCGTTGACCGCCGCGGCCAGCCGGCCCAGCACCTTGTCCGAGCAGTCGGCGATATTGCCCTTCCCGGCCGCCTCTTCCTCGGCGATCACCTGGGCGACGCGCTTGGGCAGCAGGGTCGACAGCACGGTCGCCACCGCCTGGCGCGGCGTGGCGGTGCGGGCCGCCTTCAGCGCGGCCAGGGCGTCGACGCCCGGCGCCATGTCGACCCGGATCTCGTCGCCCTCGCGCCAATAGGACGAGATCTGCAGGATCGAGGGGCCCGACAGGCCCCGGTGGGTGAACAGCATCCCCTCGCGGAACTTGGTCTTGCCGTGCGCGACCACGGCGTCCAGCGCCACGCCCGACAACGGCGTCAGCCGCGCCAGCATGCCGGGCTCGAAGGTCAGCGGCACCAGCGCCGGGCGGGTCTCGACGATCCCCAGCCCAAACTGTTTGGCGATGTCGTAGCCCAGGCCCGTCGCGCCCATCTTCGGGATCGACTTGCCGCCGCTGGCCACGACCAGCGACGCGCATCGCACCTCGCCCGACGACAGCGTCACCTTGAAGCCGTCATCGGCCTTGGTCACGCCCTGCACGGCGGTCTCGAGCCGCAGCGTCACGCCGGCGGCCCTCATCTCGGTCAGCAACATGTCGATGATCTGCTTGGCCGAGCCATCGCAGAATAGCTGGCCCAGGGTCTTCTCGTGATAGGCGACGCCGTACCGCTCGACGAGGGCGATGAAGTCCTTGGGGCGATAGCGACGCAGGGCCGACAGGGCGAACTTCGGGTTCGCCGACAGGAAATTATGGATCGACGCGCCGGTGTTGGTGAAGTTGCAGCGCCCGCCGCCGCTGATGCGGATCTTCTCGCCCGGGGCCTTGGCATGGTCGATCGCCAGCACCGAGCGCCCGCGCTTGCCCGCCTCGATGGCGCACATCATGCCGGCCGCGCCCGCGCCGATCACCAGGACGTCGAAATTTTCCAAGGTTCGCCCGCTGCTTGCTCGCGCCTCTTCGAGCCGACGCGGGGTCCGGTGTCAACCAGCCGGCCTTGACGGGGCCACGGAAGACGCTACGACGCTCGCCCCGCCCTCCCCAGGACCTCGAGCCTCCCATGACGGCCGCCCACGCGCCGACGATCGGCGTCGACTTCGGCACCACCAACACCGTCGTCTCGATGACGCACGGCGACGACCACGCGCGTCTCACGCGTTTCGTGATCGACAACCGCGAGCTCTTCGCCTTCCGCTCGGCGCTGAGCTTCCACAGCGTCCAGGGCGAACGGATCGTCGAAGCCGGCCCCTGGGCCATCGAGGCCTATCTGGAAGAGCCGCTGGAAACGCGCTTCATCCAGTCGTTCAAGACCTTCGCCGCCTCGGCCGCCTTCACCGAGACGCGCATCCTGGACAAGCGCTACCAGTTCGAGGACCTCCTGGCGGCGTTCCTGTTGCGCCTGCGCGAGCACGCCGGCGCCCAGATGGCCGACCTGCCGCCGCGCATCATCGTCGGACGCCCCGTGACCTTCGCCGGGAGCTCGCCGAACGAGGCCCTGGCGCTGACCCGCTACGAGGCCGCGTTCCAGCGCCTGGGCTTCACCGACATTCGCTACGCCTACGAGCCCGTCGGCGCGGCCTTCTTCTTCGCGCGACAGCTGAAGCAGGACGCCACGGTCCTGGTCGCCGACTTCGGCGGCGGCACCTCGGACTTCTCGCTGGTGCGTTTCCAGCGCGCGGCGGACGGAACCCTGCGCTCGACGCCGCTGTCGCGCTCGGGTGTCGGTCTGGCCGGCGACGCCTTCGACTATCGGATCATCGACCAGCTGGTCTCGCCCGAGCTGGGCAAGGGGTCGGAGTACCGTTCGTTCTCCAACAAGCTGCCGATCCCGCAGCGCTACTACGCCGCCTTCGCCCGCTGGGACCAGCTGGCCCTGCTGCGCGCCTCCAAGGACATGCGCGACATCCGCGCCCTTGAGCGCACCGCCGTCGAGCCCGACAAGATCGCGGCCCTTATCGAGGTGCTGGACGGCAATCACGGCTACGCCCTCTACCGCTCGGTCTCGGCCTTGAAGGAGGCGCTGTCCAGCCAGCACGAAGCGACGTTCCGGTTCGAGGCCGGATCGGTCCGGATCGAAAAGCAAGTCCAGCGGACCGACTTCGAAGGCTGGATCGCGCCGGAACTGGCCGCCATCGAGGGCGCCGTGGCCGAGGCGCTCGACCGCGCCGGGCTCTCGGAATGCGGCGTCGATCGCGTGTTCCTGACTGGCGGCAGCTCGTTCGTGCCGGCGGTGCGCGATATCTTCCTGCGTCGCTTCGGGGCCTCGAAGATCGAGAGCGGCGGCGAATTCGAGTCCATCGCCTCGGGCCTGGCGCTGATCGGTCGGGAGTCCGATCTCGACCTCTGGACCATGCGCGCCGGCTAAAAGGTAACCAGCGGATTCAACTAGATCCTTAGAAGAGTTTTATCCCGCCTCCACAACAATAGCGGTAGGCGGAGCGCATCGCGACCGCACCTCATGGTCGCATGGCTGAGTTGTGCGCCTTGGCCTAGACTTGGCGCGAACGATTCGCGCCAGCGTATTTTGGGGCAACGAGTCCATGCCGATTTCGTACCTCTCCGCCGCACAGATCTCCGCCCTGTCGGCGACGACCGTGCAGAGCTTGTCGACCACCAAGCTTGAGACGCTCACCACCACCCAGGTCGGCGCCCTGACCAACACGGCGCTGAGCGGTCTGACCGCCAGCCAGGTCTCGGCGCTGTCCAACACGGCGGTCAAGGGCCTGACCGCAACCCAGATTCCGGCTTTCGCCCAGAACCTGATCTTCGACGCCGAGCAGCTGGCGTCGTTCAGCGGGGCCCAGCTGAACGCCCTGACCTCGACCCAGCTGGCCAAGCTGGACACCAGCCGGCTGGACGTGCTCAGCGCCACGCAGATTGGCGG
The DNA here is from genome assembly GCF_000092285.1 of Caulobacter segnis ATCC 21756. Taxonomy (NCBI): domain Bacteria; kingdom Pseudomonadati; phylum Pseudomonadota; class Alphaproteobacteria; order Caulobacterales; family Caulobacteraceae; genus Caulobacter; species Caulobacter segnis. Next base: position 2,126,432 of record NC_014100.1, on the reverse strand, counting down.
GCTCAACGCCACGCAGTTCACCGCCCTGGACGCCACGCAGATCGGCTCGCTCGAAACGACCCAGCTGAAGCTGCTGACCGCCTCCCAGATCGGCGCGATGAGCGTCACGGACGTGGCGGAAATTTCGGCCACTCAGTTGCAGGTGCTGTCGGCCGCGCAGATCGCGGCCCTGTCGTCGACCGCGATCTCGGCTCTGGACACCACCCAGTTCGACGCGCTGAGCGTCACGCAACTCAAGGGGCTGACGGCGACCCAGGTCGGCGGCCTGAGCGCGCCCCAGATCGCCGATCTCGACACCGACATCACGCTGTTTTCGGCGACGCAGCTTCGCGGGCTTTCCAGCACCCAGACCGCCGGGCTCTCCGACACTCAGGTCGCAGCCTTCAGCGCCACCCAGCTGGCCGGGCTGAGCGCGGACGCCTTTGGCGGCCTCACGGCGACCCAGGTGGCCGGCCTGAGCGCCACCTATGTGGCGTCGCTTACGACCACGCAGCTCAGCGCCTTGAGCACCACGGACTTCGCCGAGCTGACCCCGACCCAGGTCGCGGGCTTCACCGCCACCCAGATGGGCGCGCTGTCGGCGAGCAACATCAGCGCCCTGACCTCGAGCCAGGTCGCCGCCTTGACCTCCACTCAGCTGGCGGGGCTTACCTCCACCCAGATCCGCGGCTTGACCGCGACGGACTTCGCGGAGCTGTCCAGCACCCAGGTCAGAAGCTTCTCGACGACCCAGATCGGCGGGCTGTCGGCCACGAATGTGAGCGGCCTGGACGCGACGATGCTCCAGAGCCTGTCGACGACCCAGGTCACGGGATTGACCGCCACCCAGTTCGCCGGTCTCGACACGACCGATATCGGCGAGTTCGCCACCAGCCAGATCGCCGCGTTCTCGGCGACCCAGGTGTCCGCGTTGTCGGTGACGAACCTGGCGGCGTTGTCGCAAACCCAGATCACATCCCTCGGCACGACGGCGCTGAAGGGCCTCTCGGCCTACCAGATGCGCAGCCTGTCCTCGACGGCCTTCGCCCAGTTGACGGGGACCCAGGTCCAGGGGCTGACAGCCACACAGATCGGCTCGCTGTCCACCTCCGTGATCTCCGGCCTCTCGACGACCCAGATCGGCTATCTGCTGCCGTCGCAGATCCCGGGCCTGACCATCAATCAACTGGATTGGCTGTCGGCCACAAACCTGGCGGCCATGACGCCGATGCAGGTCGCCGCCTTCACGCCGGCGCAGGTCGAGAGCCTCTAGCCCGCCCCTTATCGCGACGAGCCACCCAGCGTCTTGGCGATGTAGGCCGCCAGCGCCTCGACCCGCGCGGGCCGAGGGCCGCCGGGCGGCATGACCAGGTGAAGCGCGATCGGCGCGCGCTGCCAGTCGGTCAGCACTTCCTCCAACAGCCCGTCCGCCACCGCGGGGCCGACGATGAAGTCCGGCAGCATCGCCACGCCCGACCCGGCCAGCAGCGCCGGCAGCAGGACGTCGCCGTTATTGGCCCGGATCACCGACCGTGGCCGCACGGCGGCCTCCTCGCTTCCCTTTTGGAAGCGCCACGTCTCCGGCGCCGACTGGTGGCCATAGGTCAGGCCGCGATGCTGGGCCAGATCGGCGGGATGGTGGGGCCGCCCATGCCGGTCCCAGTAGGCCGGTGACGCCACGAGGTGACGCTTGACCGGCCGCAGCCTTCGCGCCACCAGCGAGCTGTCCGGCAAGTCGGCCACGCGCAAGGCCAGATCGAAACCCATGCCCACGAGATCGATGGTCGCGTCCGACAGATTCAGGTCGATCGAGACCTCGGGATAGGCTTCCAGGAAGGCCGGTAGAACGGGGCCAAGCGTCGTGATCCCCAAGGACATCGGCACGGCCATCCGCACCAGGCCGCGCGGCGCCGAGGACTGGCTGGACGCCTCCTCCTCCGCCGCCTGCGCCTCGGCCAGGACGCGCGTCGCGCGCTCGACCAGGGACTGGCCGGCGTCGGTGAGGGCCAGGCGGCGCGAGGTGCGGTTGAACAGCCGCGCGCCCAGACGCGTTTCAAGCCGGGTCACGGCCTTGGAGACAGTCGCCTTGGACATCGCCAATTCATCGGCGGCGGCGGCGAACGAACGCAGCTCCACCACCTTGGCGAACACGGCGAGACCTTCGAGATCGGGAAGCTTGGACATGCCAGTAGCTTAGTTTTGGAAACCATGTGTTTCAACAGTTTCCATTTCGGATCCAGCCAGGTCCCCTATCTTCTCCTCAACACGACGCGCCGGACCGGCGCTTCAGAGGGACAGAAAGGTTAGAGCCATGATCGACCGCAGACCGTTCGACAAGCTTGGCGGCGCCGACCACGGTTGGCTTAAGGCCAAGCATCACTTCTCGTTCGCCAGCTACTACGATCCCCGTAACATGAACTGGGGCGCGTTGCGGGTCTGGAACGACGACGAGATCGCCCCCAACACCGGCTTCCCGCCGCATCCGCACAGCGACATGGAGATCATCACCTATGTCCGCGACGGCGCGATCACCCACCAGGACAGCCTGGGCAACAAGGGCCGCACCGTGGCCGGCGACGTCCAGGTGATGAGCGCGGGCACGGGCATCCGCCACTCGGAGTACAACCTCGAGCCGGAAACGACCCGGATCTTCCAGATCTGGATCGAGCCCAAGAACTTCGGCGCCGCGCCGTCGTGGGGCGCCAAGCCGTTCCCCAAGGGCGACCGCTCGGGCAAGTTCGTCACCCTGGCCTCGGGCTTCGCCGATGACGCCGACGCCCTGCCGATCCGCACCGACGCCCGCGTTCTGGGCGCGACGCTGAAGGCGGGCGAGAGCACCACCTACGCCCTAGGCAAGGACCGCAGCGGCTACCTAGTTCCGGCCGTGGGTACCGTCGAGGTCAACGGCGTCAAGCTGAACGCCCGCGACGGCGCGGCCATCAAGGACGAGGACGTGGTGACCATCACCGCCCTCGAAGACGCCGAGTTGGTGCTCGTCGACGCCGCCCAAGACTAGACGTTCCATTCAAGAACTGGGCGCGAGGAAACCTTAGCCTCGCGCCTAACTTTCCCCCTAACCTGCTTCAAAGGAGGCCGTCATGGCCAAGGTTCTCGTTCTCTACTACTCGTCGTACGGCCACATCGAGACGATGGCCAAGGCCGTCGCCGAAGGCGCTCGCGAAGCCGGCGCCCAGGTCGACATCAAGCGCGTGCCGGAAACCGCGCCCCTGGAAGTCGCCCAACGCGCCCACTTCAAGCTCGACCAGGAGGCTCCGGTCGCCACGGTCGAGGACCTGGCCAACTATGACGCCGTCATCGTCGGCACCGGCACGCGCTTTGGCCGCATGAGCTCGCAACTGGCGGCGTTCCTCGACCAAGCCGGCGGCCTGTGGGCCCGCGGCGCCCTGCACGGCAAGGTCGGCGGCGCCTTCACCTCGACGGCGACCCAGCACGGCGGTCAGGAAACCACGCTGTTCTCGATCATCACCAACCTGCTGCACTTCGGCATGGTGATCGTGGGCATGGACTACGGCCATGCGGGCCAAATGACCCTGGACGAAGTCACCGGCGGCAGCCCCTACGGCGCCACGACGATCGCCGGCGGCGACGGCTCGCGTCAGCCCAGCGAGAACGAACTGATGGGCGCTCGCTACCAAGGCCGCAAGGTCGCCGAAACCGCCATCAAGCTGCACGGCTAACGCTCAGGCCGGCAGCGGCCGTCCGCACCCCTCCCCCTAGAGCCTGCCCTGGTTAGATAGCTCATCTAACCAGGGTCAGCAGGCTCTAGAATCAAACATTTGGAGCCCTTTTGAACGCTTTGGATGTTCGCATCCAAAGCTAAAGGGCTCCAGGCGGACGGCCTAGCGACCGCCCCGAGGCTCCTCCCCGCCTCGGGGCGGTTTTGCGTTTGGGGTAGAACGCCCCCTCCGTCACGATGCGTATCCGCATCGCGCACCTCCCCCGTACGCTTCGCTACGGGTGGGGAGGTTGGATCGACCTCCTCCCCCGTGAGACGGGGGAGGTGGCGCGGCGCCGATAGGCGACGCGACGGAGGGGGGCGCGAAATCCGGCTTATCAGCCCCTCGCCCGCACCACGGCCACCAGCCAGCCGCCGCCCCAAGGGGTGTTGATCACCGCTTCGTCCAGCACCTCGCCTATCGCCTTCAGGCGATGCCACAAGCGCAGCGGCTTCAGCGCCAGCCACATGGTCAGGCCGACAGCGCCGTCGGGCTTCAAGTTAGGCGCGTAGTGGGCGACCAGGTTTTCGACCTCGCCCAGGTGCTCGATGCATTCCGAAAACACCACGACGTCGAAGGTCTCGTCGGTCTCGAAGGTCCGGCCATCGCCCAGCGCCATCTTGACCTCGCCGATGGCGATCTCGGGCGCCAGACGCAGCTCGCCCCGCTCGATGGCGGGCCTGGAGAAGTCGACGCCGACATAGCGGGCGGGCCGGTGGGCGCGCAGCGCCTCGAAGAACACCCCCTCGCCCGCCCCGATCTCCAGGACGCGCGGGTTGGGCCAGCGGTCGGCGATCATGGCGGCCAGCAGGCGATGGTGATGGCGCTGCTCGGAGCGGTTCAGGCGGTCATAGATGCCGGACTGGTACTCGGCGTCCCACTTCTCGACGGGCGCGGCGACGATCGGCTTGTGGCGCTTGCGCATGAACAGCTCGCCCAGCGCCGGATTGTCCAGCGACAGCAGCTCCGTGAACCGGCGCCAGCGCAGATAGGCCATGACTTCCCCCCAAACCCTGAGGCCCCGGATAGGGAAAGGGCCTCGGACTGTCCAGTCCGAGGCCCTCCAAGTGAGTTCAGGCTTGAAGCGAGAGCTTAGCTCTTGCTGGCCAGCGCCGCCTGGGCGGCCGCCAGACGAGCGATCGGCACGCGGTAGGGCGAGCACGACACGTAGTCGAGGCCGACTTTCTCGCAGAAGCCGATCGAGGCCGGATCGCCGCCATGCTCGCCGCAGATGCCCAGCTTGACGTCCGGACGCGCCGCGCGGCCGCGCTCGGCGGCGATGCGGATCAAATCACCGACGCCTTCCTGGTCGAGGCTGACGAAGGGGTCCTTCTCGAAGATGCCCTTGTCGATATAGGCGCCCAGGAACTTGCCGGCGTCGTCGCGGCTGATGCCGAACGTTGTCTGGGTGAGGTCGTTGGTGCCGAAGCTGAAGAACTCGGCGTTGGCGGCCAGGTCGCCGGCGCGCAGGGCGGCGCGGGGCAGCTCGATCATGGTGCCGACGGTGTACTTCAGGTCCACGCCCTGCTCTTCCAGCACCGCCTTGGCGACGCGGTCGGTCAGGTCGCGCAGGTACTTCATCTCCTCGCCCTTGGCGACCAGCGGGTGCATGATCTCGGGCACGGGCGCGGCCTTGCCCGACTTGGCGATCTCGCAGGCCGCCTCGAGGATGGCCCGGACCTGCATCTCGTAGATCTCGGGATACGAGACGCCCAGGCGGCAGCCGCGGTGGCCCAGCATGGGGTTGGTCTCGTGCAGCTCCTTGGCCCGGCGCATCAGCTTGGCGGCGTCCAGGCCGGTGGCCTTGGCCACGGCTTCGACGTCTTCCTCGGTGTGCGGCAGGAACTCGTGCAGCGGCGGATCCAGCAGGCGGATCGTGACCGGCAGGCCTTCCATGATCGTGAAGAGCTCGACGAAGTCGGCCTTCTGGAAGGGCGCGATCTTGGCCAGGGCGGCGCGACGGCCGTTCTCGTCGTCGGCCAGGATCATCTCGCGCACGGCGGCGATCCGGGTGTCGTCGAAGAACATGTGCTCGGTGCGGCAAAGGCCGATGCCCTCCGCGCCGAACTGACGGGCGGTCTTGGCGTCCAAAGGCGTCTCGGCGTTGGCGCGCACCTTCAGGCGGCGGACCTGGTCGGCCCAGCCCATCAGGGTCGCGAAGTCGCCGGTCAGCTCGGGCTCGATCATCTTGGGCGAGCCAGCCAGGATTTCCCCGGTCGAGCCGTCGATGGTGATGATCTCGCCGAGCTTGAACTCGCGGCCACGGACGCGGAACAGGCCTTCCTTCTCGAAGATGGCGACGTCGCCAGCGCCCGAGACGCAGGCCCGCCCCATGCCGCGCGCCACGACGGCGGCGTGGCTGGTCATGCCGCCCCGCGCGGTGATGATGCCGCGAGCGGCGTGCATGCCGTGGATGTCCTCGGGCGACGTCTCCTCGCGCACCAGGATCACCGCCTCGCCATTGGCCGCGGCCTTTTCGGCGGCGTCGCTGTCGAAGACGATCTTGCCGGTCGCCGCGCCGGGCGAAGCGGGCAGGCCCGTGGTGATCACGTCGCGATGCGCGGTGGGATCGATGGTCGGGTGCAGCAGTTGGTCCAGCGAGGCCGGCTCGACGCGGCCCACGGCCTCTTCCTTGCTGATCACGCCCTCGGCCGCCATGTCGACCGCGACCTTCAGCGCGGCCTTGGCCGTGCGCTTCCCGTTGCGGGTCTGCAGCATGTAGAGCTTGCCCTGCTCCACCGTGAACTCGATGTCCTGCATGTCGCGGTAGTGGCGCTCCAGCGTCTCGACCACGGTCTTGAACTGGCCGAACACCTCCGGCATCGCCTCTTCCATCGAGGGGGCGGTGTCACCCATCTCCTCGCGGGCGGCCTTGGTCAGGGACTGCGGCGTGCGGATGCCCGCGACCACGTCCTCGCCCTGGGCGTTGATCAGGAACTCGCCATAGAGGCGGTTGTCGCCGTTCGACGGGTTGCGGGTGAAGGCCACGCCCGTCGCCGAGGTGTCGCCCATGTTGCCGAACACCATCGACTGGATGTTCACGGCCGTGCCCCAGCTTTCGGGGATGTCGTGCATGCGGCGATAGAACTTGGCCCGGTCGTTCATCCAGCTGGCGAACACGGCGCCCACGGCGCCCCACAGCTGCTCCTGGGCGTCCTGCGGGAACGGCTTGCCCAGATGGTCGCGCACGGCGGCCTTATAGTCCTTGATCACCTCGGCCCAGTCGTCGGCGGTCAAACCGGTGTCGACCGTGATGTCGAGGCGTTCCTTGTGATCGTCCAGAATCTCCTCGAACATGTGGTGCTCGAGATTGAGCACGACATTCGAGTACATCTGGATGAAGCGGCGGTAGCTGTCATAGGCGAAGCGGCGGTCGCCCGACAGCTTGGCCAGGCCCTCGACGGTCTCGTCGTTGAGGCCCAGGTTCAGGACGGTGTCCATCATGCCCGGCATCGAGGCCCGGGCGCCCGAACGCACCGAAACCAGCAGCGGATTGGCGACGTCGCCGAAGCGCTTGCCCGTGATCTCCTCGACCTTGGCGAGGCCGACCTTGACCTGATCGGCCAGATCGGCCGGGTACTGCCTGCCGTTGGCGTAGTAGTGGACGCACGCCTCGGTTGTGATCGTGAACCCGGGCGGCACGGGAAGGCCCAGAGAGGACATCTCGGCGAGGTTGGCGCCCTTGCCTCCGAGAAGGTTCTTCATGGAAGCGTCGCCGTCGGCGCCGCCTCCGCCAAATGCGTATACCCAACGGGCCTTGGTCAGCGTCTCAACCGGCATATGAAATTCACCCTGCGATAAGTGAAAAGGCCGCGCCCCTCTGCTGGGAGCGTCTCACCTTGGAACAGCGCTGCTTCGTCGTGATCCCGCAGTGCAATATCCGGGGCTTCAGTAGCACTTCGCTCAAGAACGCGTCCACTGGCGCTTATCGTTCCATGCCCCATCCTGAGAATTCGGCAAATATTTTCAATGACAACGTTGTCCAAATGGCGGGCGTGACCGAAACCTGCACGAAGTACGATTTAAATCCGCGGACTGAGAGCTGTCTTGCGCGCATGACGACCAGTCGCCGCAGCGCCGAACGGCTTTCAAGACGTTCGGACGGCGCGGAGCCCACCACTCTGGCGTGTGGAGCGGCGCTCTTTGGAACGCATGCCATACGGGTCACGCCGACAACGCGGCCAGCCCAGGGCGCGAAAGCTCGCACCGACCTGGCGCGGCCGTCCTGTCCGCGGTCCGAAGACATGAACAGCAGCCCGCGACGCTGTCCGTTAGCCGCCAGACAACGTCGCGATCATGAGGAGCCCTAAGGGCGCCGCATCGGCGCAGCACCCCTTCGCAACTCAACCCATAGATTAGTATCGGCGACTATGGACCGCGCGGAGATACGCCCGGTCCGCCTCGGTCATCGCCTGAGGCGTCCCGTCCGCGGCGCTGTCGAACAGGTTCATGATCGAACCCTCGGCCGGCGCCGGCCGAACCCTGACATCCGCCAGCGCGATCAGGCTGACATAGTCGGCCAAGGTCGAGACCTTGATATCGGCGGCCTTGTTGGAGTCCACGATCACCAGGGCGTTGTAGGGCCTCGCATCATGGGTCTTGAAGCCCGGCGTGGCCGAACCGTGGATCCACCGCACCGGCTGGCTGCTGGTCTTGAATCGCTCGACGTCCTGAGCGGCGACTCCACGATAGTTGAACCGCTTGGCGCGCGTGGCCTCGGCCACCAGTTCGTCGGGGTTAGGCGAGAACAGGACGACCACGTTCGGCTCGCAATCGTGATGCGCGTATTCGGCGCCGACCTGATCGGCGACCTGGCGCAAGCGAGCGGTCACATAGGTGTTGATCTCCGCCGACGCGCCCCGGACGAGCGGGCAAACGCCTGCGCGCGCACCGCCCGTTTGCCCCATTCGCAGGCGCCCCATCTCGGACTCCAGCCCCTGCTGGCGCCGGGAGTCGCCGATCAAGGTGTCGCTTTGCCGGGCGGAGGCGACAGAACCGGTCGCTAAAAGAGCCACCACGCCAACACTCAGAAGCATCCGTCGCATCTAGCGCCCTCCTACCGGTGAAACCGAAGGAGAACACAACTTTAGACTGTCGACAAGTCGAGTGCTCGTCCAAACGAAAGCGGCGGGCGACCTCTAGGATCACCCGCCGCTCGCCCCCGTGGAGCCGCCGTCTTTAAGGCGCGATGGCCATCGACGGGCCGTCCACTGTCCTAGAACGGAATTTCGTCGTCCAGGTCGGCCGAGAAGCTCTCGCGCGGACCGCTCGGTTGGCTGCGCTGGCCGCCGCCAAAGCTGGAGCCGCCGCCCGAATAGCCCGCCGCCGTACTCGTCGCCGCCGCCCGAAGACGCGCCGGCGCTGTCGCCGCGGCCGCCCAGCATGGTCAGCTCGCCGCGGAATTTCTGCAGCACGATTTCGGTCGAGTACTTTTCCTGGCCGGTGTTGTCAGTCCACTTGCGGGTCTGAAGCGCGCCTTCGATGTAAACGGTCGAGCCCTTCTTGAGGTACTGCTCGGCCACCTTCACCAGGTTGTCGTTGAAGATGACGACCCGGTGCCATTCGGTCTTCTCCTTGCGCTCGCCGCTGTTGCGGTCGCGCCAGGTTTCCGACGTGGCGATACGGAGATTGGCGACGCGGTCGCCGGAACCCAGGCTACGGATCTCGGGATCGGCCCCGAGATTGCCCACCAGAATGACCTTGTTGACGCTGCCCGCCATCGCTTGACCTTGCTCTCGCCCGGCGACCCATGCGCCGGAATCTGAGAGCGCAAGTTAACGAGCCGTTAAACGGCGCGCAAGTTTTGTTCTCAATATGTTCTTGTGGACGAGAAAGACGGCTGTGGACGGACGAAAACGCCCCCTCGCCTACGGGGCCGGAACGCGCCGGATGGCGCCGGGCACCGCCAGGCGGCCGTCGCCGGTGCGCACCAGCGACATGAAGCGCGGCCCATCATAGGTCTGGCCCAGATAAATGCCTTCCTTCTCGATGAAGATGAAGGAGCCTTGGTATGCGCCCACCATGCCCTGGCTGTTCGACTGGCCGAGGCGAACAAAGCGCATGCGCATGCCTTCCAGCGTCGCGGCGCATTCCTCCATCATCGGCACCTTGCGGGCCACGGGGTTATAGCGGAGCGTTCCGTCCTTGTTCGTCGCCACGTGGAAGCAGACCCCCTGCTCGAACGGCGGCTTGATCTCCTTCTGGCAACCCGCGAGCGCGAAGCCCGTGGCGGCGAGGACGACGGCGGCGGCGAGGACGGTCTTGCTCATGGATTACACTTATAAACCTATCCGGCGTTCGGGCTAGGGCAGTTTGGGGCCTGTTCGAACACGGTGTGGAAGCTGCGATTGTCGGGAGAGGCCTCGATCCGCCCCTGCAAAAGACGCAGCGTTTCCTCGCCCCACCGGCCATAGGCCACGGCGCTGGTCTTCTCACAGCGTCCGCCGAACAGCTGCTGGGCGCACGCGTTCAGCGTGATGTCGCCCGGCAGACGACGCCATTCGCCGCCCGCATAGCGCCAGCAAGCGCCCAAGGGCGCGTTGGCCGAGGCGACGGCCGGCGTGGCCGGGGCCGAGGGATTGCCCCCCTGCCCCGCGGCGGGCGCTTCAACGGTGGGCGCGGGTGGCAGCGGCGTCAGCAAGGCGCCGGCTTGATCGGCCGCGGCCAGAGCGCCAGTCTCGTCGACGCCGACGTCCAAGGCGCCGGTCGCCACGCCGTTCTTCTTGGCGCACTCGGCCAAGGTGATCTCACCCACGAAGGACCCGCCGACGAAACAGCGCAGCGGCCGTGCGGGATCCAGCTTGGTGTCGTCGTCGCGTCCGGTCTCGACGATCAGGCCGGCGCGCGAGGCCGGCGGCGCCTCGGTCTGCTTCTGGTCTTGGCCAGCCAATAGAGCCGCGGCGATACCCAGGCCCGCCAGAAGCGCGAGCGCCGCGCCGCCGCCGAGGACCACGATCCGTCGATCTTTCAGAAAATCCATGGCCCCTGGCTACGACGCGTCGATGACGCTTTCAAGCGCGACAGGCATGGAAAGCGCCCCGCCCGTGACGGTCGGCGACCGTGGGCGGGCCTAGCCGCCCCCGTTGAGGCGGTTCAGCGCGGCCTGATAATTGGCCAGTTGGTCGGTAAGGTATTTCGGGACGGTCCCGTCGGTCTTGCCGGGGGTCTTGGTGGTGTCGCTGCTGATGCCCTGAGCCGCATCGGCCGTCTCGCGATAGGCGGTGCGGATTTGCGAAATGGCGCGGGTGATGACGATGTTGGCGTTCTTGCGCCCCGCCTCCGTGGTCAAATCCAGCTCAGGCGGTAACTGCAGGCCATAGATTTGGCCGCTGCCGTCGGCCGAGACGGTCTTCCCCCCGTCGGTCTTGGTGGCGCGAACCACGCCGCCGGCCAGTCCCAAGGCTGTCAGGACGTCGGTCCCGCCCTTGCCGGCGACGATTTCGAGCGTCGCGGTGTTGGACGCCGGACTGATCTTGAGCACGCGATTGTCGCCGTCGCTGACCGTCTCCACCTTGGCGCGGAAACCCGAGGCTCGCTTGATCTTCTCGGCCAGGGTTTCAAGCGTGTCGCTGGCCTCGATCGTGATCGTGGTCAGCGGGCCGCGCTCGCGCGTGCGGATCTGGAAGGTGTCGCCGGCGCGCGCGGCCGTCGCCGTCGTGACGCGGTCCGACTGCTTGAACGCCATGCTTCCCGACGGCAGGCCGAACAGGTCCAGCGCCGAGGCGCCGGAGGCGGAGACGGCGACCGACGTCGGCGTCGCATAGCCGTCCTTGCCGGTCAGCCTCTGGCTCCAGTCCACGGCGCCGGTGCCGACATTGACCTGGGCGACATAACCATCCTTGGCCCCGATCGTGACTTGGCCATCGAGGTTCGCGCCCGCGCCCCCCACTAGCCAAGCCGTACCGTTCTTGACGTCGAAGCCCGTGACGGTGTCGTCGCCGGTGCCGCCGTAATAGGTCAGAACGTCCTGACCGTTGTCGGCGATATCCAGCGACATCCGGCCGACAAAGGCGTCCATCCCGCCGGACGGCGCCGTCACGGCGCCGTTGATCGACATGAGATTGTTGGCCGTGTAGCCGCCGACATACAGCTGGCCGCCGTCGATCCTGAGCCCAACCAGCTCGCCACCCTTCAGCGAGCCGAGATCGCGGGTCGCTCCCGCGGTGAGGGTCGCCGACTTGGTGTAGGTGACCGGCACGCTCTCATAGGCGCCGTACTTGTTGAGCTGGGTGATGTTCTCCGTGACGACGCTGGCGGCCACGTCGAAGCTCCGCAGCATCGCCTTGCCGTCTTCCTTGGAGCCGACGATCACCTGCGAGCCGTTCACGACGATGTCCGAGACAGAGTCGTTGGCGGCCGAGCCGAACTTCTGCGTGAACAACGCCTTGGGCTTGCCGTTCCCGTCGGTGGCGAAGGCCGAGAGATAGGCGTCCCAACCGCCGCTGGGGTCGCTTCCGACCGAGCCGGGAAGGTCCGCCTTGCTGCGTCCGCCCACGTACAAGACGCCGTCCGCGCCAAAGGCCAGGGCGGTGGCTTCGTCTTCCTGCAGGCCGCCGCGCCGAACCGTCCATTGTTCGTCGCCGTTGGCGCTATAGCGGGTGACGAAGCTGTCGGTGGTGGTCGTGCCGTCGCCGTTGTTGAGCGGCCCCGTGACCGCGCCCTGCAACCGGCCGCTGACGGATCCGGCGACGGCGATGCTGCCGTCGTCGGCGACCGCCAGGGACAGGCCGCTGGCGTTGTCTGTCGCGCCCAGGCTTTGCGCGAAGAGCAGATGACCGGCGCTGTCATATTTGAGCAGAGCCACATCGCTGTCGCCCTTGATCACTTGACCGTCGATGTCGAGCTTGCCCTCCACTTCCGTGGCGACGTCGGCCAGCATGTAGATAGAGCCGTCGGCGCCCGTCACCGACTTGCGTACGCTCGAGATCGTGCCTTGCAGGGTTTCGGTGAAGACCTTGCCGCCCGGCGCGCCGGCGCCCGCGCCGCCGCTGGTCCCGGCCGTGCTGTACTTCGTCAGGGTCGTTTCATAGACGGCGTCTTCCGTCCTGGTGTTCTTGTCGGGATCGGGATCGCCCGACTTGGTGGTGACGTAAACCGCCGGCGCCGCTGTCGGCGCGCTGAAGCTGATCTGTTCGGCCGAGTCGCCCTTGACCTTCAGGGCGAAGTCATCGCCCGTCGCGGGCAGCGTGACGGGCTTGCCGGCGACCTGCACCGTGCGTTCCTGCCCCACTGTCCGCTGGACGGCGAAGGCGGTGTTGTAGCCGGCCGCCTTCATCTTGTCGTTCATGTAGGTGACGACATTGGACATGGTCCGGGGCGTCGAGCCCATGTCGTTCAGATCCATCGTCACGGTCTTGGTGACGCCGAAAGCCTTCACCGTGACATCGAACGACACGTCGCCTTGGAACTTCGGCACGGGGTCGTCGCCCTGGCCGCTGTAGATCGTGTCGGTGGTGTAGGTGTAGTTCGCCTTCGGAACGCCGACCTTGGCCTTGTCGGTGGTCATCACCGCGCCGGTCGTCAGCCTCAGCTGGTCGAGCGAGAGACCCTGCACGTAGTTGCTGATCTCGCCGAGCCCCTTGTTCAGGGTCGTCTGCAGCCGCGCGATCTCGCCATCGGTCACGTTCTTCTCGCCGGCGCGATTGGCGAGGGCCGACAGGGTGTTGAGGGCCTGATAGGTGGCGAACAGCTTAGCGTAGTCGGGGCTGGCGCCCTTGAGAGACGTGGTGCTCGCGCCCTCGTCGACGAACTTGCGCCCGTTCAGGGCCGAGCGGACCAGATCGCTGGCGGGCGGCGTGGATCCGGACAACCACGGCGCGCTGGGCACCACGGCCTTGGACTTGCCCGTCGACGTGGTCGCTCCAGACGCAGCCGCGCCCGTCAGGCCGGCGCGGGCCTGATAGTAGCTGAGCAGCGTGCTGGTATCGAACGTGATCACGGCTTGTCCTGACGAGGACTCAGAGTCCCCCGCTGATACAGTCGCCCATTCGCCCTTAACGCCCGATCAAGACTTGACGTTAAGCGGCGATAAGATGCGCCTCGGACAGCGCCCGGCGCGCATCGTCGCGCAGCTCGGCCCACTCCGAAGCCAGAATTCCCAGCAACACGACATCGCGCTGCTCGCCGTCCTTCAGCACGTGACCGCGCAGATAGCCCTCGCGCCGGAATCCAGCGGCCGACTGGGCCTTCAGCGCCGCGTCGTTGTCGGCCATGACCTCGGCGAACACCTTGTGCAGACCAAGCTCGCCGAAGGCCCGGTCCAGACCCAGAACCTGGGCGGCGCGGCCGACGCCACGCCCCCGCGCCTCGGCCGAACCCAGGAACCAATTCCAGCTGGCGCGGCGGTGATGACTGGTCAGGCCGGTCAACGTCAGCAGCCCCATGGGCGCGCCGGCGCGCGTGATCATCCAGCCGCGCAGGTCCGGATCTGAGCGGAGGGCTTGAAACCAGACCGCGTGGGCCTCTCTGCTCGGCAAATCGGCGTCGGACATCCAGCGGTCGACCTCGGGCTCCGAGCGCCACTGAAAGAGGATCGCTTCGTCCTCGTCCCGCAAGTCGCGCAACTCGATCATACTCGCCGCCGATTCCCGGTTCCGCATGCGCAAAGCTTAACCCGGCGCCGCGACGTAACCTAGGGTTACTGCCCCTTGAACAGGGAGAGGATGATCTGCGGCGCGCCGTTGGCGATCGACAGCGCCTGGGCGCCGAGCTGCTGCTTGACCTGCAAGGCCTGCAAGCGCGCGCTTTCCTTGGCGAGGTCCGCGTCGACCAGGTTGCCGACACCCGTCTCCAGAACGTCGTTGAGCTTGGCGACGAAGGTGCTGTGGGCGTCGATCTGTTTGGCCTGAGTGCCGATATTGCCGATGGCCTGGTTGACCGCGCTCATCGTGGCGTCCAGGCGCGTCAGCACGTCGGCGGCGGTCACCGACGTCAGGATGTCGTCGGTCGCCACGAGCGTGTTGATCGTCCCGCCCAGCGTCAGGTTCTGCAGACCCAGCGTGATCGCCTGGCCGGCGTCGGCGTCGGCCAGGAACGCCATGTCGGCGGTCTGGCTGCCGTCCAGCAGATTGGCCCCGTCGAAGACGGCGCTGTTGATGACCTGGGTGAGGTTCTTGAGAATGCCCTGGAAGTCCGCGTTCAGCGACTGCCGCGACGTGGTGGTCAGCGAGGTGTCCTTGGCCGCGACCACCTTTTCGCGCATCAGCTTGAGCAGATCCGAAACCGACTCGCCCGCCGCCAGGGCGACGTCCGCGATCGAGGTCGCGCGGTCCAGGCTCATCTTGACCGCCCCGAGCGCGCTCATGTCGGCGCGCTGCTCCTGAGCGATCGACCAGATCGCCGCGTTGTCCTTGGCGGTGGAGATGGACAGGCCCGTGTTGATCCTGGTCTGCACCGACTGCATGTCGTCGTTGGTGCGGTTCAGGTTCTGCAGCGCGATCAGCGCGGGCTGGTTCGTATTAACGCTCAGCGTCATGCGCGGCCTCCGGTCGGCGATTTTGCCGTGGTTGCGATCGCGCGCGATTCGACGTGCGATCTAATCGCCGCCGAGGTTGGGCTCAGAAAGTAAGAACATGGTTAACGCTTATAAACCATGTCCATTAAGAAGCGCGACCAGGCGCCGCACCTTCGTCCTCGCTACGGCGTCAGCCGCGGCTCAGGCCTTACCGTCGTAAACGTCCCCGCTGTGATAACGCGAGGCTTCACGCAGCTTCAGGATCTCCTCGCGGGGAAACTGATTCAGCGTCTCACCGGTGCGCCGATCCACGGTCTTGTAGACGTAGTCGCCGGTATCGCCATTCTGCTCGATCACCAGACGCAGATCGCCGGGCTGAGGCCCGTTATCCACCGGGGCTTCCGGCTTGGCTTCGACACGTTGCGCCTGCTCGACGTCCGCCGACTGCGCCTGTCCAAACGCGGCGCCCAGCTGATGCTGAACGGCTCTTGCGCCCTCGGACGGGTCCGGGGCGTTAACGGGGGCGATAAAATCTCTGATCGCCGACAAAGCGGCCTTGGGTTCCATATCTGTCCGCCGACTTGCGGGTCGGCCCTCCTTCCTTGTTCTCCTTATCCTCGATCCCAATAAAAGGCGGAGGCGGGCTCAACCGAGCCCGCCCCCTCCCGCTCCTTAACGGAACAGGCTCAGGATCGACGACGTAGATTGGTTCGCGATCGACAGCGCTTGCACGCCAAGCTGTTGCTTGGTTTGCAGCGACTGCAGCTTGGCGCTTTCCTTGGCCAGGTCGGCGTCCACCAGGTTGCCAACACCGGTGTCCAGGCTGTCTTGCAGCTTGCCGATGAAGGTCAGGTGAGTGTCGAGGCCGGTCGAGTTGGTGCCGAGGGCGGCCAGCTTGTTGGTGGCAGTGCCAATGGCGTTGTCGACCTTGGCGATCATGGCTTTGGCCTCTGTCGCGGTGGTGAAGGCCGCAGCGGCGGCCGTCGTCAGGGCCAGGCCGCCCAGGCTCAGGGTCTGGGCGCTAACGGTGAAGCCCGTGCCGTCCGAGTTGGCCAGGAACGTCATGTTAGCGACGGAGCCGGTGGCCAGGCTGGCGCCGTTGAACAGCGAGTTATCCGCAGCCTTGGTGATCTGCTTGCGCAGCGATTCGAAGTCCGCCTTCAGGGCGTTGAACGAGGCGGTGTTCAGCGAGGTGTCGGAAGCGGCCAGGGCCTTTTCCTTCATCTTGCCGAGCAGGTCGGTGATGGTGTCGCCAGCGGCGAGAGCCACGTCGATGGTGGACTGGCCGCGTTGCAGCGAGTCCTTCACGGCGTTCAGCGATTGGGCCGTCGAAGATTGCACCTTGGACATAGCCCAGATCGCGCCGTTGTCCTTCGACGACGAGATCTTCTTGCCCGTGTTGATGCGTTGCTGGGTGACCTGGAGCTCGCTGTTGGTCGAGTTCAGGTTCTGCAGGGCGATCAGAGCGCCCGCGTTCGTATTGATGCTATTCAGCGGCATACGAATAGGTCCTTTTCAAGGTGTCCGACGCCATTTTGGCTGCCGGGAGCATTTTGCTCGGTAGAACCTGTAGCAATTGCCGGGCCAAAAATGCCCACCGGCCACAACCGGCCAAACCACTGAAAAATAAGAGTTATATGTTCATTAACCACAAAGACCCCCGGCAATTCCTGCCGGGGGTCTTTGTGCATGGGAAATTATTGCCGGGCACTCTTTGCGCACCCAGCGGGAAAGAGGCGCCGGACGGCTTGTGACAGCCGTCCGGCGTATCGGAGATCACCCCTTGAACAGCGACAGGATCGACTGCGGGGTCTGGTTGGCGATCGAAAGAGCCTGCACCCCCAGTTGCTGCTTGGTCTGCAGCGACTGAAGCTTGGCGCTTTCCTTCGCCAGGTCCGCATCGACGAGGTTGCCCACGCCGGTGTCGAGGCTGTCCTGCAGCTTCCCGACGAAGGTCAGATGCGTATCCAGGCCCGTCGACAACGTGCCTAGAGCGGACAGCTTGTTCGTCGCGGTCTGCAGCGCGTCCGTCATCTTGGCGATCATGGCGTTAGCCTCGGTCGCCGTGGTGAAGGTCGGCGCCGTAGCCGTCGTCAGGTTCAGGCCAGCCAGACTCAGGGTCTGCGCTTGCACGGTGAAGCCCGAACCATCGGCATTGGCCAGGAACGTCATCGCGGCGACAGATCCGGTGGCCAGGCTAGCGCCATTGAACGTGGCGTTATCCACGGCCTTCGTGATCTGCTTGCGCAGGGAGTCGAAGTCGGCCTTCAGCGCGTTGAACGAAGCGGTGTTCAGCGAAGTGTCGGAAGCGGCCAGGGCCTTTTCCTTCATCTTCATGAGCAGATCGGTGATGCTGTCGCCTGCCGCGAGAGCAACATCAATCGTCGACTGACCGCGCTGGAGCGAATCCTTCACGGCGTTCAACGAAGACGAGCTCGCGCTCTGCATCTTAGCCATCGACCAGATCGCGCCGTTGTCCTTGGCGCTTGCGACCTTCTTGCCGGTGTTGATACGGCTCTGGGTGGTGTTGAGCTCCGTGTTAGTGGCGTTCAGGTTCTGGAGCGCCAGAAGCGCACCAGGATTGGTGTTGATTGAGTTCAGCATTGCGACCTACCGTTTTGGTGGGATTTGTCCGGCCTATCGCCGGGCGGGCGTTTTGCCCGCGCGAACCATCGCAAACGGCGGGCCAGTCTTGGCCAGCCAGCCGAAAAGCCCTTAGAGGACTGTTTTTACTGAATTATCGCCCTGCCCGGCGCTGGAAATGAAACCGCCCGGCGAATGCATTATTCGCCGGGCGGCAGGTTTTTCCGGAAGTGCTAGGCAAGACGTTCAGCCTTGCCTTTGGCGCTGAATCAGGCCGCGTCCGCGCGCCCCGCCAGCCCTTGCATGATGATGCGATTGATCTCGATCAGGGGTTCGAACTCCTCCTCCTTGCGCATCACGGCGCTGGAGTGGCGGCTCACCCAGAGGCTCAGGGAAATGATCGAGGCGCGCAGCTCCATCGGAAGCTGGTTGTCGGGCAGCGAACAGTCCGTCGCCAAGGCCGACCAGACCTTGCGATTCCAATCCAGTGCGTCGATCCGCTTCGCGAAGTCATCCGCCGGGGCCTGTGACGCTTCCATCAGGGCGCGCGTCACCTGCCCGAACAGGCGGTACTCCATTTCACGGGGATTCTCAGCCCGCGTCGCCGCCTGCTGATACGCCCGAAGAGACATGCCCCAACCTCTCGTCTTCGTATTCAATCAACTTACGGCTCAGCATCAGAGCCTTGTAGTATTCACGCGCCATCACGTGCTTTGAGATGGCGATGCAATCCTGAAGAACGCCGGGATTGCGGACGACTCCCATGAACTCCGTCAGGCGAGCGGCAAATTCATCGTAGAATTTTTCCGCTCCTCCCTCGTCGAGGTACATCATCATCACCGGAAAATAGATCCGTCGCGACGGCGTCGTGACCTGATCCGGCTGCATGATATCTTTCTCGCGAAGAACGGAGGCCTTGTTCTGGAGAACCAGAACGCCACGCCGGTCTCCATTCTGGACCACGGCGCCGTTCAGAACGAATTTCTCGCCGGGCTTCAGCGACAGCTTCAAAGGCACCTAAACTCGCTCCTTCGTTGACGCCGCCTCGCCCGATCCGTCGATAACAACGGAACTCACCAAGGCTAGACGCGGATCGGTTAACGCGGTCTTGCCGACATCGTTAAAGCCGCAAACAGCCACTTAGGACTCAATTAAGCATAAGGCCTCAAAACATAGTTAATAGCACAGCCTGAGGTCACCGCCCGATGTCCCGAAAAAGCGCCCTGGAAACGTCTGTGAGCGCCCTCGCCCAGTCGGATGTCGGCGCCGCGCCGCTTCAGATCGGCCAAATCGCGGACGCCATCGGCGATTCGGCTTCGAAAGAGTCGCTGGATCGCCTCAAGCACATCACACAGCAAATGAAGAACGTGGAGAACGCGAAGGTGTTGAACCGCGCGATCGCCGCGGTCCATGAGAACGATTTCGAACTGGCCCAGAAGCTGGCCCTGAAGCTCTTGAAGAAGGACGAAATGCTGGGCGCCGCTTGGCATGTTCTGGCCATCGCCCGGGAGAAGCTCGGCGATTACGGATCCTCCCTGCGCGCCTACGAGGCGGCGCTGAAGCTGCTCGTCGACCATGGCGCCGTGGCGGGCGACCTGGGCCGCCTAGCTTTTCGTATGAACATGCCGGAATTCGCCGTCGGCTTCTTCGCGCACGCCCGCGTCGCGAATCCCGATAATATCGAGGCGTCGAACAACCTGGCCTGCGCCCTGCGGGAGCTGAATCGCGAGCCTGAAGCCATCGAGGTGCTGAAGGAGTCGATCGGAGCCCATCCCGAATCGCCAGCCCTCTGGAACACCTTGGGCACCGTGGTTTGCAACACAGGCGACCCGGCAGGTTCGATCGTCTTCTTCGATGAAGCCCTGCGCCTGAATCCGAACTACAGCAAGGGATGGCACAATCGCGCCTTCGCGAAGTCCGACCTGGGGGACATCGAGGGCGCCCTGATCGACCTCGACCGAGCGCTGCAGCGACCGGATTCGACGATGGACGAGGCCATCATGCGCTTCGCCCGCGCCACCCTGACGCTGTCGTTGGGGTGGCTCGCCGAAGGCTGGAAGCTGTACGATTGGCGCCTGTCACCGCATCTGACGACCGCGCCCCGCTTCCATATTCCCGGAACCGTATGGTCAGAGCACGATCTCAGCGGCAAATCGCTCTTCATCTGCGCGGAACAGGGCCTGGGCGACGAGGTGATGCTGGCCAGCATGCTGCCCGACATCCTCGAGAGGCTCGGCCCCGACGGATCACTGGCCATAGCGGTCGAGTCGCGCCTGATCCCCCTGTTCGAGCGCTCCTTCCCCACGGTCGAGGTGACCGTGCACCGAACCTTCCAGTACGAAGGCCGGGTGTATCGCACGGCGCCGGAAATCAAGGACTGGGAGCGTTTCGACTATTGGGCGCCCCTGGGGGCGTTTCTGAGCACCCTGCGCGGATCGCTCGACGCCTTCCCGAAAGCCTCCGGCTATCTGAAGCCGGACCCGGATCGGGTCGCCTATTGGAAAACGGAGCTGGAGAAGTTGGGTCCGGCCCCTAAGGTCGGGTTGCTTTGGAAGAGCCTCAAATTGAACGCCGAGCGCGCGCGCCAATTCTCGCCCTTCGAAGCTTGGCGGCCCGTGTTGCAGACCCCGGGCGTCACCTTCATCAACCTGCAGTATGGCGATTGCGAAGAAGAACTCGCCCTGGCCAAGGAAGAGTTTGGGATTGAAATCTGGCAGCCGCCCGGCATCGATCTCAAGCAGGATCTGGACGATGTCACGGCGCTCTGCGCGGCGGTTGATTTGATCATCGGCTTCTCGAACGCCACGTCCAACCTCGGCGCCGCGGCCGGAGCGCCGATCTGGCTGCTCACCGCCCCAGAGGTGTGGACCAAGCTCGGCAGCGACTACTATCCTTGGTACCCGCAGGCGCGCGTCTTCTCGCCGCGGATCATCGGCGAGTGGGACCCCGCGCTGGAGCAGGTCGCTGCGGCCCTGTCTCAAGAATTCCCAAGCGAAAAATGACCGCCGCCGGACTGCGACCCTTAGACGCCAGCGATCGGGACCGACTGCTGGCCTGGCGCAACAGCCCGCAGGTCGCGGCGTTCATGTATTCCGACCATCTGATCGCACGCGAGGAGCATGATCGCTGGTTCGACGGCTTGGCGGGAAACCCGCGGCGGCGCGATTGGATCATCCAGCTCGAGGGAGTTCCGGTCGGCCTTACCAGCCTCGTCGAAATCGACCCCGTCCAAGGTCGCGGAACGATCGCCCGCTACATCGCCGAAGAAGGCGCACGCGGAAAAGGCGTCGGCGGCTTCGCCGAGTTCAAGATCGCCGATCACGCCTTCGGCGCGCTCGGATTGCGCAAGCTGTGGTCCGAGGTTCTGGCGACCAACCAGGCCGCCCTCGCCTCGCACCTCTCCAGCGGATTCCAGCAGGAGGCGTTGCTGCGCGCGCACGTGGTCAAGCAAGGCCGGCCGATCGATGTGATCGGCCTTGGTCTTCTGGCCGAGGCGTGGCGGGACGGACGGGCGTCGATCCGCGCCCGGCTGCTGGCCAAGGGCTTCACCGACCAAGCCCTCGACACCCCGCTCTAAGCCCCTCTTGCCAAGCGCGCGGGCGCCGGTAGTTTGAACAGCTCGATTTGAACAACTGTTCGAACCGGACGCGATTCCGGCGGAGATGGGCATGAGCCAGCGCTTCGAAGGCACTTCCGACTACGTGGCGACCGAGGACCTGAAGGTCGCGGTCAACGCCGCCGTCGCTCTTGAAAGGCCGCTGCTGATCAAGGGCGAGCCGGGCACGGGCAAGACGGTGCTGGCCTACGAGGTCGCCAAGGCCATGGGCGCGCCGCTGATCACCTGGCACATCAAATCTACGACCAAGGCCCAGCAAGGCCTCTACGAATACGACGCCGTCACCCGTCTGCGCGACAGCCAGCTGGGCGACGAGCGGGTCAAGGACGTCAAGAACTACATCAAGAAGGGCAAGCTCTGGGAGGCGTTCGAGAGCGAGCAGCGCCCGGTGCTGCTGATCGACGAGATCGACAAGGCCGACATCGAGTTCCCGAACGACCTCCTGCAGGAGCTCGATCGCATGGAATTCTTCGTCTACGAGACGGGCGAAACCATCAAGGCCAAGGTCCGGCCAGTGATGATCATCACCTCGAACAACGAAAAGGAGCTGCCGGACGCCTTCCTGCGCCGCTGCTTCTTCCACTACATCCGCTTCCCCGAGGAAGAGACGATGCAGGCCATCGTCGATGTCCACTTCCCCGGCATCAAGCAGAAGCTGGTCTCCGAGGCGCTGCGTATCTTCTACGACATGCGCAAGGTGCCGGGCCTCAAGAAGAAGCCCTCGACGTCGGAGCTGCTGGACTGGCTGAAGCTGCTGCTGGTCGAGGACATCGACGAGAAGGTCCTGCGCGAGAAGGACCCGACCAAGCTGATCCCGCCCCTGCATGGCGCGCTGCTGAAGAACGAACAGGACGTGCATCTGTTCGAGCGGCTGGCCTTCCTGGCCCGTCGAGAGGGTTCGGGCGCGCGACCGGGCCAATAAGTCCTGCGCGCGGGCCAAATCGGCGTTACTCGGATTTCACTGGACGCACGAGGGGCGCGCAACCACCTTCCGCCCACGAGGGAAGCACCCTGGGGGGTATCTATGCGTCATTCGAAATGGCTTGCGGCCGCGCTCCTGATCGGCGCCGGGACCACGGCCTTGTCGGCCTGCCATCGCGCGGAACGGTCGCAGGAGCATCGCCTCGGGCGCCGCGAACCGATGCGGGTCATCGATCGCCTGGATTGTCCTGAACAACAGGGCGCCCTGAGGCGGGTGTCGGTCGCCCCGGACGGCCAGTCGTGCGGCTACGAATCCCCCATGGCGTCCGTCGATCTGCGTCTGGTGCGCCTCAATGGCGGCGACGCCGAGGCCGCGCTCGCGCCGATCGAGGCCGAGCTGAAGGGCGTCATGCCGCCGCCGCCGCCCACGCCGACGCCGCCCCACAGCGCTAAGGGCGACAAGAACCACGCGAGCATCCACCTGCCGGGCGTCTCGATCGACTCGCACGGAGACACCGCGGACATCCGGATCGGCCGCCTGACCATCAATAGCGACGGCGGCGCGGCCGAGGTTAAGATCAACAAGAACGTGAGCGTGAAGAGCGACGATGGCAAGGGGACCGTCAGCATCACGGCTGACGAAGAGCATGGCGAGGGAGACGTCGCGATCCGAGCCTCCGAAGGCGGCGCCGAGATCCGCGCGCGCAAGCCCGGTGATGATGTCCGCTCGACCCTGATCATCGCCAACGACAAGGCGCCCAAGGGCTTCCGCCTGGCCGGCTATGAGGCGCGGGGCCCCAAGGGCGGGCCTCTGGCCGTCGCTGTCGTCAAGGCCAAGACCCGCGACACCGACGACCACGACCTGTTCAAGGACATGAAGGCGCTGGTCCGCCGCAACGTGGGCGGCTGAGGCCCTATTGGACCGGGGTGACCTCCATCACCTTGTAGGTCAGCGGCCGGCCGTCTTCATCGGTGACGGTGACGTATTCGCCCAGGGCGAAGCGGTGCTCGCCCAGACGATGTAGCGGCTCGTCGTCGGTGTCGTCCGTGTTGTCGTAGTCGAAGAACCAGCGCGCGCCGCGGCGGTTGAGGCGGCCATCGACGGCGTCCTCATCCGGGGCGAAACGGCGCACGCTGCACTCGCCCTTCACCTTGGAAAAGGCGTTCTCGTCCAGGTGACCGTCCTCGGTCAGCGGCGCCGTCAGGGCGTAACCGCGATGGTCGTCGCCGCCGGCGAACTCGGTGCCGGGATTGCGCGCCAGGCGCAGAACGATGCGCGAAAGAGACATGCGGTCGTCTCCCTTTCTTTTGTTATGATTGGAGCGAGGTCAGTGCGACAGGAACAGCGACGGGCCGTCGCTGTTCAGCAACGTCCGCGTGGTCCCGCCGAAGATGAACTCCTGCAGTCGGGGATGACCAAACGCGCCGGCCACCAGCAGGTTCGCGCCGGTGTCGCGTGCGGCGTTCAGCAGCAGCCCGCCGGCGTCGCCCGAACCGTCCAGCACCTTGGCCGTCGCCTTGACGCCCCGAGCCGCCAGGAACGCGATCAGGCGCTCAAGCTCGAAGGCGCGCGACGAGGCCGACGGCGCGCCGACGACCACGACCGACGAGGCCTTCTGCAGCAGCGGCAAGGCCGTTCGCATGGCGCGGCTGGCTTCCTTGCCGCCATCCCAAGCGACCATCGCCACGCCATCGACCTTGAAGCCCTCGCGCGCCACCAGCGTCGGTCGCTGCTCGTCGGCGACCAGTTGCTGGAAGGCTTCGGCCAGCGGCCCTCGACCGCGCGCGGCCGCATCGTCGAACACGATGACGTCCGAAAGCCGCCCCTCCATGGCGAGCCCAGCCCACACGGGCGATTCCAGGCTGATCACGCGGGTATTGGGATAGGCGACCTCGGCGGCGACCTTGGTGCAGGCCTTGGCGCCTTCCTGAGCGGCCTCCTTCAGGCTTTCCAGCGCGGTGACCTGCACCCCGCCCATGAACCCCTCGCCCATCCAGGGCATGAGGTCGGCCATGTCGGCCGGCGCATGCACGCACGCCAGCTCAGCCTGAAAAGCGCCCGCCAGTTTAGCGGCCGATTGCACGACGCCTTGGTCGTGCGCGGTTCCAGCGAGAGGAACCATTATTCTCGCCCAGCTCATGATCGAACTCCCTTTAGGGGCATTTCCACAGATGACGGCGACCAGCTCATTGATCTTTCTCAATCTATGGGTCAGTCAACCACCTTCACCATAAGGAACGATCTCGTGGCCAAAGGGCTGCACAAGGGCAAACAACCCCGCGCGTGGCAGAGGATGCTGTCAGGGCGTCGGCTGGACCTGCTCGATCCGTCACCGATGGACATCGAGATCGAGGACATCGCCCATGGCCTGGCGCGCGTCGCGCGCTGGAATGGCCAGACGATCGGCGACCACGGCTTCTCGGTCGCGCAGCACAGCCTGGTGGTCGAGGAGATCGCCGCGCACATCAAGCCCGACCTCGAGCCGCGCTGGCGCCTGGCCGCCCTGCTCCATGACGCCAGCGAATACGTGATCGGCGACATGATCAGCCCGTTCAAGGCGGCGCTGGGCGTCAGCTACAAGGATTTCGAGGCAAGGCTCGAGGACGCGATCCACATCCGGTTCGGCCTCCCCGCCAAGACCCCCGCCCCGATCAAGAAGCTGATCAAGCAGGCGGACCGCGCCTGCGCCTTCTTCGAAGCCACCCAGTTGGCGGGCTTCAATCACGAGGAATCGCTGGCGATATTCGGCGCGCCGCCGGTCGGCTACGACCTGCGGATCACGCCGTTGCCGCCCTTCGAGGCCCAGGCGCGCTACGTTCAGCGTTTCCATGTGCTCTCGCGCGCGGCAGGCTACGAATCCGCGCCCGGCGAGGCGTTCGAAACCGAATGAGCGGCGCCCCATGAGCACCTCGGTCGTCATCGGCCTCTCGGCGGTGGTCGTCGCGATCCGCGACGGCGAGGCCGTCGTCCTGACCGTGCGACCGCACGACGCCGTCACCGACGTCGCTTCCCCGCTTTCCGGCCTGCCGTTCGGCCCCTTCGATCCCGAGGCGCATCGGACTTTTGAACTCGGCCTGCGCGCCTTCGTGACCGCCCAGACGCGGTTTCAGCTTGGTTATGTCGAACAGCTCTACACCTTTGGCGACAAGGGCCGCGACGCCCCGCGCGCCGAGGTCGGCGCCGGCGCGGCGCGCGTGGTCTCGGTCGGCTATCTGGGCCTGACGCCCAAGGCGGTCGACACCGACGCGCCCGACACCGCCTGGGCGCCGTGGAGCCGCTTCTTCCCCTGGGAAGACTGGCGCGCCGGCCGGCCCGCCTTGCTGGACGAGGCGATCGCCCCGGCTCTGCGCCGTTGGGCCGGGGACGACGCGGTCAAGTGGTCGCGCGCGCGCCTGGCCTTCGCCCTCGATGACGCGCCGTGGAACGAGGAGCGTGTGCTGGAGCGCTACGAGCTGCTCTATGAGGCGGGCCTCGCCCCCGAGGCCGGCCGCGATCGCGCCCGCGCCGACGGCCAGGACCCGGCCGAGCCCGAGGCGCTGTCCGCGGCGCTGGGCGAGCCGATGATCTCCGACCACCGGCGGATTCTGGCCACGGGGCTCTCGCGCCTGCGGGGCAAGATCAAGTACCGCCCCGTCGTCTTCGAACTGACCCCCGAGGAGTTCACGCTCTCGACCCTGCAGCGCACGGTCGAGGCGATCGCCGGCGTGCCGCTGCACAAGCAGAACTTCCGTCGCGTGGTCGAGCGCGAGGAGCTTGTCGAGGGCCTGGGTCGCCTCGACGCCGAGACCGGGGGCCGCCCCGCCGAGCTGTTCCGCTTCCGCCGCGAGATGCTGGCCACCCGTCAGGCGACGGGGCTTTCCCTGCCGCTGTTGCGCGACTAGGCCTAGTCCACCACCAGGGTGCGAGCGAAGAACGGGAGCATGGCGGTATAGACCCGCCCGGTCTCGCCCCACGTGCGATCCCCCCAGCCCCCGACATATTCCTCGGCCTCGTGCGGCACGCCGAACTCGGTCAGCATGCGCGACAGCGCCTGATCGGAAATGACGTGGTCGGGGTTGGGGTCGTTGCGGCCCCAATCGAACTTCAGACCACGCAGGGTTTTCAAGGCGTCCGCGTGCCGCTGGACCTGGCGATCGAGGGGAAAGCTCTCGAAGAGCCGCGCGAGCTGCCGCGTGTCGATCTCCAGCCTCCCGTCCACCTGTCGCGCCGGCAGATCGACATAGAGCGGCGGCTTGTCGGGATTGGGCAGATGCGCCTGGAAGATCGCGGTGAACAGCTGCGAGAACCCATCCCCCTTCAGATCGTCCAGCGACTTGGCGTTCTGCAGCCGCGCGAAGTTCGGCCGTGACAACATCGGTTGCAGGCCAGGACCCGCGCCGACGGGATGCAGCGCATAGACCGCGCCGAACACGTCTGCATGACGCATGCCCATCGCGATCGCGCCGTATCCTCCCATCCGATCTCCCGCGAGACCACGACTGTCGCGCCGCGCCAGGGTGCGGAACGTCTTGTCGGTCCAGCCCACCAACTCCACGGCCAGGAAATCGTCCCACCGCCCCGTCACCGGCGAGCTGGTGTAGATCGAACTGCCCAGCGGCGTGCTGAAATCGGCCGCCACCACGATGACGGGCGGTATCGCCTTGGCCGCGATCGCCTGGTCGAGCAGCGCGGCGAATCCATCGCGGTCAAAGGCGACCTTCTCGTCCTCGAAAAGGTTGTGCAGAAAGTAGATGACCGGATAGCGGCGGCCTGAGGTCTCATAACCGGCCGGCAAATAGGCCCGCACGCGCCGCTGGCCGCTAAGGCCCAGCTTGTTACCCTCGAACGCCTTGGACGCGACCGTGAAATCGCGGACTTCGGCGCGGGTTGTTGGCGCGGACATGACGACGATCAGGCCCGCCAGCAGCAGGCCCAGGAACCGAGGCATCGGAACGCTCCGTGCAAGCTTCGGGGGAGAACGCCACTCAACCCAAGATCAGCACGGCGCAGTAAGGCTTTATTGCGGCGGCGCTTGCGTCTCGCGCTCGGTCCGCGCCCGCCATTTGGCCTTCAGCGTATGGGAGGTGTCGCGCGAGCCGTCGGGGCTCCAGCCGGGCGGACCGAACACGTAGCCAATCACCTCGCGCGGGGACTTCGCCCCGGCCACGTCACGGCCGATCCCGATCCACTCGTGGAAGACGTTGTGCAGCAGGTTGAAGTTGCCGAGGTTCTTCACCGTGCCATAGCGGCAAGGCTCCTCGTCGGTCTCAGGGATAAAGGTGCCGAAGAGACGGTCCCAGATGATCAGGATGCCGGCGTAATTGGCGTCCAGATAGCGGGCGTTACGGGCGTGGTGCACGCGGTGATGCGAGGGCGTATTGAACACCGCCTCGAACCAGCGCGGCATGCGCTTGATCGCCTCGGTGTGGATCCAGAATTGATAGACGAGGCTAACGCCCTTCTGGATCGCCACCATGGCCGGCGGGAAGCCGACGAACGACAGCGGCAGCCACAGGAGCCACGTCCCCGCCACACCGCCCGTCCAGGTCTGTCGCAGCGCGGTCGAGAGATTGTAGTGGGTCGAGGTGTGGTGATTGACGTGGCTGGCCCACCAGATCCTTCGCTCGTGGGCGATGCGGTGGAACCAGTAGTAGGTCAGGTCTTCCAGCAGGAAGACCGCCACCCAGGCCCAGACCGCCGTCATCGGGATCGTGAAGATCCGGTGATTCCAGACCCAGACCGTGGCGGCGAACACCACGCCGCCGAACAGGATCCCCGCCACCGTGCTGCCGAGCCCCATGCTCAAGGACATGGCGGTGTCGCGTGTCTCGTAGTTGGCTTTGGCCCTGCCGAACCGGCCCAGCAGGATTTCCAGCACGATGGCGAGGACGAAGAACGGGATCGCCAGCTGAACAGGGTCGAAGGGCGCGGTCAGCATCAGGCGAGCTCCTTGGGCGGCCAGACGTCGTCGATCACGGCGAAGACGGGACGGCCATCGCCTAAGCGAAGGGGAAGACGCCCCTTGCTCGGACGAACAGCCGCGATCGCGCTCCAGGGCGCTTCCCGAGCCACATAGCTGTCGCCGCGCCGCCAAATCACCAGCGCCTCGTCCCGCGCGCGAGCGATCAGGCCCGCCCCATCGGCGGCGATCCAGACGGCGTTCGGCGTTTGATCGGGAAATTCTTCGGCCAATAGGGCTCGAGCAGCCTCGGCGTCCAGCGGCGGCGTGGGCCGCGCCGCGCCCAGCCAGGCCGCGACCGCCACCAGCAAGGCGACGGCCAGTACGGAGCCGCCCAACTGAATCAATAGCGCCTTGTCCAAGTCCGACGCGCCTCCCTTTATCTTATTATTGTTTAGATTGGAGGGCGCGAAGGGCCTGCGTCAAGCGTGAGGCTCGCCCTTCTGGGCAAAAGAAAACGGCGCGCCCCGAAGGACGCGCCGCTCTCTCGGAACTATGCGATCAGGGCTAGAAGTGGCGGACGTAGCCGACCGACACGGTGTTCGAGCTCAGGTCGCTCTTGGTGTATTCGGACTTGGTCCAGTCGGCGCGGATGCTATTCTTGCCATCCATCTTGTATTCGGCGCCGACGCCGTAGTTCCAGCTTTCGCGGCTGCCGTCGAAGTTGGTCGCGGCGGGGTTCTTGGTCTCGAACTTGGTCGTGCCGTAGCCGACGCGGGCCAGCAGGTCGAGATTGGGGGTCACCGGCAGATAACCGACCGCATAGGCGGCGGCCTGATGCTCCATCTTCACCTTGGCGGCGCCGGGCGCGTAGACGGTGTCGCCGTCCACGCCGCCGGCCAACTCGCCCTCGACGCCAAAATTAGGCGTAAACTTGGCGCCCACGCGCCCTTGAATAGCACCGGTGTCGGCGCCACGCGTCCGAGTTTGGCCGTAGTTGACCGAACCATAGACGTCCGTCGAATTCTGAGCTTGAGCGAACATGGGGGCCGCGACGACCGAACCGGCGACCAGGGTGGCAGCGATGAGAGTCTTCATTGTTATACTCCTATTCTACGCTTACTCTTTGCTCCCTCAGCCAGCCTAGGGCTAAGCGCATAACGCGGCGGGCATGCGGCGGTTCACGGTCCCGTTTGGGGCCATTGCGTGTCGAAGTGGAAAAGGCGCTGGATGACGGGGCCGTCTTCCATGCTATCTACGGCGTCAAACAAACGTCAGAACGCGAGCCCGCCTGAAGACCGGAAGAGGCTCGCGCGTATCATCGGGACCGTCGTCTTGCCGCAAGCCGTCATCGCCGCCACGGGGCTGTTCACCCCGCCTCACAGCATCTCCAACGCCGAGCTGGTCGAGGCCTTCAACACCTTCGTCGAGCGCTTCAACACCGCCAACGCCGAGGCCATCGCGGCCGGCGAGATTGTGGCCCTCGCGCCCTCCTCGCCCGAGTTCATCGAGAAGGCCTCGGGCATCAAATCGCGCTTCGTGATGAATAAGACCGGGATCATCGATCCCGAGATCATGCGCCCGATCATCCCCGAGCGACCGAACGACGAAATCTCGATCCTGGCCGAGATGGCTGTCGAAGCCGCCAAGCAGGCGATTGAACGCTGGGGCAAACCTGTCAGCGAGATCGGCGCGGTGATCTGCGCCGCCTCGAACATGCAGCGCGCCTACCCCGCCATGGCCATCGAGGTCCAGCAGGCCCTGGGCATCGAGGGCTTCGCCTTCGACATGAACGTCGCCTGCTCCTCGGCGACCTTCGGGATCAAGACCGCCGCCGACTTCGTCACCAGCGGCAGCGCCAAAGCGGTGCTGATGGTCAATCCCGAGATCTGCTCGGGCCACCTGAACTTCAAGGATCGCGACAGCCACTTCATCTTCGGCGACGTGGCGACCGCCGTGATCATCGAGGACGCGGACCAGGCCAAGGACGGGTGGGAAATCCTGGGCACGCGCCTGAAGACCCAGTTCTCGAACAACATCCGCAACAACTTCGGCTTCCTGAACCGCGCCGCCCCGGAAGGGATCGACGCCAAGGACAAGCTGTTCGTCCAGGAAGGCCGCAAGGTGTTCCGCGAGGTGGTGCCGATGGTCAGCGAGATGATCGTCGAGCACGCTCAGGACCTGGGTCTTGATCCGTCGACCCTGAAGCGCCTGTGGCTGCACCAGGCCAACATCAACATGAACGAGATGATCGGCCGCAAGGTGCTGGGTCGCGACCCGGCGCCCGGCGAGAACGTCATTATCCTGGACGAATACGCCAACACCAGCTCGGCCGGCTCGATCATCGCCTTCCACACGGCCAATGACGACTTCAAGCCGGGCGAGACGGGTCTGATCTGCAGTTTCGGCGCCGGCTATTCGGCCGGTACGGTGTTCGTGCGCAAGCGCTAGACGTCTTGCGTCTCCGCCGCGGCGCGACGCGCGTTCGGACTGGCGAACCGCGCGCGCCCGTATAGAACTGCGCGAGAGTGTTTCGCCCAAGGGTCTGTTCGATGCGATTCCCCGCCCGCCGCGCCGTCATTTCCGGCCTCGGCCTCGCCCTGCTCGCCGCTTGCGGCAAGAAGCCCGACAGCGACGTCAGCGGCTGGGACCGGATCAAGGCGTCGGGGACGCTGCGCATCGGTCTGGAAGGCACCTATCCGCCTTTCAACTTCCAAGGCGCCGACGGCCAGCTGACCGGCTTCGAGGTCGACTTCGCCAAGGCGCTGGCCGCGCAGCTGGGCCTGAAGCCGGAGTTCCGTCCCGCACCATTCGCCGGCCTGCTGGGCGCGCTGGAATCGGGCCGCGTCGACGTCGTGATCAACCAGATCACCATCACCCCCGACCGCAAGGACAAGTACGACTTCTCCGAGCCCTATACGATCTCGGGCATCCAGATCATCACGCTGAAGGCCAAGCCCGGCCCCAGCAACCCTGACGAATTGGCCGGCAAGAAGGTCGGCGTGGGCCTCGGCACCAACTACGAGCAGTGGCTCCGCGCCAATGTGCCGACAGCCGACGTGCGCACCTATGACGACGACCCGACCAAGTACCAGGACCTGAAGGCGGGTCGCATCGACGCCGTGCTGAACGATCGCCTGGTCGCCGCCGACTTCGTCAAGACCTCGCCCGAGTTCGTGGCCTCCGGCCCGCCCTTCGCGGCTCAGGGCGCGGGCGTGGCCATGAAGAAGGACGCGGCGCTCAAGGTCATCATCGACCAGGCGATCGACGCCCTGCGCGCCAGCGGCAAGCTTTCGGCGATGTCGCAGCAATGGTTCGGCATGGACGTCACCCGGTAGGCATGGACACCGGCCTTGATCTTCTGCGCCAGTCCGCGCCGCTGCTGCTGAAGGGGGCGGGCTACACCGTCCTGCTCAGCGTCATCGGCATGGGCGTCGGCGTCGTGCTGGGCTTTGGCCTGGCCCTCATGCGCCTGTCGCGGACGCCGCTGCTGCGTTGGCCCGCCGGCGTCTACGTCTCGGCGTTCCGAGGCACGCCGCTGCTGGTTCAGCTGTTCCTGATCTATTACGGCCTGCCGCAGTTCGGGATCGAGATGCCAGCTCTGGTGGCCGCCGGGATCGGCTTCTCGCTGAACGTCGCCGCCTACGCCTGCGAGATCCTGCGCAGCGCCATCGCGGCCGTCGACAAGGGCCAGTGGGAGGCCGCGACGGTCCTGGGCATGAGCCGGGGCCAGACTCTGCGGCGCGTGATCCTGCCCCAGGCCGCCCGCACCGCCGTCGCGCCGCTGTCGAACAGCTTCATCAGCCTGGTCAAGGACACCTCCCTGGCCGCCACCATCCAGGTGCCGGAACTGTTCCGCCAGACCCAGCTGATCACCGCCCGGACCTACGAGATCTTCACGATGTATCTGGCCGCGGCGGCCATCTACTGGATCGTCTCCACGGTGCTGGCCGCGGGCCAGCACCGCCTGGAGCGCCGCGCCTCGGAGGGCCGTCGATGAGCGCGATCGACGCCAAGGGCCTGAAGAAGAGCTTCGGCGACACCCCTGTTCTGGCGGGTGTCGACCTCACGGTCTCGCCGGGCGAGGTGGTGGCGATCATCGGCCCCAGCGGCTCGGGCAAGAGCACCCTGCTGCGCTGCCTGGCGGGGCTGGAGGCCCTGAACGACGGCGCGCTGACGATCGCGGGCGTCACGGCCGGCGGCAAGTCCCCGCTCGCCAAGACCCTGAACGGCCGGGTCGGCTTCGTCTTCCAGGGCTTCAACCTTTTCCCGCACCGCACGGCGCTGGAGAACGTCATCGAAGGCCCGATCGTGGTCCGCAAGACGCCGCCCGCCGAAGCGCGCGCCAAGGGCCTGGCGATGCTGGAGAAGGTCGGCCTTTCGGATCGCGCCAACGCCTATCCGTCCGCCCTGTCCGGCGGCCAACAGCAGCGCTGCGCCATCGCCCGGGCGCTGGCCATGGATCCCGAGGTCATCCTGTTCGACGAGCCGACCTCGGCGCTCGACCCCGAACTGGTGGGCGAGGTCCTGGCGGTGATCCGCGATCTGGCGGTCGAGCGCCGGACCATGATCATCGTCACCCACCAGATGGATTTCGCGCGCGATGTCGCGGACCGTACGATTTTCATGGACGGCGGCGTGATCGTGGAGCAAGGACCTTCACGCTCGCTTCTCGCCTCGCCGCGCGAGGAGCGGACGCGGCGTTTCCTGGCCAGATCGGGCGTGTTGCAGTAGTTCTTTGGTAGCCATAATTTGGCCCACGGGACGCTTCACGACCTGTGCGTCTACGCCGAGTGTTTCCCATGGCGAGGACAGCGTGAAGCCTTACATCGAACTCAAGGGCGCCTCCGGCGCCGTCTACCGCTACAAGCTCGCCGACAACGGCGACCCGGCGACCACGATCGCCGGCAACTACGTCTATCTGGACTCCAAGGGGACTGTGGTCTTCGCGGGCGAGGCCAACAACCTCGTCGACGCCAAGAACCGCTGGTCTGAAGCCTACGCCCGTCACGGCGCGACCTGGCTCTACACCCGTCTGAACGTCTCGGGCGCCTCGCGCGCGGATGAGTATTCCGACATCGTGATCGCCCTGCAGCCGGTCATGAACAAGGCCGACTAAGGCCGGTGGCTGCGGACGGGCGCGTGGGCGGCTAAGGTCGCGAGGCATGCGCCCGGAGATTCTCTTTCCCCTGTTCACCTCGGTGTCCACGCTCAAGGGCGTGGGCCCGCGCGTCGCGCCGCTGCTTGAGAAGCTGGCCGGGCCGATCGTGCGCGACGTTCTGTTCACCGCCCCCACGGGCCTGATCCGCCGGAGCGTCACGACGGTCGACCAGGCGGTCGAGGGCCAGGTGCAGACCTTCGTGGTCACCATCGACACCCACCAGCCGCCGCATCGCCTGGGGCAGCCCTGGAAGATCCGCGCCTGGGACGGGACGGGGTTCCTGACGCTGATCTGGTTCAAGGGCCACGGTCCGCACCTGGAGCGCCAGCACCCGAAGGGCGCGCGCAGGGCGGTCAGCGGCAAGGTCGAGCGCCCTGAGGGCTTCGCCTCGGAACTTCAGATCGCCCATCCCGACTACATCGTCGCCGAGGAGCGCGCCGGCGACATTCCCGATGTCGAGACCGTCTATCCGGCCACCGCCGGCCTTCCCTCACGCACATTCCGCAAGTTCGCCCTCGAAGCGCTGGAGCGCGCGCCGGACCTCCCGGAATGGCAGGACGCCGCCTGGCGTGAGCGCGAACGCCTGCCCGGCTGGCGCGAGGCCCTGGCGGCGTTGCATGCGCCCGCCAGCGAAGCCGACCTGTCGCCGCTGGCCCGCCCGCGCCGACGCCTGGCCTATGACGAGCTCCTGGCTCACCAGTTGGCCATGGCCCAGCGCAAGGCCTCCCGGCGCGCGCATCCAGGCCCCGTCATTCGTGGCGGACCGCTGTCGGAAGCCGCCGAAAAGGCCCTGCCCTTCAAGCTGACCAGCGCCCAGATTCGGAGCCTGTCCGAGATTCGCGGCGACCTCGCTTCCGGCGAGCGGATGAGCCGGTTGCTGCAAGGCGACGTCGGCTCGGGCAAGACCGTGGTCGCCATGCTGGCCATGGCCGACGCCGCCAGCGCAGGTCTGCAGTCGGCCCTGATGGCGCCGACCGAAATCCTGGCGCGCCAGCACTTCGAGACCATCGCCGCGCCGCTGGCGGCGCTGGGCCTGTCGGTGATCCTGCTGACCGGCCGCGACAAGGGTGCTGGTCGCGCGGCCAAGCTGGCCGGCCTCGCCGATGGAGCCCACCAGATCGCCGTCGGCACCCACGCGCTCTTCCAGGACGACGTCGCCTTCAAGGCCCTGGCCCTCACCATCATCGACGAGCAGCACCGCTTCGGCGTCAACGAGCGCCGCCGCCTTCAGGACAAGGGCCCGCCCGACGTCGACTGGGGCGTCCACCTGCTGGCCATGTCGGCCACGCCCATTCCGCGCACTCTGGAGCTGACGGTGTTCGGCGACCTCGACGTCTCGCGCATCGACGAGAAGCCGCCCGGCCGCACGCCGGTCGCCACCCGCGCCGCGCCGACGCCGCGCGTGCCCGAGATCGTCGAGCGCCTACGCGCGGCCATCGCCGGCGGCGCCCAGGCCTTCTGGATTTGCCCCCTGGTCTCGGAGTCCGAGAAGGTCGACCTGCGCGCGGCCGAGGACCGCGCCGCCGACCTCGCCCGCCATCTGCCAGGAGTCGGCCTCGTCCACGGCCAGATGCCGCCGGCCGAGAAGGACGCGGTCATGCAGCGCTTCGTCGACGGCGAGGTCAGCGTGCTGGTCGCCACCACGGTCGTCGAGGTTGGGGTCAACGTCCCCAACGCCAGCATCATGGTCATCGAGCACGCCGACCGCTTCGGCCTGGCCCAACTGCACCAACTGCGCGGCCGTGTCGGCCGGGGGACGCGGGAAAGCTCGTGCGTGCTGCTCTACGATCCGCCGCTGTCGGAAGTGGCCCAGAAGCGGCTCGACATCCTGCGCCGCAGCGACGACGGCTTCGAGATCGCCGAGAGGGACCTGGAGCTGCGCGGCGGCGGTGATCCGCTGGGCCTGAAGCAGAGCGGCTTTCCCGCCTATCGCCTGGCCGACCCCGTCGCGCACCGCGACTTGATCGCTGTCGCGGCCGACGACGCTCGGCTCATCCTGGCGCGTGACCCCGAGCTCACCTCGCCGCGCGGCCAGGCGCTGCGGATGCTGCAGGAACTGTTCGACTGGAAGCCGGTCTCGGCGCTGAACGAAGCGGGCTAGTGCGCCGCCGCGCCCTTGCGGTGATGCCAGAGGTGCATGACACCGGCCAGCACGCCGCCGATCGCCAAGCCGACGACCGCCGAGCCGAGCGCGAAGGCCAGCCAGCCCGTCAATACGCCCACGCCCGGCGCCTGGCCAGCCCAGTGCGAGAAGCCCTCGACCCAGTGCGGCACCGGCGTCAGGTGGAAGTGCTCCAGGCCGTGGACGATAATGCCGCCACCGACCCACAGCATAGCCGCCGTGCCGATCACGGTCAGGGCTTCCATGGTCCACGGCATCGCCTTGACCAGACCCCGGCCAAAGCCGCGCAGGCTCTTGGCCTTGCCGCGCGAAAGATGCAGGCCGATGTCGTCCATCTTCACGATCAAGGCGACGACGCCGTAGACGCCGATCGTCAGGAGCACGCCAACCAGAGCCAGGGCGCCAGCCTGAATGGCCAGCGGCTTGTCGGAGACGTCGGCCAGCGCGATGGCCATGATCTCCGCCGACAGGATGAAGTCGGTGCGGATGGCGCCGGTCACCTTCTGCTTTTCGAGTTCAGGCCCGCTCAGCGCCAATTCCTCGATCGCCTCGCCCTCATGCTGGGGCGTGAAAGCCTCCAGAATCTTCTCGGTGGCCTCGAAGGCCAGATAGGCGCCGCCGCACATCAGGATCGGCGTCACCGCCCACGGCGCAAAGGCCGACAGCAGCATGGCGCCGGGCAGCAGAAACAGGAGCTTGTTGCGCAGCGAGCCCAGCGCGATCTTCCAGACGATCGGCAGCTCGCGGTCGGGCGTGAAGCCCATGGCGTAGCCCGGGGTGACGGCGGTGTCGTCGACGACCACGCCCACGGCCTTGGAGCCCGCCTTGCTGGCCGCCCCCGTCACGTCGTCCAGCGAGGCCGCGGCGAGCTTGGTGATGCCGGCGACGTCATCGAGCAGCGCGGCGAGACCGGAGGGCATGGAATATCCTGGGCTTGAGAGAGGTGGCCCCCAGTGCCTAAGGCGCGCCGGGCTCGCCGTAAAGACGAGGACCCCTTGCGTGACGCCGGGTCAAGGCTGGAAGCTTGCCCGCCATGGATGTCGCCGCCGCCCTGGACCGCCTCGCCCCACGCCTGTCGCCCGCCGCGACGGGCGCCAAGAACGCCCACCGACTGTCGGGCGGCGCGAGCCTCGAGACCTGGGCCTTCGACCTGGACGACGGGACGCCGCTGATCCTGCGGCGAAGGCCCGACGGCGCCTTGCCGCGCGACACCGCCCTGCCGCTGGCCAGCGAAGCCGCCCTGATCCGAGCCGCGAATGCGGCGGGCGCGCCCACGCCCAGCGTCGTCCGCGTGTGCGAGCCAGGCGATGGCCTCGGCGAGGCCTATGTGATGCGCCGCCTGGAAGGCGAGACCCTGGGCCGCCGGATTGTTCGAGACGAAGCCTTCGCGGACGTCCGTCCGGGCTTGGCCCGACGTTGCGGCGAGGTGCTGGCCCGGATCCACGCCATTCCGACTCAGGGTTCGCCGCCGCTCGCCACTTCAGACGCGCGGGGCGAACTAGCGCGCTACGAGGGGCTTTACCGGCAGATGGGCGCACAGCGTCCGATCCTCGAAGCCGCCTTTCGCTGGCTGGAGAGCATCGCGCCGCCGCCACCCGAACGCCCCGTGCTGGTCCACGGCGACTTCCGGAATGGCAATCTGATGATTCACCCGCAGCGCGGCCTCATTGGGGTGCTGGACTGGGAGCTGGCTCACCTGGGCGATCCCGCCGAGGACCTGGGCTGGATGTGCGTCAATTCGTGGCGGTTCGGCGAATGGCGAAAGCCGGTCGGCGGTTTCGGCGACTATGCCGACCTGCTGGCCGGCCATGGCGGCGACATCAGCCTGGAGCGCGTCCAGTTCTGGCAGGCGCTGGGCTCGCTGAAGTGGGGCGTCATGTGCCTGATGATGTACCAGAGCTTCGCGGCGGGGGCCGACCGCTCGATCGAGCGCGCCATGATCGGCCGACGGACCAGCGAGACCGAGATCGACCTCGTCGCGCTGATGGAGGCCGCATGATCAGCCACCCGACCGCGGCGGAGCTTTCAGAGGCGATCGCGACCTTCGACGCTCAGCCGGCCGCGTCGGGCGATGCGCGCCACGCCTTCCTGGCCCGCGTCGCCGACAACGCCCGGGCCACGGTGGCGCGGGAGGTCGAGCTTGGCGCGCGACTGGAGGCCGAGGCGATCGACCGCCTCAGAGCATTGCTGGCGCAAGACGGCGGCCTCGCCGCGCTGAATGCGGCCCTCTGCGAGGCGTTGAGGCGCGGCGAGGTTTCGCCCCGGGACCCAGCCGTGCTGGCCCACCTGCGCGCCACGGCGATCGGACAGATCCGGATCGACCAGCCGACCTACGGCGGTCTGGAGGCCCTACTGGCCGGCGACTGAGGCCTGGCCCGTCGCGGCCTTGCCGCGCGCCAACGCGTCCGCCTCTAGATCGGCGTAGAACAGATTGAAGGCGTCGACCTTTCGCCGGTCGGCCCACGACCCGCTATCGCGCAGCGAACTCGACTTGGGGCGGCTGGTGCGCAGGATGCCGTTTTCGCAGCGCGCCGACACCTGCCGCTGAAGGAACGGCGGACGGGCTCCCCAGTCGAGACCCGTGGCGTTGGTCGCGCCTAGGTTCAACCGGGCTGGCGCGCGCTCCGGCGAAGTCCCGCCCAGCAGCGGATTGAAGCACAGCGGCGTGCGGCCCTCGAGGTTCACCAATTGGTCGGAGGGGTCCCAGATCAGCGACCGTCCGATCAACTCCTGAACACGCTGGAAATCACCTTCCGGCGCGGAGATCCAAGCGGCGACGCACCCCGTCTGCGCCTTGCGATCGCAGGCCGGCAAGGGCGCGCCGGGCGCGTACTCGTCCGCGGGGACGGGCGTCTCGACCAGATAGGCCGCGACAAGCCGACGCTTGAGCTCGGGTTTCGCGGCGATCTCCTCGTTCAGAAGGCGCGCGGCCAGGGACCCGCCCTGCTCGACACCCACCACGATGAACGGCCGATCCTGACCGTAGCGGACGCGATAGGCGCGGAAAGCCTGCAGCACGTCGCCATAGGCGAACCGCCGCGCCTCGCGGGCGTCGTCTCTCAAGGTCAGGTAGGTGTAGAGGCTGGCCTGGCGATAGCGCGGCGCGAAGATCCGTCCTACGCGGTCGAACGGTCCGGCGTAGTTGGGCAGCACGACGCGGGTCAGGAACCGCGCGGCCTTGGGCTCGTCGATCCCCCCGTTCCAATCGCGGCCACCATCGAATGTGGTCGGGTGAACGAAGAAGATGTCGACGGGACGATCAGCCGGCGGAGCCGCTTCGGCATTGCGCGGCAGTAGCGCCCAAGATTCCCGCTTGCCGTAGTCAGGCGCGGGCGGTGGTCGATAGGTGAGGAACGGGACCTTGGGATCCAGGGCGTTGCTCAGGATGTCATAGCGCCAGAAGAAGGCGGCCGACAGGATCAGCGCCAAGATCAGGACGACACCCGCGAAGATCCAGCGCTTGAAGCCTTTGAGAGCCATGAGCCTCTCGGTACATCAAGCGCCGGACGGAATTAAGCCCCTTTCCTAAGCGCCCTCTTGGCCGATGATCGCGACCGAGCAAACATTGCTCGCCGGCGCGCCGCCCAGGTTGTGGGTCATGCCGAAGACGGGATTGGCCAACTGGCGCTCGCCCGCGCGGCCCTGGAGCTGCAGGTACATCTCGTAGAGCATCCGCAGGCCCGAGGCGCCGATCGGGTGGCCGAAGCACTTCAAGCCCCCGTCGATCTGGCACGGCACCCCGCCGTCGGCGTCGTAGAAGCCGTCCAGCACGTCGCGCCAGCCCTGTCCCTCTGGCGAGATGAAGAGGTCCTCCATCGTCACCAGCTCGGTGACCGAGAAGCAGTCGTGCACCTCCATCATCGAGATCTGCTCGCGCGGGCGCTCGATGCCGGCCTCCTTGTAGGCCTTGCCGGCGGCGATGCGGGCGGTGTGGAAGTGGCTGCCGTCCCAGCCATTGTACTGGCTTTCGTACCCATTGGAGACCGACAGCTGCAGCGCCTTGACCGTGACGAGGTCGTGCTTGCCGAGCGCGCGAGCGATCTCGGGCGTGGTCACGATCGCGGCCGCGGCGCCGTCCGAGACCCCGCAGCAGTCGAACAGGCCGAGCGGTTCGGCGATCATCGGCGCGTTCAGAGCCTGTTCCTCGGTGATCGGCTTGCGCAGGTGCGCCTTGGGGTTCTTCGCGCCGTTGGCGTGGCTCTTGACCGAGACGTGAGCGATGGCGCGCTTCAGGTCATCCTTGGACACGCCGTGCTTGGCCCGATAGGCGCTGGCCAGCTGGGCGAAGTTGCCGGGGGCCGAACCGTTCGGCATCACCTGCGGGCTCAACGTGCCCGGATTGGCGACCGGGAGACCACCGTAGCCGGTGTCCTTCAGCTTCTCGACGCCGACCGCCAGGGCGATGTCGGCCGCGCCGGCCGCCACGGCGTAGACCGCTCCCCGGAAGGCTTCCGAGCCCGAGGCGCAGAAGTTCTCGACCCGGGTGACGGCGATGTTGGGCAGGCGCAGGGCGATCGACAGCGGCGTCCCGCCCTTGCCCGAACCGATCTCGTCGATGTGGGTCGAGAACCAAGCCGCGTCGAGTTGGCTCGGCTCGACGCCGGCGTCCTGCATGGCCTCCAGATAGGCCTCGACCATCAGGTCGTCGGGACCGGCGTCCCAGCGCTCGCCGAACTTGCTGCAGCCCATCCCGAGGATGGCGACCTTGTCGCGGATACCCTGTGGCATGTGCGGTCTCCCTATTCGGCGGCTTGAGCGGACTGAGCGGCGACAGCGGCGCGGTCGGGCGTCGCCTTCCAGAAATAGCGGACGAAGCCGCGCTTCTCGTCGACCTCCTTGATGCGGAACACCATCCGCACAGGCAGGCCGGTCTCGACGTCGCCGGGCGCGACGTCGGTGATGTCCATCATGATCCGCCCGCCGCCCTCGAAGACGACCATGCCGTAGTGGTTCGGCGGCGACATCGAAAAGGTCAGGTAATCAGCCGAGTAGCTGAGAATGCTCGCGCGCCGTTCGGCGAACTTGTACGGCTCCTGGGTGTCGACGGCCGGGTTGTTCGGGGCGACCGAGATGCGGGTGCGCGGGAACTGGACGACGCCAGTCTCGCGACAACGACCGCCAACCAAGCCCAGGATCATGTCCTCGTTGCGATAGAGGGTCGTCAGGGCCGTCTTGTTGTCCTTCTCGGCCCGCATACCCTTGTCCCATTCGACCAGGCCATTGAAGGTCAGGAATTTCAGGTAGTTGATCTCTTCTTTTCGATCCGCGAGCGAACCGGCGACGCCTCGCGCGGGGCGACGACCTTGACCCGTGGCGCGGAACACCAGGGCCTCGGCGCCCTGGCCGAATTGAGCCACGAGGATCACCTCGTTTTCACGAGTATTTTCAAGCGCGTGCGCCAACATCATAGGACCGTGGGCGCAGCCCGCCTCGCCCATGACGGCGGCGAGATTGTCGCGCACCGCCTCGGGCTTGATCCCCACCGCCTTCGCCACGCTCGCGGCCATGCCGGCGAACGTCGATGGGAAACAGAAATGGTCTATTTCAGAGGCGCTTAGGCCCGAAACCTCAAGCGCCTTCATGATCGCGGGTGGGACCAGTTTGACGATGCCCTCGTCGCGGATCCAGCGCTCTTCCCAATAGTAGTCGAAGCCGCCGTCGTCGCCGCGGAAGTGGTCGACGAAGTCATCGGTGACGCTGCCGCGTCCCAGAAGCTCCGCCGCGCCCGGACCGTCGCTGACCACGAAAGCCGCAGCGCCGTCGCCGAAATCCAGCTCTTGAGCCGAGGCCGCCCGCGCCCTGCGATGCTCTCCCACCGTGACTAGCGCAGCCTTGGCCCCGCCGCCCGCGACGGCGGACAGCGCCTGGGCCAGGGCGGTCAGGCCGCAGCGCTGCGAGCCGGTCACGTCCGTCGCGGCGATCGACTTTTCCAGCGTCAGGGCGGCCGAGACGATCCCGGCGTTCAGCCGATCGGCGAACGGCGCGGTGGTCGAGGCGAAGTAGAGAGCGTCGATCTGGGAGCGATCATCATCGGGACCCAGCGCGTCGCGCGCGGCCTCGACCGCCATGGTCAGGGCGTCCTCGTCCCAATTGGCCATGGACCGTTCGCCCTTGCCCTTGGCCTTGAGGTTCGGCGCGACCCAAGCGTTGGCCTCGGTCACCGCCTTGCGGCTCAGACGAAGACGCGGCGCATAGGCGCCCCAGGCGGCGATGCCGACCATGCTTTGCTCCCTGCCATCGAGTTCGATCTCGACTTATCGGCGTTCAGCTTACGCCCGCGTCAGGGAGGGACAAGTGTTCCCCGGGGTCACCGGGAACACGTCTCAGCGATAGGGATCGTCGGTGTTCAGGTAGCCCGCCACATAGTCGGCCACGCCGTCCCCCAGCGAGGTCATCGGCGCGTTGTAGCCCGCGGCGCGCAGGCGGCTCATGTCGGCCTGGGTGTAGTACTGGTACTTGCCGCGCAGCACCTCGGGCATGTCGATATAGGTGACGTCGGGCTGGCGGCCGACCGCCTCGAACGTCGCTACGGCCAGATCCCGGAACGACCGCGCCTGGCCCGAGCCCAGGTTGAACACGCCATTCACCGACGGGCTCTTGGCCAGCCAGGCGACCACGTCGACCACGTCGCGGACATAGACGAAGTCGCGCAGTTGCCCGCCGTCCTCGTAGTCCGGATTGTGGGACTTGAAGAGCTTCACGCCCTCGCCCGCCGCGATGCGCGGCCAGATCTGGGCCACGACCGACTTCATGCCGCCCTTGTGGTCCTCGTTGGGGCCATAGACGTTGAAGAACTTCAGGCCCACCCACTGGGCCGGGGCGCGACCGCGCGCGGCCTCGCGCGCGGCGTGGATATCGAACAAGGCCTTGGACCAGCCGTAGGCGTTCAGCGGCCGCAGGGCCTTCAGCGACGCCAGATCGTCCTTGCCGTCGAAGCCCAGCGCGCCGTCGCCGTAGGTCGCCGCCGACGAGGCGTAGATCAGGCGCTTGCCGTGCTCGGCGCACCAGTCCCACAGGTTGCGCGACAGCACGAAGTTGGACTGCACGATCTTGTCGGCGTCGGTCTCGGTGGTCGAGGACACCGCGCCCATGTGGACGATCAGCTCGACCTCGGCGCCGCGCTTGGCCAACCAGTCGAACAGTTGCTCGGGGGCGACGAAGTCGGCGATCGGGTGCTTGGCGATGTTGCGCCACTTGCCGCTGGCCGCGTCGCGCAGGCGGTCGCAGACCACGACGTCCAGCGCCGGATCCTCGCAAAGCTTCGCGACGATGTTGGAGCCGATGAAACCGGCCCCGCCGGTGACGAGCACGATACGCCGGCTCATGGCTTAGGCCGCGCGCTTGGTCAGGGCGTCGTATTCCAGCAGGTTGGCGACCAGCGCCTCGAACTGGCTCATCGGCACCATGTTCGGGCCGTCCGACGGCGCCTTGTCCGGATCGGGGTGGGTTTCCATGAAGACGCAGGCCACGCCCACGGCCACGGCGGCGCGAGCCAGCACCGGCACGAACTCGCGCTGGCCGCCCGAGGAGGTTCCCTGCCCGCCCGGCTGCTGGACGCTGTGGGTGGCGTCGAACACCACCGGACAGCCGATCTCCTTCATGATCGGCAGCGAGCGCATGTCGCTGACGAGCGTGTTGTAGCCGAACGAGACGCCGCGCTCGCACGCCATGACGTTCGGATTGCCCGCGCCGGTCACCTTGGCGATGACGTTCTTCATGTCCCAGGGCGCCAGGAACTGGCCCTTCTTGATGTTGATCGCCCGGCCCGTCGCCGCGGCGGCCAGCAGCAGGTCGGTCTGGCGGCAGAGGAAGGCCGGGATCTGGATCACGTCGACCGCCTCGGCCACGATCGGGCAATGGCTGGTCTCGTGCACGTCGGTCAGGGTTGGCAGGCCGGTGACCTCGCGGATCTCCTGGAAGATCGGCAGGCTGTCCTTCAGGCCGATGCCGCGCTGTGCGTTGACCGAGGTGCGGTTGGCCTTGTCGTATGAGGTCTTATAGATCATCCCCACGCCAAGACGTTGCGCCATCTCCTTGAGCGCATGGGCGGTTTCCAGGGCGTGCTGACGGCTCTCCATCTGGCACGGCCCGGCGATGATCGACAGCCGCTCGCCATTGCCGATACGAACGGGCGCGCCGGTCGGGGTCTTGATCTCGACGACGGCGTTGGGGGCGACGGCTTGCGGCTGATCCAAGGCGATACTTCCGGCGTATAGGGACTTTGGGCGCCCAA
The DNA here is from genome assembly GCF_000092285.1 of Caulobacter segnis ATCC 21756. Classification (NCBI taxonomy): domain Bacteria; kingdom Pseudomonadati; phylum Pseudomonadota; class Alphaproteobacteria; order Caulobacterales; family Caulobacteraceae; genus Caulobacter; species Caulobacter segnis. The sequence continues at coordinate 2,082,749 of NC_014100.1, read as the reverse complement.
GAGGTGACCCTTCGGGCGGGACGGTGCAAGTGCGGAAAGACTCTGGCGACAGCGAGGCGAGCCCCGGCGCCGTCATCGTTTGGTTCCGCAAGGACCTGCGCATAGCCGACAATCCCGCGCTGCGCCATGCCGCCGACAGCGGCCGGCCCGTGGTTTGCCTCTACATCCTCGATGAAACGCCGGGCGTCCGCCCGATGGGCGCGGCCTCGCTCTGGTGGCTCGACAAATCGCTCAAGAGCCTCGCCCAAGAGCTTGAGAAGCTTGGCAATAGACTTGTGCTTCGCAAGGGCGTCGCCGCCGACGTGCTGGACGCCCTGATCGCCGAGACCGGCGCGACGGGCGTGGTCTGGAACCGCCTCTACGACAAGGCCAGCGTCGATCGCGACGCCACGATCAAGGCGCGGCTGAAGGAGGCTGGCGTCGATTGCCAGAGCTTCAACGCCGGCCTCCTGAACGAGCCCTGGACGGTGCAGAACGGCTCGGGCCAGCCCTACAAGGTGTTCACGCCCTATTGGCGCGCGGCGCGCCAACACCTGGACGACGTCACGGTAGAACCCGCGCCCAAGGTTTTGAGATGCTTGGACAAGGCCGTTCGCAGCGAGCCCCTCGCCGCCTGGGACCTGCATCCGACTAGGCCCGATTGGTCGAAGGGCTTCGATCTCTGGACGCCCGGCGAAGCTGGCGCCCGGGCGCGCTTGGACGCCTTCCTCTCCGGGCCCATCACCGGCTATGGCGAGAAGCGCGACATCCCTTCCGCGCCGGCCACCTCCCGCCTGTCGCCGCACCTGCACTTTGGCGAAATCGGCCCGCGTCAGGTCTGGCTGGCCGCCCGCAACGCCGCCGAGGCGGGCGACATCCCGACGGCCGAGGCCGACAAGTTCCTGTCCGAGCTCGGCTGGCGAGAGTTCAACCACTCGATCCTGTTCCATTGGCCGCAGCTGCCTGCGCGCAACTTCAAGCCGGAGTTCGACGGCTTTCCCTGGGCCAAGGACCACGCCGCTTTCGAAGCGTGGACCCGGGGCGAGACAGGCTATCCGATCGTCGACGCCGGGATGCGCGAGCTCTGGACGACCGGCTTCATGCACAATCGCGTGCGCATGATCGTCGCCTCGTTCCTGATCAAGCACCTGATGATCGACTGGCGCGAGGGCGAGGCGTGGTTCTGGGACACCCTGGTCGACGCCGATCTCGCCAATAATGTCGGCAATTGGCAATGGACCGCCGGCAGCGGCGCGGACGCCGCGCCGTATTTCCGGATCTTCAATCCGATCAGCCAGGGCGAGAAGTTCGATCCCCGCGGCGACTATGTTCGGCGCTGGGTTCCGGAACTCAAGACTGTTCCTGACGATGTTATCCACAAGCCATGGGAGCGCCCGCTCCATCTGTCTCCGGCGGCGCGGCGTATCTACGCCAAACCGATCGTCGACCACGCCAAGGCGCGCGAGCGCGCCCTGGAGGCCTATCACAGCCTCTAGATGAGTGAGGGCTTTACGAGGCGGTGGTTAACGGCGTTAGTTAACGCGTCACCGGAAGCGAGGCCCCGCCTTGGAAACTGCGCTCTGGAATGATCACGACCTGAAGGCCGCTCCGGCCGCCTTCCGTTCCGCCGTCCGCATCGCGGCCGAGAACTGGGAGGCCGGATCGCTGACCTTCGTCCTGCCGACCGGCAAGGTCCTGACCGTCACGGGCCGCAAGGACGGTCCGGCGGCCACCATCCGCATCCGGGACTACAATTTCGTGCGCCGCGCGCTGCTGTCCGGCGACATTGGCTTCGCCGAGGGCTTCATGGCCGGCGAGTGGGACACGCCCGATCTCTCGGCGGTGCTGGAGGCGTTCTCGCTGAACTTCGATCGGCTGGCGGGTCTGGCCTCGGGCAATCCGCTGATGCGGGCGCTGAACGCGATCTATCACCTGTTCAACCGAAACAGCCGCTCCGGCTCGCGGCGGAACATCCACGCTCACTATGACCTGGGCAACGCCTTCTATTCGCGCTGGCTGGACCCGACGATGACCTATTCGTCGGCCCTGTACGAACACCCGGATCAGGCCCTCCCCGACGCCCAGCGCGCCAAGTACGCGGCCTTGGCCAAGACCATTGGCCTGGCGCCTGACAAGCACGTGCTCGAGATCGGCTGCGGCTGGGGCGGCTTCGCCGAGTTCGCCGCCAAGGAGGTCGGGGCCAAGGTCACCGGCATCACCATTTCACAGGCGCAGTACGATTTCGCTCGCAAGCGCTTGTTCGACCAGGGCCTTTCGGAAAAGGCCGACATCCGGCTGGTCGACTATCGCGACGTCGAGGGCCGCTTCGACGCCGTGGCCTCGATCGAGATGTTCGAGGCCGTGGGCGAGGAATATTGGCCCGCCTATTTCGGCAAGATCCGCGAGGTGCTCGCCCCCGGCGGCCGCGCGGGCCTGCAGATCATCACCATCCGCGACGAGCTGTTCAGCGACTATCGCAGCCGCACCGACTTCATCCAGCGCTACATCTTCCCGGGCGGCATGCTGCCCAGCGAGGCGCGCCTTAAGGAAGAAACCGAGCGCGCGGGGCTGGAATGGAGCGATCTCAAGCGCTTCGGCCAGAATTATGCGGACACCCTGGCTGAATGGGGCCGCCAGTTCGAGGCCGCCTGGCACGAGATCCGCAAGGACGGTTTCGACGAGCGCTTCCGTCGCCTGTGGCGGTTCTATCTGAGCTACTGCGAGGCCGGCTTCCGCACCGAGCGCACCAACGTCATCCAGTTGGGCCTCAGCCGGACCTAGACCCCCATGGCGCTTCGGAGCGCCGCCGCTTTTTCCCGGAAGGCGCGGCGCTCGGCCTCGTCCATGCCGCTCAGCGTCTTCAGCGGCATCAACATGCGGCCGTTGCCGGCCAGGCGCTGGGCGTGGCGGTCGATGAAGTCCCAGTAGAGGGCGTTGAACGGACAGGCGTCGTCGCCGAGGCGCTGCTTGACGTCATAGCGACAGCCTTTGCAGTAGTCGCTCATCCGATCGATATAGGCGCCGCTGGCCGCATAGGGCTTGGAGCCGACGATGCCGCCGTCAGCGAAAGTGGCCATGCCGCGCGTATTGGGCATCTCGACCCACTCGTAGGCGTCGGCGAACACCACCATGTACCAGTCGTCGACCGCGTCAGGATGCACGCCGAGCAGCATGGCGAGATTGCCGGTCACCATCAGGCGCTGGATGTGATGAGCGTAGGCATGGTCGCGAGCCGAGCGCACGGCGTCGGCGACGCAGGCCATGTCGGTCTCGCCGGTCCAGTAGAACCACGGCAGCTTGCCTTCCGCCTCCAGAGCGTTGCGCAGGCCGTACTCGGGCATCTTCAGCCAGTAGACGCCGCGCACGAACTCCCGCCAGCCGATGATCTGGCGGATGAAGCCCTCCACGGCGTTCAAGGGCGCGCGCCCCTCGCGCCAGGCGGCTTCGGCGCGCCGACAGATGTCCAGCGGGTCGAGCAGGCCGATGTTCAGGGCCGGCGAGATCAGGCCGTGCCACAGGAACGGCTGCTCCCAGGCCATGGCGTCCTGCCAGTCGCCGAACTCCGGCAGCATGTGGGCCAGGAAGTGCTCCAGCGTCGCCTCGGCCTCTTCCGGATTGGTCGGCCAGCCGAAGGCGTCGAGCATTCCGAAGTGATCGTCGAAACCGGCGGAGACCATCTCGATCACCGTCTGGGTCGTGGCGTTTGGAGCCGCACGCAGACGCTGCGGCGGCCGCACGCCCTTCGGCAGCTTCTTGCGGTTTTCCGGATCGAAGTTCCAGCGGCCACCGGCCGGCTTGTCGCCGTCCATCAGCAGGCCGGTGCGCCGCCGCATCTCGCGGTAGAAGAACTCCATCCGCAGTTCGCGCCGTCCCTCGGCCCAAGCGGCGAACTCGGCGCGCGAGCAGAGGAAGCGATCGTCCTCCCTCGTCTCGATCGGGACGCCGACATCCAGGTTGAGCAGCGCCTGCTCAAGGCCCCACTTGCCGCAGGCGGTGCGCACGACGCGGTCGAAAGCGCCCTCGCCCAGCGCCCGCGTCACCTCGCCGGCGATGGTGCGGGTGTTGTCCGGATCGTCGAGCGTCACATAGCGGACCCGCAGCCCTTTAGCCCGGAGGCGCTCGGCGAACTGGCGCATGGCCGACCAGACCAAGACGAGCTTCTGCTTGTGGTGCTTCCACGCGGTGGCCTCGGCGACGCTCTCGACCATCAGCACGACGTCGCGCGCGGGGTCGATGTCGCTCAACGCCGACAGGCCTTCCGAGAGCTGGTCGCCGAGGACCAATCGCAAAGCGCCTCGCGAATTGCTCACCGCAAACCTCTGGCCTTCAGGAAAACTGGGCTTGCGTCGCGCGGCCCGCGCACGATCTACCATGCCAGCCCGGCCACGCAGGTGAAATCATGACTATCCTCCCCAGCGTTCTCGACGCCATCGGGAACACTCCCTTGATCCGCCTGCGCGGCGCCAGCGAGGCGACGGGCTGCGAGATCCTAGGCAAGGCCGAGTTCATGAATCCCGGCCAGTCGGTCAAGGACCGCGCCGCGCTGGGCATCATTCGCGACGCCGAGGCCAAGGGCCTGCTGAAGCCCGGCGGCCGCATCGTCGAAGGCACCGCCGGCAATACGGGCATCGGCCTGGCCATGGTCGCCTCGGCGCTGGGCTACAAGACGACGATCGTCATCCCCCGCACCCAGAGCCAGGAGAAGAAGGACGCCATCCGCCTGCTGGGCGCGGAGCTGGTGGAGGTCGACGCCGTTCCATATTCGAACCCTGGCAATTACGTCCGCTATTCCGGGCGCTTGGCCGAGGAACTTGCCAAGACCGAACCCAACGGCGTGATTTGGGCCAACCAGTTCGACAACACCGCCAACCGCCAGGCGCACTACCTTGGGACAGGCCCGGAAATCTTTGAACAGACAGAGGGTAAGGTCGACGGCTTCATCTGCGCCGTCGGTTCGGGCGGCACCCTGGCCGGCGTCGCCGCGGCGCTTCGCGAGCGCAAGCCCGACGTGAAGATCGGCCTCGCCGACCCGCACGGCGCGTCGCTGTACAGCTGGTACAAGGACGGCGAGCTGAAGTCCGAGGGCAATTCGATCAGCGAGGGCATCGGCCAGGGCCGCGTCACCGCCAATCTGGAAGGCCTGACGATCGACCATCCCTTCCGCGTCTCGGACGAGGAGATGCTCGAGGTGCTCTACGATCTCGTGATGCACGAAGGTCTGTGCCTGGGCGGCTCCGCGGGGATCAACATCGCCGGGGCGGTCAAACTCGCCAAGGAACTGGGCCCCGGCCATACGATCGTGACGGTCTTGTGCGATCACGGCTCGCGCTATCAGTCCAAGCTGTTCAATCCCGACTTCCTTAAGGAAAAGGGCCTGCCGACGCCGCCCTGGATGTAGCTTGCGACGAAGCGCGTCGGCGGCGATGTTGCCGGCGTCTCCAACTGGGGCGAGTCAGACCCCGAAAGGCGCCGACATGAGCATTCCGTCCGATCCGCTGGTCTCCACCGCCTGGCTCGCCGAGCACCTCGACGCGCCGGACGTGCGCGTGGTCGACGCCTCGTGGCACATGCCGGCCGCCCAGCGCGAGCCGTACAAGGAGTTCCTGGCCGCTCACATCCCGGGCGCGGTGTTCTTCGACATCGACGACATCTCGGACGAGACCAGCGACCTGCCGCACATGATCCCGACGGCGGTGAAGTTCGCCTCGCGCGTCAAGAAGCTGGGGCTTGGCGACGGTTCGCGGATCGTCGTCTACGACAGCATCGGCATCCTGCCGGCCGCCCGCGCCTGGTGGCACTTCCGGGCCATGGGCCACGAGGACGTCGTGGTGCTGGACGGCGGCCTGCCGAAGTGGATCGCCGAGGGCCGCCCGATCGAGGATGGCCCCGCCGCGCCGCAGGAGCGCCACTTCACGCCGCGCTATCAGGCCGACATCTACCGCTCGCTCGAGCAGATGCGCGACGTCGTCGCCAGCGGCCGCGAGCAGATCATCGACGCCCGCGCCGCCGGCCGTTTCGAAGGCCGTGATCCTGAGCCGCGCGAGGGCCTGCGCGGCGGCCACATGCCCGGCGCCCGCAACATCCCGCTGGCTGCGATGATCGCGCCCGACGGGACCATGCTGCCGGCCGACAAGCTGAGGACGGTCTTCGAGGCGGCGGGCGTGGACATCAACAAGCCGATCGTCTCCACCTGCGGCTCGGGGATCACCGCTTCGGTCGTCGCCCTGGCCCTGGCCAGGATGGGTAAGCCGCGCTCGGCGGTCTATGACGGCTCGTGGACGGAATGGGGCGGCCTTGCCGACACCCCCGTCGCCACGGGTCCCGCGGCCTAGCGTAAGAGTATCCTGATGGACGAAGAAACCCGGCTGATCCGCAAGGGCGCGACGAACCACACGCTGGCGAAGACGGTCAATCCGCCGATCCAGCGGGGCTCGACCGTTCTGTTACCCAACGCGGCGTCGCTTTACGACGACGACCAGCTGACCTACGGCATCACCGGCCTGGCGACACCGCACGCCCTGCAGCAGGCCCTGGCGGACCTGGAAGGCGCGGAGGACGTCACGCTCTATCCGTCGGGTCTGGCGGCGATCACCGGCGCCCTGTTGGCGGTGCTGAAGGCCGGCGACGAGGTCCTTGTGGTCGACAGCGCCTACAAGCCGACCCGCCGCTTCTGCGACCGATTGCTGGCCCGCTTCGGCGTCAGCACGACCTACTACGACCCCGCCCTGGACGCCGACGCGCTGATGGCGCTGGCCACGCCCCGGACGCGGCTGATCGTGCTGGAGGCGCCAGGCTCCCTGACCTTCGAGATGCAGGACATCCCGGCGATCGCCCAGGCGGCGACCGCACGAGGGATCATGACCCTGATCGACAATACCTGGGCGGCCGGCTTCTACTTCAAGCCGCTGGCGCACGGCGTGACCCTCAGCGTCCAGGCCCTGACCAAATATGTCGGCGGTCACTCCGACTGCTTCATGGGCTCGGTGGCGACCTCGGACAAGGCGGTCGCCGCCCTGCTGGGCGAGGCGATGTGGGACATCGGCTGGTCGGTGTCGCCCGACGACGCCTACACCATGCTGCGGGGTCTTCGGACCCTGGCGACGCGCCTGCCGCGCCACCAGGAGAACGGCCTCGCCGTCGCGCGCTGGCTCCAGGCGCGGCCGGAGGTGTCTCGGGTGCTGCACCCCGCCCTGCCCGACGATCCCGGCCACGCGATCTGGAAGCGCGACTTCACCGGCGCCTGTGGCCTGTTCGGCGTGGTGCTGAAGCCGTGCGCTCAGAGCGCGGCCAAGGCCTTCCTTGATCGCCTGGAGCTGTTCGGCCTCGGCTTCTCCTGGGGCGGCTACGAGAGCCTGGCGCTTCATTGCGATCCGCAGCTGAAGTTCCGCACCATCCCGGTGAACCTGGAGGGGCCGCTGCTGCGTTTCCATGTCGGCCTCGAAAGCGTCGAGGATCTCAAGGCCGACTTGGAGCGGGGTTTTGCAGCCTTGAACGCCTGACGCGCCACCGTCGGGTGATCAAAGCGTGCAATAATCGCCGCCTCGCCTGTGATGTCGTGTGCGCCAATATAACGCGCACACAATGGGGTACGGTTCATGGCGCTCTACGTTTTCGCTCTCCTGATTGGTGTTATCGCCGGGCTGCGGGCCATGACGGCGCCGGCCGCCGTGTCCTGGGCCGCAAGGTTGGGTTGGCTGCCTCTCGCGGGGTGGCCCCTGGCCTGGCTGGGCGGTCTGACCGCCGTGCTGATTTTCACCGTCCTGGCGGCGCTGGAACTGGTCAGCGACCAGCTCCCGCAGACGCCTAGCCGCAAGGTTCCCATCCAGTTTGGGACCCGGATCGCCGCCGGCGCCTTCAGCGGCGCGGCCTTGATGATGCCGAGCGGCCATTGGCTGCGCGGCGCTGTCATCGGCGCCGTCGGCGCGGTGATCGGCACCTTGGGCGGCGCGGAGGTCCGGGGACGCCTGGCGGCGCGGTTCGGCGCCGATCGTCCCGCCGCTTTGATAGAAGACGCCATCGCCATCGGCGGCGCGTTCGCGATCGTGGCGTTGGCCCGGTGAGCGCGCCCCGACGCTTCGACGCCATCATCATCGGCGCCGGCCAGGCGGGCCCGTCCCTGGCCGGACGACTGACGGCCGCCGGCCAGACCGTGGCGATGATCGAGCGCAAGGACTTCGGCGGCACCTGTGTGAACACCGGCTGCATGCCGACCAAGACGCTGGTGGCCAGCGCCTACGCCGCCCATCTCGCCCGTCGCGCCGACGACTACGGCGTGGTGTTGGACGGTCCGGTCGGGATCGACATGAAGCGGGTCAAGGCGCGCCAGCAGACCGTCGTCAAGAACGCCCGCGGCGGCGTCGAGGGCTGGCTGCGCGGCATGAAAGGCTGCACGGTCTTCCAGGGCCATGCGCGTTTCGAGAGCGCCGATACGATCAGCGTCGGCGACGACCTGCTGACCGCCCCGAAGATCTTCCTGAACGTTGGCGGCCGCGCCAACGTGCCGGACATGCCCGGCGTCAACGATATCCCCTACCTGACCAATGTCGGCATGATGCAGCTGGATACGCTGCCCGAGCACTTAGTCATCGTCGGCGGCAGCTATATCGGGCTGGAATTCGCCCAGATGTTCCGCCGGTTCGGCAGCCGGGTCACGATCGTCGAGATGGGACCGCGCCTCATCGGTCGCGAGGACCCGGAGATCTCCGACGCGATCCGCGAGATCCTGGAGGCCGAGGGGATCACCGTTCGCCTCAACGCCGAATGCATCCGCTTCTCGCCCCACGAGGACGGCGCCTGCGTGCACGTGACCTGCAAGGCGGGCGAGCCGCAGGTCACCGGATCGCATGTCCTGCTGGCGGTCGGCCGTCGGCCGAACACCGATGATCTCAACCTCGAGGCGGCCGGCGTCGAGACCGACAAGCGCGGCTATGTCGTCGTCGACGATCAGTTGCGGACCAATGTCCCGGGCATCTGGGCGATGGGCGACTGCAACGGCAAGGGCGCCTTCACCCACACGGCCTACAATGACTTCGAGATCGTCGCGGCCAACCTGCTGGACGACGACCCGCGCAAGGTCAGCGACCGGATCTCGTGCTACGGCCTATTCGTCGATCCGCCGCTGGGCCGGGTCGGCATGACGGAGGCCGAGGCCCGCGCCACCGGCCGTCCGCTGCTCGTCGGAAAACGCCCCATGACCCGCGTCGGCCGCGCCGTCGAGAAGGGCGAGACCGCTGGCTTCATGACAGTGGTGGTCGACGCCAAAACCAAGCAGATCCTGGGCGCGGCGATCCTGGGCCTGAACGGCGACGAGGCGATCCACGGCATGATCGACCTGATGTACGCCAAGGCGCCCTACACGACGATCCAGCGCGCGGTGCACATCCATCCGACCGTCTCGGAGCTGATCCCGACGATGCTGGGCGAGCTGAAGCCGGTTTAGATTTTCAGATTTTGACCTGGGCGCTTTCAGATAAATCTGAACCTGTTGCGGTTGCGATCGGCGCAAGCGGGGCCAGATAGCAGGCTGACGCCGACGGAGGGTCGGCGCCCCTACTCCAAGGGACAGTCTCGCATGCCTAACCTGTTCGACCCGCTGCGCGTCGGCGATCTCAATCTGCCCAATCGCGTCGTCATGGCGCCGCTGACCCGGCTGCGCGCCGGTCCGACCCACATCCCCAACGCCCTGATGGCCGAGTACTACGGCCAGCGCGCTTCGGCCGGTCTGTTGATCACGGAAGGCGTGCCGGTCGCGCCGCAAGGCGTCGGCTACGCCGGCGTCCCCGGCATCTGGTCCAAGGAGCAGACCGAAGGCTGGAAGCAGGTGACCAAGGCCGTGCACGACAAGGGCGGCCGCATCTTCATGCAGATCTGGCACGTCGGCCGCATCTCCGACCCTGAGCTGCTGAACGGCGAGCTGCCGATCGCGCCCAGCGCCATCGCCGCCAAGGGCCATGTCAGCCTGTTGCGTCCGCAACGCGACTACCCGACACCACGCGCCCTCTCGACCGAGGAAGTCGCCGGCGTGGTCGAGGCTTTCCGCCAGGGCGCCGAGAACGCCCAGGCCGCCGGTTTCGACGGCGTGCAGCTGCACGGCGCCAACGGCTATCTGCTCGACCAATTCCTGCAAGACGGCAGCAACCAACGCACCGACCAGTACGGCGGCTCGATCGAAAACCGCGCCCGCCTGCTGCTGGAAGCCGCCGACGCGGCGATCTCCGTCTGGGGCGCCGACCGCGTGGGCGTGCACCTGGCGCCGCGCGCGGACAGCCACTCGATGGGCGACAGCAATCTCGCCGCCACCTTCGGCCATGTCGCCAAGGCCCTGGGTGAGCGCAAGATCGGCTTCGTCTCGGCGCGCGAGTACGAAGCGGCCGATAGCCTGGGTCCCGACCTGAAGAAGGCCTTCGGCGGCGTCTACATCGCCAACGAGAAGTTCGACCTGGCCAGCGCCAACGCCGCGATCGAGGCCGGCAAGGCCGACGCGATCGCCTTCGGCAAGGCCTACATCGCCAACCCGGACCTGGTGGAGCGCCTGAAGGCGGGCGCGGCGCTGAACACGCCCGACCCGGCCACCTTCTACGGCTTCGAGAACGGTCCGCGCGGCTATACGGACTACCCGACGCTGGCCCAGGTCCGCGAGCCGGCGTAAGCCTTTCCAAGCACAAACTCTTGTCATCCCGGAAGCCTCGCAGAGGCTATCCGGGACCCAGGGGTGAAGGAGCGCTGTGCGCGCCGCCCCTGGGTCCCGGCTCTCCGCGCTGCGCGCTGCGGCCGGGATGACAAGGGTTTTGCGGCAGGTCCTAGGCGGCCTTGATCAGCCCCTCGGCCATATACTGAGCGGCCACGGCCTCGGCGACCTTGATGCCGTCGACGGCGGCCGAAAGGATGCCGCCGGCATAGCCCGCGCCCTCACCGGCCGGAAAAAGGCCGGCGGTGTTCAGGCTCTGGAAGTCCTTGCTCCGCGTGATCCGCACGGGCGAGGACGTCCGGGTCTCGACGCCGGTCAGCACCACGTCCGGATGGTCGTAGCCCGGGATTTGGCGGCCAAAGACCGGCAGCGCTTCGCGCATGGCTTCGATCGCGAACGGCGGCAGGCACTTGGCCAGATCGGTCAGGTGCACGCCCGGCTTGTAGGACGGGACGACCGCGCCGAACTCGGTCGAAGGGCGACCGGCCAGGAAGTCGCCGACCAGCTGTCCCGGCGCCTGGTAGGTCCCGCCGCCCGCCTCGAAGGCCAGGCTCTCCCACTTGCGCTGGAACGCGACACCGGCCAGCGGGTGACCCGGATAATCCTGCTCGGGATTGATGTCGACGACGAAACCGGAGTTGGCGTTCCGCTCGTTGCGCGAATACTGGCTCATGCCGTTGGTGACGACGCGCCCCGCCTCCGAGGTCGCCGCGACCACCGTGCCGCCGGGGCACATGCAGAAACTGTAGACGGTCCGGCCGTTCTTGCAGTGGTGCGACAGGCTATAATCGGCCGCGCCCAGGTCGGGATGGCCGGCGCAGTCGCCAAAGCGCGCCCTGTCCATCCAGGACTGAGGATGCTCGATCCGCACCCCGATCGAGAACGGCTTGGCCTCGATGTGGACGCCACGATCGTACAGCACCTGGAAGGTGTCGCGCGCGCTGTGGCCCAAGGCCATCACGACATGGCGGGCCGGCAGGTAATCGCCGCCGGCGATATGAAGCCCCTTCAGCCGGCGGGAGCCGTCGGCGCCGACCTCAATGTCGAAGTCCTCGACCTTATGCTGCCAGCGGTACTCGCCGCCCAAGCTCTCGATCAGCGCCCGCATGTTCTCGACCATGTGGACGAGACGGAAGGTGCCGATGTGCGGATGGGCCTCGGTCAGGATCTCTTCCGGCGCGCCGGCCTTGACGAATTCCTCCAGCACCTTGCGACCAAGGAAGCGCGGGTCCTTGATCTGGCTGTAGAGCTTGCCGTCCGAAAAGGTCCCCGCCCCGCCTTCGCCGAACTGGACATTGGACTCCGGATTGAGCTCGCCCCGCCGCCACAGCCCCCAGGTGTCCTTGGTGCGCTCGCGCACCACCTTGCCGCGATCCACGATGATGGGCTTCAAGCCCATCTGCGCCAGGATAAGGCCCGCGAACAGGCCGCAAGGCCCCGCGCCGATGACCACCGGCCGCGGCCCCTCGAAACCCGCCGGCGCCTTGGCCACGAAGCGATAGTCGGTGTCTGGCGTGACGCGGACCTGATGGTCGCCCTCGAAGCGGCGCAGAACGGACGCCTCGTCGCGCAGAACGACATCGACGGAATAGACCATCAAGATCGCGGACTTGCGGCGCGCGTCATGGGCGCGGCGGGCGACCTCGAAGCTCACCAGGTCGTCGGCCTCGATCCCCAGGCGAGCGACGATGGCGGGCGCCATGGCCTCTGGCGGATGGCCGAGCGGCAGCTTCAGTTCCGAAATACGCAGCATGGCGCGGGTCTTAGCCAAAAGTCGGCCGCCGCGCCATCCATGCGGACGTTAAGCCGCGCGGGCCAACGCTCCGTCGCGCAGGACAAGACGAGCGCTCTGGCCTCTACGAAGCTCCACGGTCAGGCTGGAGCCGCCCAGCACCACGACGTGACGGCCATCGACCTTGGCCCTCAGCACCGCCTCCGCCAGCTTTCCGCCCGTCCAGCGGACGTCGACGCCAACCGCGCCCCGCGCGCGCAAGCCCTTGATGTGACCCGTGGGCCAGGCCGACGGCAGAGCAGGCAACAGGTAGATCCGGTCGTTGCGGCTCTGCAGGATCATCTCGGTCATGCCCGAGGCGCCGCCGAAGTTTCCGTCGATCTGGAACGGCGGATGGGCGTCGAACATGTTCGGATAGGTTCGCTCGGGCCCTAGCAGCAGCCGCAGGATCCCGTGGGCGTGATCGCCCTCGCCCAGCCGCGCCCAGAGATTCAGCCGCCAGGCGATGGCCCAGCCGGTGGAGAGATCGCCGCGCGTGACCAGGGTCTGTCTCGCCGCCGCCGCCAGCTTCGGCGTCGTGTCGATCGCGATCTGGTCCGATGGGAACAGGCCATAGAGGTGCGAGACGTGGCGGTGGTGGATATCGGGCGCGTCGGCGTCCCAGTCCTCCTGCCACTCCTGCAGTTGGCCGTCCTTACCGACCTTGTAGGGCGCCAGCTTGTCGCGCGCCGTCTTGAGCTCAGCGACGAAGGTCTGATCGGCGCCCAGCACCGCCTCGGCCTTCAGGCAGTTGTCGAACAGATCGCGGATGATCGCCTGGTCCATGGTCGGGCCCGCGACGATCGAGGCGCCGTGGCCGTGGTCGTTCTCGGGCGACAGCGAAGGATTGGTGACCAGCACGCCAAACTTCGGATCGACCACCAGGGTGTCGAGGAAGAACCGCGCCGAGCCTTTCATCAGCGGATAGACCCGCGCCAGATAGGCGCGATCGCGTCCGTAGTCGTAGTGGTCCCACAGGTGCTTGCAGAGCCAGGCGCCGCCGGTGGGCCAAACGCCCCACGGCGCGCCGTCCACTGGCGCGGTCGCGCGCCATAGATCGGTGTTGTGGTGCGCCACCCAGCCGCGCGCGCCGTACATCGCCTTGGCGGTGCGCGCGCCGGTCTCCGAGAGATCCCTCACCAGCGCGATCAGCGGCTCGACCAGTTCGGGCAGGCTGGTCGGCTCGGCCGGCCAGTAGTTCATCTCGGTGTTGATGTTGATCGTGTACTTGCCGCCCCACGGCGCCGAGGGCTTGTCGTTCCAGACGCCCTGCAGGTTGGCGGGCTGGGTTCCCGGCCGCGAGCACGCGATCAGCAAGTAGCGCCCGTACTGATAGTAGAGCGCCGCCAGTGACGGATCGTCGGTCATCGGCGAGGCCTTGATCCGCTCGTCGGTCGGCGAGAGCTCGGCGCGCGTGCGGCCGAAATCGACCTCGACGCGCCGGAACAAGGCGTGGTGGTCGGCCTGGTGGCCGGCGAGAATCTTGGCCCACGGCTTGTTCGACAGCCTGGCCAGCGTGGCCTTGTTTAACGCCGTCGGATCGCCGGAGACGTCGTTATAGCGACGGTAGCTGGTCGCCGCGGCGATCAGCAGGATCACCTCGTCGGCGTCGCGGATCGACAGGGTCTCGCCCTGCCCGCTCACGCGCCCGCCCTTGGCGCGGACATCGACGCGGCATTCGAACCGCAGCTTGGCGGGGATGCCTTGTTGACTGTCGTTGGCGCCAGCCAGCACCAGGCTACGCCCCTCCACGCGCGCGGCCGGCGCTGACTTCAGCGGCGAGGCAAAACCCAGATCCACGCTGATCGCGCCGCGACGGCTGGCCGTCAGACGCACCGCGATCACGCCGTCGGGCGCGCTAGCGATCACCTCGCGAACATGGTCCACGCCTCCGGCCTTGAAGCGCGTCGTGGCGATCGCGCCGTCGAGGTTCAGCTCTCGAACATAGCTGGCCGGTTCGGCCAGCCCCGGAAAGTCGAGCTTCAGATCGCCGATCGTCTGGTACGACATCTGCTGCTTGGGAACGCCGACAAACTTGGTCTCGGCCAGTTGGGCGGCCTTGGCGTAGTCGCCCGTGTCGATCAGCCGGCGGATTTCCGGCAAAGCCGCGCCGGCCTCCGGATTGATCGGCTCGTAGGGCCCGCCGGCCCAAAGCGTGTCCTCGTTCAACTGCAGCCGCTCGACGTCGACGCCGCCGAACACCATGGCGCCCAGCCTGCCCGTGCCCACCGGCAGCGCCTCGACCCACGTCTTGGCGGGCTGGCGATACCACAGGCGCAAGGGCGAAGCCTTTGGCGTCGCCCCGCCGGCATGCGCGGCCGTGGCCGCGGAGGCCGCGCCGAGACCGGCGAGCGTGGACCGACGGGTCAGGGTCATGGCGGCCTCGTGCAGCCTAATGGCGCGGCGCCGGACGTGATCCTAGGCGAAGATCACGCCCGACTTCGATGAAGGAGGCGGCCTAGTCGAGCGCGACCACCACCACGGACTTCGCCGGAATATCCAGCGTCAGCTTGTCGCCGGCGATCTTGCCGCCCTTGAACGGCGCCGGCGCGACGGTCGGCTTGACGCCAAAGGCGTTCATCGCGTCCATCTTGTCGGCGGTCAGCACCTGGCCCGACACCGATTTGGCCTTCAGGTCGCCCAGCGCCACCGACAGCTTCACGCCATCGTCCGGCGACATGTTGGCGACGGCCACATAGGTCTTGCCGTCCTTGCCTTTGGCGGCCGAGGCGTTGAAGGCCGGGATCTTGGTTCCGGCCACGTCGATCTCGGGCGCGTCGACGTCCAGGGGGATCGCCGTCGAATCCTGGAACGGCACGTACATCTTGTAGGCGTAGTAGGTCGGCGTCAGGACAATCTTGTCGCCCTGGGTCAGGATCATCGCCTGCAGCACGTTGATGGTCTGGGCGATGTTCGTCATCTTCACCCGGTCGGTATAGCGGTGGAAGATGTTGAAGTTCGCCGCCGCCAGAACGCCGTCGCGCAGGGTGTTCAGCTGGTAGAGATGGCCCGGATTGGTGCCCGGCTCGACATCGTACCAGGTCCCCCACTCGTCGACATAAAGGCCGATCCGCTTGCTGGGATCGTTCTTGTCCATCGCGGCGATATGCTGCTTGAGCAGGTCATCCATCCGCAGGGTCTGAGCGAAGGTCTGTCCCCAGGCGGCCTTGTCGAAGCCGGTCGCCGCGCCCTTCTTGGACCATTTGCCCGTCGGGATGGTGTAGTAGTGCAGCGAGATGGCGTCCATGTACTTGCCGGCGTTCTTCGTGACCACGTCGGTCCAGTTCACGTCGAACGAGTTGGCGCCCGAAGCGATGCGCACGGCCTTGTTGTCGTCGTTCTTGTGGAAGAACGCCGAGAAACGGCGATATTCGTTGGCGTAGTACTCGGCGGTCATTTCACCGCCGCAGCCCCAACTCTCGTTACCGATGCCGACGAAGGGCAGATTGAAGGGCTTGTCGCGCCCGTTCGCACGACGCTCCTGAGCCAGGGTGTCGTCGCCGGGCGAGATCATGTACTCGATCCACTCGCGCATCTCGGTCGGATTGGAAGAGCCGACGTTGATCGAGACATACGGGTCAGCGCCGACCTGTTCGGCGAAGTCCATGAATTCGTGCGTGCCGAAGGCGTTGGTTTCGGGCGAGCCGCCCCACCAATTGTTCTTGCGCGACGGGCGCTTGTCGCGCGGGCCGATGCCGTCGCGCCAACGATATTCGTCGGCGAAGCAGCCGCCCGGCCAGCGGATCACCGGGGTCTTGATGTCTTTCAGCGCCGCGACGACGTCGCTGCGGATGCCCCGAACATTGGGGATCTTAGAGTCGGGACCAACCCACACCCCGTCATAGATGCCCGCGCCCAGGTGTTCGGAGAACTGGCCGTAGATGTAGCGCGAGATCGGCGCGCCAGGCTTGTCGGCCTTGAGCGTGGCCGTCGCGGAAATCTCGCCGGCTTGCGCGCTCGCCGCCATCGCCAGCAGCGCAACCGCTGCGCCTAGAAACGTCTTGGCCATCGCCATCTACTGTCCCTCTCCATTTACGCGCGGATGCTTCAGGGCTCCGCCTTGTTCTAACCGCGTGCATAGCAGCGGTTATTTTGTCGTACAATAACGTTCCGAACCGCGAAGCTCTACGCGCATGTAAAAGCCGCCGGCCCCTGGGAGGAGCCGGCGGCGAATGCGGTTAGTGGTTATCCCTGGGCAGGCCCTTGGTCTGGGCGATGCGCTGGTATTTGACGGCGTTTTCGAGGACGGCGCCGGTTTCGAGCTGTCCGACGACGGCGCGCTGGATCTCCTGCCAGGGGGTCTGGCTTTCGGGATAGGGATAGCCGCCGGCGGCCTCCAGCGCCTTGCGCCGCTCGACGATCTCGCTGGGCGGGACCAGCACGTCGACCCGTGACTTGCGCAGGTCGAAGCGGACCTTGTCGCCGGTCTTCAGCAGCGCCAGGCCCCCGCCCACGGCCGCTTCGGGCGAGGCGTTGAGGATTGACGGCGAGCCCGAGGTGCCCGACTGGCGGCCATCGCCGATGCAGGGCAGTTGGTGGATGCCTTGCTTGATCAGGTAGTCGGGGGCGCGCATGTTCACCACCTCGGCCGCGCCGGGATAGCCCACGGGGCCGGCCCCGCGCATGAACAGGATCGAGTTGGCGGTGATGCCCACCGACGGATCGTCGATCCGGTGGTGATAGTCCTCGGGCCCGTCGAACACGACCGCCACGCCCTCGAAGGCGTCCGGATCGTCGGGGTTGGACAGGTAGCGCTCGCGGAAGGCCTCGGAGATCACGCTGGTCTTCATGATCGCCGAGTTGAAGAGATTGCCGCGCATGACCACGAAGCCCGCCCGCTCGACCAGCGGCCGCGAGAACGGACGGATGACGTCCTCGTCCTCGATCTGGACGCCGCGATACTGCTCGCCGATGGTCTGGCCCGAGACGCATTTGACGTCCTCGTGGATCAGGCCCTGCTCGATCAGCTGGCCGAAGACAGCGGGAACCCCGCCGGCGCGGTAGTAGTCCTCGCCCAGATATTCCCCGGCCGGCTGCAGGTTGACCAGCAGCGGCACGTGCTCGCCCTTGTCCTGCCAGTCGTCGATCGACAGCTCGACACCCACGTGGCGGGCCAGGGCGTTGAGGTGGATCGGGGCGTTGGTCGAGCCGCCGATCGCCGAGTTGACGGCGATGGCGTTGAGGAACGCCTCGCGGGTCAGCACGTCCGAGGGCTTGAGGTCTTCATGCACCATGTCGACGATGCGAAGACCCGTGCGGTAGGCGTTTTCCTGCCGGTCGCGGTAGGGCGCGGGGATCGCCGCCGAGCCGGGCAGCGACATGCCCAGCGCCTCGGTCAGCGAGTTCATGGTCGTGGCCGTGCCCATGGTGTTGCAATAGCCGGTCGAGGGCGCCGAGCTGGCCACCAGCTTGATGAAGCCGGCGTTGTCGATCTCGCCGGCCGCCAGCAGTTCGCGGGCCTTCCAGACGATGGTGCCAGACCCCGTGCGCTGGCCCTTGTGCCAGCCGTTCAGCATCGGACCGACCGAGAGCGCGATGGCCGGGATGTTGACCGTCGCCGCCGCCATCAGGCAGGCGGGCGTGGTCTTGTCGCAGCCGATGGTCAGCACCACCCCGTCCAGCGGATAGCCGTAGAGCAGCTCCACCAAGCCGAGGTACGAGAGGTTGCGGTCCAGCCCCGCCGTCGGCCGCTTGCCCGTCTCCTGGATCGGGTGGACCGGGAACTCCAGCACGATACCGCCCGCGCTGCGGATCCCCTCGCGCACCCGCTCGGCCAGCACCAGGTGGTGGCGGTTGCACGGCGACAGGTCCGAGCCCGTCTGGGCGATGCCGATGATCGGGCGACCCGACTGCAGCTCCTCCAGCGTCAGACCAAAGTTCAGATAGCGCTCCAGATAAAGCGCCGTCATGTCAATGTTGTCCGGATTATCAAACCACGCGCGCGAACGAAGGGCGCGGGGGGAAACAGGGTCGGCGCTCATGACATTCCTTGACGACGCTATGCGACCGGAACGGCCAAGCATAAGCGCGGGACCGTCCAAGCGGATTTGTATTATAATATTTGTCTGACTATCCTTGCCCGTCGGGGTCGTCAATCACGGCGAGCAACGTTCGGGCGGCTCACCGCCTGCGGAATTGCGCCGCCAAGCCTGGTGGCGCCCCTTAGACCTCGGCCCCATTGCGACCAGCCGCAAGTCCTGTCACCAAAGCCGACCGAGAGTCCCGCACCTCTCATGCAAACGAGGTTTGACACCCGCGTCGGTGACGGTATTTGTCAGACTATTACAAGCTAGGAGCGTTCGCCATGGTGTTCAGGTTCGTGCAGTTGAAGACCGGCGACGGCGAACGACGGCTGGCGGCGGTCGACGACGGCGGCCTCGCCCGGCGCGTCATGGTCGCCGACACGCTCTACGATCTGGCCCAGTCCGCCATCGCCGTGAATGCGACTCTGGCCGAAGCGGCGCAGGCGCAGGAGCTGGGCGAAGAGCTCGATATCCCGGCCGCCTTGGCCGAGGGCCGGGTTCTGGCGCCGATCGACCATTCGGACACCGCTCACCTGCTGCTGACGGGCACCGGCCTCACCCACCTTGGCTCGGCGGAAGGTCGCGACAAGATGCACAAGGCCGCCCAGTCGGGCGAACAGCTGACCGACTCGATGCGGATGTTCCTGATGGGGGTCGAAGGCGGCAAGCCTGCGTCCGGCCAGGAAGGCGTGCAGCCGGAGTGGTTCTACAAGGGCGATGGCCAGCAACTAGTTGGCCCGGGCCAGCCCCTCACCTCCCCGGCCTTCGCCAAGGATGGCGGCGAGGAGCCCGAGATCGCCGGTGTCTATCTGATCGGTCCGGACGGGACGCCTCACCGCCTGGGCTTCTGCCTGGCCAACGAATTCTCGGACCACGTGATCGAGCGCGGCAACTACCTCTGGCTAGCCCACTCGAAGCTGCGTCAGGCGGCCCTGGGCCCGGAGCTGCTGACGGGCCCGCTGCCCGACGACGTTCGCGGCGCCAGCCGCATTCTGCGCGACGGCGCGGTGGCCTGGGAGAAGCCCTTCCTGTCGGGCGAGGCGAACATGTCCCACGCGATCGCCAATCTCGAACATCATCACTTCAAGTACGACCTGTTCCGCCGCCCGGGCGACGTTCACGTCCACTTCTTCGGCACCGCGACCCTGTCGTTCTCCGAAGGCTTCCAGACGAAGGCGGGTGATGTGTTCGAGATCGAGGCCGCCCCCTTCCTCTATCCTGTGCGCAATTCCCTGGGCCAGGCGGCCGAACGCCCCGTCACGGTGCGCGCGCTGTGACGCCGATCCGCCTGGCGCTTGTGGGCCTTGGCAAGATCGCCCGCGACCAGCACCTGCCCGCCATCGCCGCCGATCCGCGCTTCGAGCTGGTCGCGATCGTCAGCCGCAACGCCGATCTTGATGGCGTCGCTCACTTCACCGATCTGACCGCTCTGCTGGCCAGCGACGTGATGGTCGACGCCGTGGCGCTATGTACGCCCCCGCAGCCTCGCCACGCCCTGGCCCATATGGCCCTGGCGGCGGGCAAGCACGTGATGCTGGAAAAGCCGCCTGGCGCGACGCTCAGCGAGGTCGAGGATCTGCGTCAGACCGCGGCCGCCCGCAGCCTGACGCTTCAGGCCACTTGGCACTCCCGCTTCGCCACCGGGGTCGAGCCCGCGCGCGCGTGGCTGGCGGAGCGGACCGTCAGGGCCGTGCGGATCAACTGGAAAGAAGACGTGCGGGTCTGGCACCCGGGCCAGGACTGGATCTGGGAGGCTGGCGGCCTGGGGGTCTTCGACCCGGCCATCAACGCCCTGTCGATCGTCACGCGGATCCTACCCCTGCCCTTCTTCCTGTCGCGCGGCGTGCTGCACGTTCCGGAGAACCGGCAATCGCCGATCCAGGCCGAGCTGGACTTCCGCGACGCCGGCGGCGCGCCGATCCGGGCCGAGCTCGATTTCCTGCAGACCGGCCCGCAAAGCTGGGACATCGAGGTCGACACCGACGGCGGCGCGCTGAAATTGACCAATGGCGGCGCCAAGCTCTGGATCGACGGCCAGCTGATGCATGAGGGTCCGGATCGCGAGTATCCCGGTCTCTACGATGAATTCGCCCGACTGATCGCGGACGGGGCAAGCGATGTCGATGTCGCGCCGCTGCGCCACGTCGCCGACGCTTTCCTGCTCAGCGAGCGGGTGGTCGCGCCACCCTTCATCGAATAGCGCAGCGCCAACAGAACAAGACGGAGAGGAAACATGACGCTCAAGACCATCGCCCTGTACGGCGCGCTCGCCCTGGCGGCGACATCCACGGCCACGGCCGCCGAACTTTCCCGCCGTCCTTTCGGCCAGACGCCGTCCGGCGAGGCGGTTGAAGCCGTCACCCTGACCAACGCCAAGGGCGTCAGCGCCACGGTGATCACCTATGGCGCGACACTGCAGTCTCTGGTCGCCCCCGACAAGGCCGGCAAGAAGGCCGACATCGTGCTCGGCTTCAACGACGCGGCGACTTATGTGAAGAACGCCAGCTATTTCGGCGCCACCGTCGGTCGCTTCGCCAACCGCATCGGCAAGGGCCGCTTCGAGTTGGACGGCAAGACCTACCAGCTGGCGCTGAACAACAACGGCGTCGCCGCCCTGCATGGCGGCGTGAAGGGCTTCGACAAGGTCGTCTGGAAGGTGCTGGAGACGAAGTCCGGTCCGACGGCTTCGGTGACGCTAGGCTATGTCAGCCCAGACGGCGACCAGGGCTATCCCGGGACCGTGAACGCCACGGCGACCTACGCGCTCGATGAACAGAACCAGCTGACGATCACCTACGGCGCGACGACCGACAAGCCGACGATCGTCAACATGACCAACCACGCCCTGTTCAACGTCGCTGGCGAAGGCTCGCCGGACGGCGCCATGGGCAACCTGCTGACGATCCCCGCGGACGGCTACACACCCGTCGACAACGAACTGATCCCCACGGGCGCGACCACGCCGGTGGCGGGAACCGCCTTCGACTTCCGGACGCCCACGGCCGTCGGCGCGCGCATCCGTGACGCCAGCGAGCCGCAGCTGATCGTCGGTAAGGGTTATGACCATAACTACGTGCTGAACGGCAAATCGGGCGGCGCTCTTCGCTTGGCGGCGCGACTGGCCGATCCCAAGAGCGGGCGCGTGCTCGAGATCCTCTCTGACCAGCCGGGCGTCCAGTTCTATGCCGGCAACTTCCTGGATGGTTCGTGGATCGGCAAGAGCGGCAAGCTGTACCGCCAGGGCGATGGCATCGCGCTGGAGCCGCAGCACTTCCCGGACGCGCCGAACAAGCCCCAGTTCGCGCCGGTGCGCCTCGATCCCGGCCAGACCTATCGCAATGTGATGATCTTCAAGGTCGGCGTCGCCAAGTAGCCTGCGAGCGGGCCGGTCATAGCCGGCCGGCCCGCTTCCCAAAGGCCGTCGGCAGGCCCTAGCGGCTCCAGGCGGCGGCGATCGCGTTCGTGTCGGTCAGGATCGCGCTGTTCAGTTCCATCACCTTCAGCGAGGCGGCGTGGATGTCGGCCTCGTAGGCGGCGCAGGCGTCGGCCGCGACGAAGACGTGATAGTCCAGGCTGAAGGCGTCGCGCACGGTGCTGTCGACGCAGCACTCGGTGGTCAGGCCGGCCACGATCAGGGTGTCGACGCCGAGGGCCTTCAGTCGCGCGTCGAGGTCCGTGCCAGCGAAGCCGCTATAACGGGTCTTGTGGACGACGACCTCGCCCGGCAGCGGCTTGGGACCGTAGAAGTCCGAGCCGGGCTGGCCCTCGCGGCACAGGGCGCTCTCGTTGTCCGGGTCGCCGCCGCGACGGCGCATGCGCTCCTTCCAGCTCGGCGAGTCCGTCTCCGGCGTTGTGAAAAGGCCAACGAAGATGACCGGAACCCGCGCCCCGCGCGCCGCGTCGACCAGACGCTCGGCGGCGGCCACGGCGGGCTGGACCGCGGCCATGTCGACATACTGGCCCAGAGCGCCTTCGGGCGAGGCGAAGTCGACCTGCATGTCGATCACCAGCACCGCCGTCCGCGACGGCGCGATCCAGGCTTTCAAATCGTCGGCCATGCCCGCCGCTGTCGTCATCGCATTCACTGAAACACCGCCCGCAGGCCCGGCAGGATCTCGGACCCGAACATGGTCAGCCCTTCGACATAGTCGGGGAAGATCATCATCAGGCCGTCCAGTTCGCAGTAGCGCAGGAACGTCTCGATCTGCTCGCCGCAGGTCTTGGGCGAGCCGACCACGGTATGGGTCATGAACGCCCCCTGGGCGGCCGCCACGCTCGACAGTTTCTCGGCCGGCACGCCCCAGCTTTCCAGCATGGCCAGGATGGCGCCCATGTCGGCGCCGCTCTTGTAGTGCTCGACCTTGGCCTCGGCGTCGGCGTCCGTGTCGCCGTGAACGACGGTGCACATGGCGAAGGTCTTGATGCTCTTGCCCATCGCCTCGGCGGTCTTCTTGGCCCGCAGCGAGGCGTCGCGGCGCTCGTCCGGGGTGCGGCCGCCGATGAAACAGATGTCGGCTTCGCGCACCGAGAACTGAAAGCCCCGGTCGCTCATGCCGGCGCAGACCAGGTCCGGACGCGGCTTGGACAATGGCTTGGGCTTGGACTGGCAGTCCTTCATCGTGAAGTACTTGCCCTGGAAGTCGACGCTGTCCTCGGCCCACAGCCGCTTGACGATCGTCGTCCATTCCTCGGTCAGGGCGTAGCGGTCGTCGTGGGTCAGGGAGTCGTCCCACGCGCCCATCTGGTCGAACTCGCCCTTGTAGGCGCCGGCCACGATGTTCAGGCCCGCGCGGCCGCCGCTGATGTGGTCCAAGGTGGCGATCATCTTGGCCGCCACGGCCGGGTTCTGCAGCAGCGGATGGATGGTCGCCCAGATCTTCACGGTCTTGGTCGCCTCGGCGATGCCCGCCATCATGGTCACGGACTCCAGAGCCGTGCCCCAATGGTCGGTCTCGCCGCCGAAACCGCGGAACTTGCCCATCGACATCACGAAATCCATGCCGACCTCATCGGCCTTCACCGCGGCGGCGCGGTTCTGAGCGTAGAGGCCGTCGAGGACCGGCGCGGTCTTGGAGATGATCCAGCCGCCGTTGGCGACCGGCAGGAACACTCCGAAGTCCTTGTGCTGAGAAGGGCGGTGGAACATGGCGCGCGTCTAGTCCTTCGATTTCAGGCGTGTCGCCAAAGGCGCGCAGGCACGTCGGCGGGCGCGCTTGCTATCATGCCTTGGCGGTCGGCTCGCAGCCAGCGAGATCGACGGCCCCGCCCCAAGACACCGAGGCTTGGAGCGAAAACGCAAACAAGGTCCGACCCTTGCGGGCCGAACCTTGCGTCGCGCACGTGTCGCCGGAGAAGCCGGCGGCGGGTCTTAGAACTTGCGGCTGAAGCCGACCGAAGACACCAGCGGATCCAGGTCCACCTTGGCCTTCAGGGCGCCGCCGTTGATCTTGGCGTCGGTGCTGAAATAGACCTTCTTGATGTCGGCGTTCAGCAGCCAGTTGTCCTTCAGCTTGACGTTGACGCCGGCCTGCAGGGCGTAGCCGAAGCCGTCGTCGACCTTCACGGTGAAGCCGTTCTTGTCCTTGCTGCTGTAGAACAGCATGTAGTTGATGCCCGCGCCGACATAGGGGCTGACGCGAGCGGCCGGCAGCGGGTGGTACTGCAGGGTCACGACCGGCGGCAGCACCCAGGTCTTGTGGACCAGAACGTCCGTCGTACCGCCTTGAGCGCGGATGTCGTGCTCGGTGGTGCCCAGGATGGCTTCAACGGCGACCTTGTCGGTCAGGAAGTAGGTGAAGCCCAGGGTCGGCTTGATGTCGTCCTTCACATGGGCTTTCAGGCCGGTGGCCGCGCCCGCGGCGGTCAGGATGGCCGCATCCTTGTCCGGCGCGACTTGCGTGATACGCGCATGGACGATGAAATCGCCCTTGGCGTTCGGCGAGAAGTCCTCAGCGTGCGCCACGCCGCCAGCCAGAGCCGTCGCCGCGATGGCCGAAAGAATAAGCGTCTTCATCATCTATCCCCAGAAGTGGCGACTCTCTAATTTTCGTCGCGATCTTTATTTGCGGGATTTCGAAGCACTCGACCTTGACCTCGATCAGTTTCTGAAAACTAGATCGCGCGAGAGAAGCCTTCCTGCGCGTCTGACCGGTGATCGAACGCCTGGGCGGCCAAGCGCATGAACGGACGGCCCGTGGCGGTCACGCGAACGACATCGCCAGCGACCTCCACGAGGCCGTCGGCGCGCAGCTCCGCGAGCTTGGTGATGTCTGCCGCGAAGATGGCCGACGAAACGCCGTGCCGCGCGGCGACCGCCGCGAGGTCGACCTGGAAATCGCACATCAGCCGCTCGATCACGTCGGCGCGCAGCCGATCGTCCGCGGTCAATTTCACACCGCGGGCGACCGGTAGCCGGCCCTGGACGATGGCGTCGCGCCAAGCGACTTCGGCGGTCAGGTTCTGGACATAGCCGCCGGGCATGCGACCGATCGACGACGCGCCAAGACCGATCAGCGTCGGATGCTGGTCGGTGGTGTAGCCCTGGAAGTTTCGGCGCAGCGTGCCGGTGGCGACACCGAGGGCCAGATCGTCGTTCGGCAAGGCGAAGTGATCGAGGCCGATCGCGACATAGCCGGCCTTCACGAGACGCTCGGCGGCGGCCTGGCTCTGCTCGAAGCGGCCATTGGCGTCCGCCAGGTCCTCTTCGCGGATCAGCTTCTGGTGCGTCCGCGCCCACGGCACGTGCGCGTAGCCAAACAGGGCGATGCGCTCGGGCCGCAGGGTCAGCACCTTGTCCAGCGTCGCGACGACGTCGGCGGTCATCTGCTTGGGCAGGCCGTACATCAGGTCGAGATTGATCGAGGCGACGCCGGCTTGGCGCAGCCAGTGAGTCGCGCGCGCCACGACCTCGAACGGCTCGACGCGATTGACCGCCTCCTGGACGTGCGGCGCCAGATCCTGGACGCCCAGACTGGCGCGGGTCAGGCCGTGGAAAGCCGCGGCCTTGACCCAGCTCTCGGTGAGGACGGCCGGATCGAGCTCGGCCGATATCTCGACGCCCGGGGCGAACGGGAAGACGTGGCGCAGGGCGCCGAACAGTCGCACGAGATCGTCGCGCGAAAGCATGTTGGGCGTGCCGCCGCCCAGGTGCACCGCGCCGGCCTTGATCCGGCCCGGCAAGCGAGCCTCGACCAGCGCCAGTTCGTCGACCAGGCGTTCGACATATTCGCTGATTAGGGCCTGCTTCTTCACCACCCGGGTGTTGCAGCCGCAGTACCAGCACAGGCGATCACAGAACGGGATGTGGGCGTAGAGGGAGACCGGCTCGCGCGGATCCAGGCCCGCCAGCCAATCGCCATAGACCTCCGCGTCGACCTCTTTCGAGAACTGCAGCGCGGTCGGGTAGCTGGTGTAGCGGGGCGCCCGGCTGTCGTAGCGCGTCAGAAGCGCGCGTTGGTCGTTGGCGGGAATCGTGGCGGCGGCAGCGGTCATGCGTCTCTCCTGACGCGGGCAACCTGCTCCGCCTTCCCGGCCCCCGCCGTGATTTGGATCAATCCTCGGGCGGCTTGTCCTCGAGGTGGTCGTAGAGGATCCGGGCGGCGTCGCCCTTAGGATCCTCGTACTGGCCCGAACGCATGGTCCAGAAGAAGGCGAAAAGGCCCATGGCCCCAAGGCCGATCGAGAACGGAGCCAGAAACAGGACGATGTTCATCGACGCCTCCAGGCGATGCGCGGCCGCGCGGCGTTCAGCAGCACGACCATCGAGGAGCCCGACATCGCCAAAGCGGCGATGAAGGGATTGATCAGGCCGAACATGGCCGCTGGCGTGGCCACGACATTGTAGAGCGCCGAGAAGCCGAAGTTCTCGAGCGCCCGGCGGCGCGCTTCGCGGGCCGTATCGATCGCTTCGACGACCGCTTCGAGTCCCTCGCCGGTGAAGACGAGGTCGGCGGCGTTCTGGGCGGCGTCCACGGCCGCGCCGGGCGCCATCGAAGCGTGGGCCTTGGAGAGCGCCGCGGCGTCATTGAGGCCGTCGCCGACCATCAGGACCTTGCGGCCGTCGGCCTTGAACTGATCCACGATCGCGGCCTTGTCGAACGGCGTCAGGCCCGCGCGCCATTCGGCGACGCCGACCTCGCGCGCGATGTCGCTCACCGGACCGGCGAGATCGCCGGATAGGATCTCGACCGATAGGCCCATGCGGCGAAGGCGCGCGAGGGTGTCAGCCGCGTCGGCGCGGGGCTGGTCCTCGAACACGAAGCGGATCTTGATGTCGTTTTCGAAGCCGAACCACAGCTCGGTCTCGCGGGCGTCGCCACCGGTCACGCCGACGAAGGCGGCGCGGCCCAGACGCGCGCGGCGACCGTCGATGACGCCCTCGACGCCCTGCCCCGCCGTCTCGACGCAGTCGATCGCGACCGGCCCCAGGCCGGCCTGAGCGGCCATGGCCTTGGCCAGCGGGTGGCGCGAGGCGCGGGCCAGCGGCGCGGCCATGGCGACCAGATGCGCCGGCGCGTCGATCAGGCGCGGGCGGCCTTCGGTCAGCACCCCCGTCTTGTCGAAAACGACGTGGTCGACCTCGGCCAGCCGCTCGAGCGCGGCGCCGGACTTGACCAGCACGCCCTTGCGGAAAAGGCGGCTGCTGGCGGCGATCTGGACGGCGGGCACGGCGAGACCCAGGGCGCAGGGACAGGTGACGATCAGCACGGCGGCCGCGCGCAGCAGCGCTTCGCGCGGACCAAGGCCCAGCGCCCAGCCGCCGACGAAGGTCAGGGCCGCGGCGGTGTGCACGACCGGCACGTACAGCGCGGCGGCCTTGTCGGCCAGCCGCACATAGGCCGAGCGGGTCTGGGCGCCGGCTTCCATCAGTCGGGCGATGGCCGCCACCGTGGAGTCCTCGCTCCGCGCCGTGGCGGTCATCACCAACCGGCCCGACAGGTTCAGGGCGCCGGCGTGCAAGCGCGCGCCCGCGCCGACAGGGGCCAGAGCGGTCTCGCCGGTGATCAGCGCGTTGTCGAGTTCGGACTGGCCGCTCTCGACAAGCCCATCGACCGGCACGCGGTCCCCGGGCGCGACAACGAGCTGATCGCCGATCTTGACGTCGGCGACGGGAACGCCCTGCTCGACGCCGTCGATCAAGCGCATGGCGACCGGGGTCTGCAAGGCCAGAAGATCGCGCGCGGCCGAGCGGGCGTTGGCGCGCAGGCGGTGATCCAGGTAGCGGCCGATCAGCAGCAGGAACAGCAGCGTCACCGCCGCGTCGAAATAGGCGTGCTTGCCGCGCAGGATCGTCTCGGAGAAGCTGACGATCAGGGTCAGGATCACGCCGATCGAGATCGGCACGTCCATATTGGCCTTGCCTCGCTTCAGCGAGGCCCAGGCGGACCGGAAGAACGGACGCCCGGCGAACAGCGCACAAGGCGTCGCGACGATCGCGGCCATCCAGTACATCAGCGTCAGGGTGGAGCTGTTCAGCTCCTGCCCAAAAAGGCCGGCCCAGGCGGGCACGGTGAACATCATGACGTTGCCGGCCCCGAAGCCGGCCACGCCGAGGGCGACGGCGAGCTCGCGCCCTTCACGATCCTGCGCGGCGGCGGCTTCGCCGGGATCGAACAGGCAGGCGCGATAGCCGAGCGCCTCGACGGTCTCGACCACGCGCTCGGGATCGGCTTCCTTGCCTTCCAACTGGACGGCAAGCTTGCCGGTCGTGAGGTTCAGGCGAGCCGCGTCCACGCCGGGAATCTCGCGGACCGCCTTCTCGATCTTGTTGATGCAGCCAGCGCAACGCGCGCCGCTGACGAGCAGTTCGAGACGGCCCTTCCCCGCCTCGTCCCGCCGAACAAAGGCCTCGAGGTCACGATGCAGGGTCAGGCTCTGGCTCATCGCGCGGGCTCCACTAGGCGCGTTTCGATCTCGAACATATCCTTGGCGTTGCGAGCCGTGGCCCGCAGGTCCCAGGCGCCGTCCAGTCGCGCGGCCGCTTGGTAGCGACCGCCGCCCAGAGAGCGGAAGTTCAGGGTCTGACGTCCGGTTTCGGTCGCGGGACGCTCCAGGACGCCGGTCAAGGACAGGCCGTCCAGGGGCTTGGCGTCACGGTCGAGAACCTTGACCACCACGGCCTTGCCCTCGGGCGTCTCGACGCTGGCGGACCAGCCCAGGGCCGCCTCCTTCTGGCGCTGCGCCAGGGTGCGGTTGAACGCCAGCCCCGTCTCGTACGGGTTCGAGGCCACCTCGCCCGAGAAGGTCCTGTAGGCCTGAACCATGAAGACGATGTCGACCGCGATGACTGTCGCGAAGAACAGCACCACGCCGATCAGCACATGCCAGCCGGTGATGCGGCCCTTCTCGGACGGAACCTTGGCGATCGTTTGCGTTGCGCTGGTCATTGCGGGTTCGCGGCTCCTGAGAGGAAGACGGTCTTGGCCTCGGCCTGGACGTCACCCGACCGGATGATGAACCGGGCCGGGACACTGGCGTCCAGTTCGGCGTTCGGAGGGGTGGTGACGAAGACGCGCAGCGGCACGACCTGGTCGGCGGGGACGACGATGCTGACGTGCTCGCCTTGGGCGCCAGGATGGCTGAGGCGGGCTCCGGGCACGCCCTCGAACGCGACGTCGAAACGCTGCTCGACGAAAGTTCGGTTTCCGATCTTCAGCGTATAGCCGTCACGCACCGCGCCATCGTGCATCCGCACAAACACGGGATTTCGGTCACGGATCACGTGGAGATCGGCGTCAGGCCTGGCGATCAACGACCACAGGGTGAGTCCGCCAACGATGCCCAGGGCCAAGGCGTAGTAGATCGTCCGGCTGCGGACCGGCTTGTACCGAGGCTTGCAGCCCGAGCCACGGTGCGAAACCGCGGCTTCGGAATCGTAAGCGATCAGGCCGGTCGGACGGCCCATCTTGGTCATGATGTCGTCGCAGGCGTCGACGCAGAGACCGCAGTTGATGCACTCCAGCTGAGCGCCATCGCGGATGTCGATCCCCATCGGGCAGACCACCACGCACTGGCGGCAGTCGACGCAGTCGCCCCGCCCCTCCCAGCTCTGGCCCTTCTTGTGCGGACCGCGCGGCTCGCCGCGATAGCCCAGATAGGTCACCTGCAGCGAGTGATGGTCCAGCATCGCGCCCTGGATGCGGGGCCAGGGGCACATGTAGGTGCAGACCTGCTCGCGCATCCAGCCGGCGAAGATGTAGGTCGTGCAGGTCAGCAGGCCGCACGAGACATAGGCCGTGACCGGCGCGTCGCCGGTCCAGAAGGTGCGGAGCAGCGTCGGCGCGTCATGAAAGTAGAAGATCCAGGCGCCGCCGGTGCCAAAGGCGATGGCCAGCCAGGTCAGGTGCTTGCCGGTCTTGCGCCAGACCTTGTCGAAAGACAGCGGCGCGGCGTCGAGGCGCATGCGCGCGTTGCGGTCGCCTTCGAACAGGCGCTCGACAACGATATAGAGGTCTGTCCAGACCGTCTGCGGGCAGGCGTAACCGCACCACAGACGACCAAAAAGCGCCGTCACCAGGAACAGCGCCAAGGCTGACATCACCAGCAGGCCCGTGAAGATATAAACTTCCTGGGGCCATAGCTGGATGTCGAAGAAGTAGAAGCGCCGGCCGGTGAAATCGACCAGCGCCGCCTGTTGCGGGAAGCCGTCCGGCCGATGCCAGCGGATCCAGGGCGTGATGTAGTAGATCCCGAGGGTGATGATGAGCAGCGCCCACTTCACGTTCCGCCACTTGCCGTGGACCAGCTTGGGATAGATCTGTTCGCGAGGCTTATAGAGCCCGCCCTTGGCGTCGCCCTTCCCCCTGGCCCGGGCGGCGGCCGAGACCGCCGTCCGGGTTTCAGGTTCGGGAGGCCGATTGTCGATAAGCGTGGGCATAGCCCTTACTGACCACCCGCGTTGGCGTGAATGTAGACCGTCAGAGCCTTGATCGTCTCGGGGCTCAGGCGCCCGCCCCAGGTGGGCATGACGCCGCCGTTGCCGGCGTAGATCTGGCCGCGGATCGACGCGCGATCCGAACCGTACAGCCAGTCGGCGTCGGTCAGGTTCGGCGCGCCGAGCTCCTGGTTCCCCTTGCCCTCCAGGCCGTGGCAGGCCGAGCATTGGGTTTCGAAGATCGGAGCGGCGCGGGCCACGGCGCCGGCGTCGGCCGGACGGTTGGACAGCTTGACCACGTATTCGGTCAGGTCGTCGATCTGCTCGGGCTTGAGCAGCTCGTCGCGACCGTAGGCGGGCATCTGCGACATGCGAGCGTTCTCATCACCGCTGCGGATGCCGTGAGTGATGGTGTACTGGATGTCCTCCAGCTTGCCGCCCCACAGCCACACGTCGTCGCGGAGGTTTGCGTACCCCTTGCCGCCGGTGCCGCCGATGCCGTGGCAGGTGGCGCAGTTGTCGCCGAAGACCGACTGGCCGACCTGCTGGGCGTAGGCCTGCAGCTTCGGATCCTTTTCGATCTGCTCCAGGCTGGCGGTGCGGAGCGCCGCCGCGCCTTGGCCGCGTTGGAGCTCGAGAGCGGTAAGCTCCTTCCCCACGTTCGCCCGGTCTGACTGGCCCAGCATGCCCTTGGTGTAGCTGTGCAGGCCCGGCCATGCCGGCATCGCCACCCAGTAAGCGATCGAGAAGGCGATCGTCACGTACCAGATCCACAGCCACCAGCGAGGCAGCGGGTTGTCCAATTCCTTGATGCCGTCCCATTCGTGCCCGGTCGTCTCGACGCCGGTGGCGTGGTCGGTCTCGCGTTCGTGAGCCATCAGGAGAGCTCCTCGTCATCCAGCGGCATATGCGCGGCGTGTTGGAATTCGGCCTTCTTGGAGGGCCACAGGGCGTAGGCGACGCCGGCGAGGAAGATCAGGCCGAAGTAGATCAGCCCGCCTTGCTGCGCGAAGCGCGCGACGGCTTCGTAGGTCAGGCCGCTCATCGTTGGTTCTCCGGCGCCTGGGTCTTGTAGGACTTGAAGTCCACCAGGGTGCCCAGCATCTGCAGGTAGGCGACCAGAGCATCCATCTCGGTGATCTTGTTGGGATCGCCATCGAAGTCGCGGTTGACCACCTTGGCGTCGTAGCGGCCACGAAGAGCCACGGCGTCGGTCGAGAACGGATCGGCCTGGGCCTCGAGGTCCTTCTTGGCGTTGGCGACCTGATCCGGCGTGTAGGGGACGCCGACCGTGCGTTGGGTCTTCAGGCGATCGACGATGTCGCTGTAGTCCAGGTCCTTTTCGGCCAGGAACTTGTAGGGCGGCATCACCGACTCCGGCACGACCGAGCGAGGGTCGATCAGGTGGTCACGGTGCCAGGTGTCCGAGTACTTGCCGCCCACGCGCGCCAGGTCGGGACCGGTCCGCTTGGACCCCCACTGGAACGGGTGGTCGTACATGCTCTCGGCGGCCAGGCTGTAGTGACCGTAGCGCTCGACCTCGTCGCGCAGCGGGCGAACCATCTGCGAGTGGCAGAGGTAGCAGCCCTCACGGACATAGATGTCGCGGCCAGCCAGTTCGAGCGGGGTGTAGGGACGCATGCCCTGCACCTTCTCGATCGTGCTCTGCAGCCAGAACAGCGGGGCGATCTCGACCAGGCCGCCGATGGAGACGACCAGAAGGATGCCGACGACGAGCAGCAGCGAATGCCGCTCAAGCTTGGAGTGTTGCTTCCAGAGAGACATCGGAACCTCAGGCGATCGCGGTGGCGGGGGCGGCCGGAGCGTCGGCCAGCTCGGCGGAGGGCGTGCTGATCGTCTTCCAGAGGTTGACGATCATGATCAGCGCGCCAGCCAGGTACATCAGGCCGCCCACGGTGCGGATGATGTTCTCGATATGCTTGGCCGAGACGGTCTCGATGAAGCTGTAAGCCAGGAAGCCCTGCGGGGTGTATTCCCGCCACATCAGGCCTTCCATAATGCCCGACACCCACATCGCGGCGATGTAGAGCAGGATCCCGGTGGTCGCGATCCAGAAGTGCCACTCGACCATCTTGTTCGAGTACAGGCCCGGCTTCTTCCACAGCCACGGCACCAGGCAGTAGACCGCGCCGAAGCTGATGAAGCCGACCCAGCCCAGAGCGCCGGAGTGCACGTGGCCGATGGTCCAGTCGGTGTAGTGGGAGAGCGCGTTGACGGCGCGGATCGACATCACGGGACCTTCGAAGGTCGACATGCCGTAGAAGGCGATCGAGACGACCATCATCCGGACGACGGGGTCCGTACGCAGCTTGTCCCAGGCGCCCGACAGGGTCATCAGGCCGTTGATCATGCCGCCCCACGAGGGCATCCACAGCATGATCGAGAAGGTCATGCCCAGGGTCTGCGCCCACTGCGGCAGGGCCGTGTAGTGCAGGTGGTGCGGACCGGCCCAGATGTAGATGAAGATCAGGGCCCAGAAGTGCACGATCGACAGACGGTAGCTGTAGACCGGGCGCTCAACGCGCTTGGGCACGAAGTAGTACATCATGGCCAGGAAGCCGGCGGTCAGGAAGAAGCCGACCGCGTTGTGGCCGTACCACCACTGGGTCAGGGCGTCCTGGACGCCGGACATCACGCCGTAGGACTTGTGGTTCAGCAGGCCGACCGGAACGGCGGCGTTGTTGACCAGGTGCAGCAGGGCGATGGTGACGATGAAGGCCAGGTAGAACCAGTTGGCCACATAGATATGCGGCTCCTTGCGCTTCCAGATCGTGCCCAGGAAGACCAGCAGATAGGCCACCCAGACGATCGTCAGCCAAAGGTCGGTGTACCATTCGGGCTCGGCGTACTCCTTGCCCTGGGTCGCGCCCATCAGGTAGCCGGTCGCGGCCATCACGATGAACAGCTGGTAGCCCCAGAACACGAACCACGGCGCGATGCCGCCGGCCAGCCGCGCCTTGCAGGTGCGCTGGACGACCCAGAAGGACGTCGCGATCAGGGCGTTGCCGCCGAACGCGAAAATCACCGCCGAGGTGTGCAGAGGCCGCAGCCGCCCGAAGTTCAGGAAACCGAGCTCGGGGAAATAGAAGATCCTCGGCCACGTCAGCTGGGCGGCGATAATCACCCCCACCAGCAGACCCGCCGCCGCCCAGAACATGGTGGCGATCACGCCGGCCTTGATGACGTTGTCGGAATATTGGTCGGGATGGTCGCGCAGCGTCCCGCCGGCGAGGCCGCCGTTCAGGACAAAGGCGGCGATCACACCGGCCAGGGCCAAGGTGCCGGCTTGAAGGCGGAAAATGGGATCATGGGTGAGACCCGCCCCCAAAATCGCCAAAAAGGCGCCTATAACCGAGATGACTAGAAGAAGGCTGGAGCCCGCGGGCGGACCAGCACTGGTGTTTGAAGGGGCGGACATGCGGACTCCATGAGTCGAACCTGGAACCCAGGGGTGTCACACCGGTCGACTCCGTGCTTTGATCTGTCTCAAAGCCAAGTCAGCGAACCTGTTGGACCCTGTGGGCCAATTCGGAGTCCGCCATGCTCAAAGCGCTATCTCGTCATCTCCCATCGGCCACGGGCCTAGCGGCCATTGTCGCGTGGGCGGTCGCCCTGCAGCAGTCGCTTCCGCGGATGCTGGCAGGCCCCATCTGCAGCACGCGCGCGGACGCCTGGGCGTTCGCCGGCCATTGCCCGGCCTGCTACGTCGCCGTGGCGCTGTCGATTGCTTTCCTGGCGTCGCTTTTCCTCGCGAGCCATCAGACGCGCCAGAACGCGCGCGCGATCCTGACCGTCAACACCGCGCTCTAAGCGCGCCGCGGCGTTCGGCCGCGCCTATAGGAGGCGCGGCCCAAAGCTCAGCGGTTTGCGGCCGCCGCTTCTTCCAGGCTATCGCCGATCAGGGACAGGTTCTGGATGGCCGCCAGACTCCACTGAGCGACGGCGTTGGTCGAGAGGACCGGATCCTCATCGATCGGACGCAGCACCGCCGTTCCGCCGACGCGGCGGGCCTGGCTGAGCATCAGGTCGCCCCCTTCCCGTCCCGCCTTGCCGAAGAACTCCGACCAGGCGCGCAGGGCCAGGGCGTGGTCGTTCTCATGCTTGGCGGCGTAAGCGGTCAGGCGCGAGTGCGCGTCGCCGAGATTTCGTCCGCTTGGAACCTTGCCCAGCAACGCCTTCAGCTCGGCGGGCGGCGCGTTATAATAGCGGCAGTATTCCAGCCAGGCCTTGCGATAGGCGGGAACGTCGAGCAGGTCGAGCAGCTCCGAGGTCATCTCGACAACGCCGAACACCGCGTTCAGGTGCGAGACGCTGACATAGTCGCCGTCGCCCAGGAACTTGCCGGTCTTGAGGTCGTAGGGCGCTTCGCCCGCGAACCAGCGTCGCTTCATGGCGGCGATCGTGTTCATGCCGTTGAGAATCCGGTCTCGCCAGCGCGGATCGCGCGTGCGCTCCCACTCCGTGAGCCAGGCCCCGAGGAACGCCCCCCAGGACGTGCCAAAGCCCGACGCGACCACGCCCTTGGGCCGCTCCCGCCCCGGGGCTGGCGGCAGCTTGCGTGAAATGTCCACGGCCTCCAGGGCCGAGTCGGACGTGACCAGCTCGCGCATCAGGTCCCCGACCCGCTCGTCGGCGGTCAGGTAATAGTAGATGCGCCGATAGGCGACGTTCGAGACGCGGGGCTGCTTGGACGAGTCGGACCAGTGCTGCACGCCGTGCCGCGTACCGAAGCCCTTGAAGCGGCCGAGGTGATAGACATCGACCTCGCCAGTGTGCCGGGTCATGGCCTCGGCGAACTTGAAAACGTCCGCCCGCCCGGTGCGCAGATAGGTGTACCAGATCCACAGGTCGGTGGAGAGCTCGGAGTTGTCCCAGGCGTAGCCGCCGACGTCGTAACGCCACATATGGCGGTCCGGATCGTAGGTGTGCATCACATCGCCGTAGGACCAGAAACCGTACCAGCGCCGCTGATCCACCTCGTTCATGTAGTAGTCGATCAGATAGGTCAGCCGATCCTCGATCCGCTGGCGGGTCGGCGTCGAGGCGTCGACGACATCCCAATCGCCGAACACGCCCGCCGCCTTCAGACGCTGCGGCGAGACCGTCAGGCGCGGCGGGTCGGCGACCCGGCTGGCCATGGCTGAGAAGGCGTCATGCGAAGGCGTCGCGCCGAGCACCCACAAGGTCAGCTCGGACGTCCTGGCGATCCCGTGCGCGTCGTCCCAGCCGGCTTCATAGTCCTCATAGGTGATGTCGAGACCTTCGATCTCCTCGGGGTGAGTGTCCATCCCGTTGGCGCTGCGATAGGGCCGCACGTCCATGGCCGGCGCCTCGGGCGACCACATCCAAGCGGTCAACTCGGCCAGATCGGTGTGGGCGTTTCGGATCTCCAAGCCCGTCGGGGCGCGCTGCCAGAAGTCCTTCAGGCCGAACGCCACGCCTCCCGAGACGCCGCCGACATAGGCCAGGCCCCGCGTGCGCTGTCCGGCGTTGGAGTCGATCCAGGCGTGGCCGGCGCTCGTCCGCTTGCGCAGGGTGAAGCCGTCGGGCGTCAGCTGCGACAGCGAGAAATCGCCCCACTCCGGAATCCATTTCAAGCCAGCCTGTAGCTTGGGCGGCAAGGTTTCGGTGCGCACCGCGCGCCCGGCGATCTGGGTCTCGCGCGCCGCGGGCCCCGGATCGCCCCGCGAGCGCAGGCCCGTCAGGGTCCGCACGGCCTCGCCAAACACACCGACGTCTTCGCCTGAGAAGCGGACATGGCGGTTATGGGTCTCGTCGCTCATCGGCACGCTGGCGGTGACGCCCAGACCCCGGATGAAGTCCTTGGCCGGGTCGCCATCGAGGATGAAGCTATGGACGATGCGCACGGCCTCGGAGCCGGCGTGGAAATAGAGGCGCACAGTGACCGGCAGCCACGTACGTCCGTCGCCGCTGTGAACGCCTTCGAAGCGTACGACAGCCCGAACGGGGCCCGTCTGCTCGACCGTGACGGTCGAGAATTTCGAGATGTAGCGCGAGGAGCGGACGACGCCATCCGGTTCCAGGGTCGGTTGATCCTGAGCGATCGCGACCAATCGCAGGTCCTTCAACGTGACCCGTCCCGCGCGCCGGGCCTCTGAAACGAGTTCGGCTCCCGCGGTCGGCAGACGCCAGACCAGATCGCCCGACGACACGGTGATCGCGTCTGCGGTCTTGGTCACCAGCAAGGGCGCGGCGGGCGTCTTGCTCTTGCCCGGCACGATAGACAGGCCGTCACGCCCCTCCCCGCTCGCGACAGCGTGGGCGGACCATTTCAGCGAACCGTCCGGCCAATAGGCGATCGGCCAGGACTGGACAGGGAGCTCCTCGCCCGTCTTGCCGACGATCTTGAAGGCTTGAGAAGGCTTGAGCGCGCCACGAGGCCAGGGAACGCCAAAAGTCGAGCCGTCCCATGCGGCGGGCGCCTGGTCATCGAGCCAGCGCAGATCCGTGGTGGGGACCGAAGGCGCCGCTTCCGCGACGCTGTTTGCGCCAAAACCAAGCGCGGTCGCGGCCACGGACAGGATCAGGAGGTTGCGGCGCGACAACGCCATGGCGGGGGCTTGGCTCAACTTGTCCTCCCAGACCTGTTTCCGCGCGAGCCAGTATAATTCGCGCGAGCCGGTCAGTTGTCGGCACAAGCGTTATTGTTTCATATTATGGGTCGTCAAGCCACATTTTGAGAACGGTTAGGCGCTGTCAGAGACCTTTGAGCGCCAGGCTCAACGCCTCGGCGCTCACCTGCCGTAGCACGCCTTGCGGGTTCTCAAACACAGCGGCGTTGGCTCCGTGCTCCCGGCATTCGACCGAGGCGACCCAGCAGCGGCCCTTCGTCGCCGCGTCCACGAGACCCTGCGCGTGCTCGAAGACATGAGCCGCCAAGGCCTCGGCGCTGACGCCGGGCACGATCCGCACCTGCGCCAGGCCCAGCCGCTGAAGGCGTTCGAACTCGGACCGCGAGGGATCATCCGCGGCGACGAGCAGGGTGTGGTCAAACATGTGGTGCAGCCATTCGCGGATGGCGCCGAAGCCGGCCTTGCCGAAATCCACGACCCAGCCCCGCGCATCCAGCTGCTCGGCCGCGAAGTCGAAGACGAAGCCGAGCGAATAGCCGTGCAGTAACTGACAATGGCTATCGGCCGCCCACTGGCGGTAGGCGCACGACAGGCCTCGCTCAGCGCCGTAGGTCTTGACCGATCTGTAGGCCATCAGGCGCGGCCTTCTATATGAGCGGCGCGCTCGCGCCCCGCCTGCCCCATCATGGCTCCAGCCACCGGCAGAGGATTGTCGATCAACGGATCCGGCTTGGCCAGGCGCGCCAGAACCGCCGGTCGCGTGATAGTCACCAGCGGTCCATCCACCCTGACGCCGTACTCGGCCAGGGCGGCGAACGAGCGCGACAGGTTCTCGGGGGTCATGCCGAGCAAGGACGCGAGCATCCGCTTCTGCAGCGGCAATCGCAGGACGCCGCCGCCCTGGCGTTGCTGCTGCACGAGCAGATAGTTGGCAAGGCGAACGAGCGGCGCGCGCAGCTTGTGACTCTTGATGGTGCGAACCAGGCCGCTGTAACAGCCCGACAGCTCCTCGATCACCGCCAGGGACACGCCCCGATCC
Organism: Caulobacter segnis ATCC 21756; assembly: GCF_000092285.1. Classification (NCBI taxonomy): domain Bacteria; kingdom Pseudomonadati; phylum Pseudomonadota; class Alphaproteobacteria; order Caulobacterales; family Caulobacteraceae; genus Caulobacter; species Caulobacter segnis. Next base: position 2,044,764 of record NC_014100.1, on the reverse strand, counting down.
TCACGCATCACGCGCCGGAACAGATCGCCGGGGATCATCAAAAGCTGGCTGCGCGAAAGCGTGCGCGCCGTCATCAGCGCCGGCGCCTCCAGCACGACCGACGCCAAGACGAAGCTCGAAAGCGGCCTCAGCACCGCCAGGGTCGAGTCTCGATCGCCCCAGGTCCCCTCCAACTCAACGGAGCCGTCGAGCAGTATATAGAGAAAGTCGTTGACCTCACCCTCGGCCACCAGCTCGGCGCCTTTGGGAGTCCACTGCAGGAACCCGCCCTGCCCGATCAGGGAAAGGGACTCTTCGCTGGCGGAAGCCAGCAACGGCAGGTCACGCACACGGCTGAGGTCAATGGGTTTGATCGACATGAACCATCTCGAACGACAGGGTGGAGCATCGGCTTTAAGGCCGGCGAACGCACCCGACGTTGCGGTTAGTCAATCTTGGCCATGATTTGGGTCGCCCACATCGCTCTGGGACGCGGACGCGAGCCCCCTAGGCCGAAGCCAGGATCCGCTCGGCGGCGGCGAGGCTGGCGGGCAGGCCAATGTCGACGAAAGCGCCTTCGAAGACCCGGCCGCCCAGCGCGCCATCCCGACAGAGCGCCGGAAGCAATTCAGCCTCAAGCGAGAAGGCGCGGTCGGTCCTTGGAACGGCCGCCTTGGCGAGGCGGCAAACGCCGCCGTTGATCAGCCCCTTGCTCAGACTGGGGTCACGCGCGCGGATGTCCACGACACGATCGCCGTCCAGCGCCACGGTCTCGTAGCGATCCGCCGGCTCGACCATGCGCAGCGCCATCATGCCGGCGTAGCCCTCGCGATCGGCCAAGGCGCGCCAGTCGAAGTCGAACCAGGTGTCGCCATTCAGCAGCAGGAAGGCGTCTTCGAGAAGATCATGGGCGTGGCTCAAGGCGCCGCCGGTGCCCATCGGCTCGGGCTCGACCGACACCGCGATCTCCATGCCCAGACGGGCGTCTAGGTTCGTGGCCTCGATGTGCCGCTTGACCACTTCGGCTCGATGTCCAGCCAAGAGCAACGCCCGATCGAAACCGTTCAGCGCGGCCTTCGCGAGCAGATGCTCGATGAAGGGACGCCCCGACACCGGGAGCATCGGCTTGGGCGTGTCGCGGGCGATGTCGCCCAAGCGCGTGCCCAGGCCACCGACAAGGAACACGCACTGGCGAACGCTCACCGGGGCACGCTCCAGGCTTCCGCGCCTTCGAAGGTGACCTTGACCGAACTCGCCTGCCCCCCCGCCCGATTGAGGGTCGAAATCAGGTGGTGGCGGTTCTCGGGATCGGTGAAGAACATCAGGAACCCGCCGCCGCCGGCGCCGGACACCTTGCCGCCCCAGGCGCCCTCGGCGATCGCCAGATCGAACAGGCGATCGACCGTGTCGGTGGCCACGCCGCTAGCGGTACGCTTCTTGGCGCTCCACGACCGCATCAGGATGGCGGCCATGTCGCGCATGTCGCCGCGCAGCAGGGCTTCGCGCATCAAGGCCGCATCGGCCTTGAGCTGATGCATGCTTTCGAGCGTCTCGGCGTTCATGCCCACCAGACCGTCGATCTGCTCCTTGATGATCGTCTCGGAGCGGCGCGACTGGCCGGTGAAGCAGATCACCAGCGAAGACTCGAACTCGTTCAGATAGGCGCGCGGCACCCGCAGAGGGCTGACCAGCACCTTGTCCTCGGGCAGGAACTCGATGAAGTTCACGCCGCCGAAAGCCGCCGCGTACTGGTCCTGACGCCCTCCGGCGAGGCCGAGCTTGCGACGCTCGATATGGAACGCCAGACGAGCCACATCGGCGGGACCCAACGGAAGATCCAGCGCCAGACGGAACGCCTCCACCAGCGCCACGACCAAAGCCGAGGAAGAGCCCAGCCCCGACCCGGCCGGAGCGTCGATCGTCGTGGAGACGTTCAGCGCCGGGGCGGCGCCGTCCAGATAGGTCTCCACCACATGGTCGTAGACGGCCCGGTGTAGACTAAGCCCTTCGTCGATCCGGGGACGCGCGCCGAGTTCATGATGCTCCTGCACGCCAAGGTCGTTGGCCCTAAAGGACACCGCCCCATCAGCGCTGGGCGTTATATGGGCGAAGGCGAAGCGATCGATGGTGACATTCAAGACCGCGCCGCCGAACTGGTCGCAGTAAGGCGACAGATCGGTGCCGCCGCCCGCCAGTCCCAGGCGCAGAGGCGCGCGGGCGCGAACGTCGAACCCGCTGCTCGTCCGCGCTCGCTGGACGCCCCCGAGAGCTTCCGCGCGCCAGGCGTTCATGCGGCTTGGCTCAGCAGCACCTGGGTCCCGCCACGATCGATGCCGTAGCGCAGGCGCGGCATGTTCTGCGACGCCATGTAGTCTTCGAGCTCGCGGCCCTCGTTCGGCGTGAACAGCATCAGGAAACCGCCGCCGCCAGCGCCGATCACCTTGCCGCCCGTCACGCCGAGATTGGCCCGCACATGATCGTACAACTGATCGATGTGCGGCCAGCTGATCTTCGACGACAGCTGCTTCTTGCTGACCCAGTGCTCGTGGAGCATCCGGCCCCAGCCTTCCAGATCGCCGGCGATCCAAGCGTCGCGAATGCGGTAGCCGAGATCCTTGATGGCGCCGAGACTCTGGGCGGCCTGGCGTCGCCGGTCGCCGTCGCTCAGCATGGCGCTGTTCTGGTCGTCCAGGATCACCGCCGCATCGCGTCGCAGGCCGGTATAGTAGATGTGGGTGTGGGCGATGAACGCCGCCTCGACCTCGGGGTCCAACGCCACCGAGCCGACCCGCACCTTTCCGTCCGGAGCGATGTCCAGGGTCGTCAGGCCGCCGAACGCGGCCATGTACTGGTCCTGCTTGCCGATGCCCTTGGCCAGGACGTTGATCTCCAGATCGCACGCTTCTTCGGCGAGGGCCTGCCGGTCAGGCTCGGCGCCCTTCAGCGCATGCAAGGCGCGAAGGAAGCCGACCAGGAAGCAGCTGGACGATCCCAGGCCCGTACCGCCGACGATGTCGCCGATGGACGCCGCCTCGAAACCGGTGTCGATCCCGTGGCGCAGAAGCGCCGCGCGGACCAGTTCGTGCTTGAGGTCCGTGGTCCGGGCGACGTTCTCGGGATCGGGGCCCATCAGGGCCACGTGGTCATGGAAGGCCGGGCGATGCGCGCTGATATGGATGTACTTGTCCAAGGCCATGGCGAAGATGAAGCCGCCATCGCGTCGGTAATAGCTCTCCAGGTCCGTGCCCCCGCCGCCGAGGGTCACGCGCAAGGGCGTACGAGTGGAGATCATCGGTTATTCGGCGGCGACCGCGACGGCGGGAGCGGGTGCGATCTGCTCCCAGTGCCCCTTGGACCGCGAAAGCGCCGGGTGCGAGACCAGCAGGTGCCAAACGACCGCGGCGAGGCCCTCGACGATCGGCGTGATCAGTTGCGGATCGACCGTCGGAACGACCACGCATGCGTCGGCGACCCTGGCCGTGAACCCGCCGTCGCGACCAACGATGCCCGTGACCGCGGCGCCCTTCTCCTTGGCGTATTGCATGGCGCGCACCAAGTTGGCGCTGACCGGCGGCTCTAGGCTGCCGCCACCGACCGAGAAGATCAGCAGGCCATCCTTGGCGGTCAGGCGGCTGCTCTCGAGCCACGTCGAGAACACGCCCTCCCAGCCCTCGTCATTGATGCGGGCGGTCAGCTCCGAGACGTTGTCGGTCGGGCAATAGGCCTCGAAACCGCAGATCTTGCGGAAGTCGTTGGTCGCGTGGCTGGCGTGGCCCGCGCTGCCGCCGACGCCGAGCAGGAACAGGCGTCCGCCGCCATCCCGAACCCGCGCCAGAGTCTTCGCCACGGCCTCAATGGCGTCGCGGTCAATCGCGGAGACGGCGCGCGTCGTCGCATCAAGAAAGTGGTCAGAAAACATAGTAAACCCCCAAGCAACGCTATTATATCGCCCTTAGAATATAGGCAAGCGATTGCGAGAGTGTTTCCACGACTTGGTCGGCGGCAGTATCTGTACCCGAATTGTAGTCGCGTCCAAGTAGTATTGTGCTGCAGCCGGCGGCCTTGCCACAAGCTACGTCGCGATCCTGATCGCCGATGAGCCAAGACCGGCCGAGATCGACGCCATGACGTTCGGCGAGGTCCAAAACTAGACCTGGCTTGGGCTTGCGGCAGGCGCACCCGTCGGCGTTGTCGTGCATGCACGCCGCGATCTCGTCCAGCGGGAGCGCGTCGGCCAACCGGGCATGCAGCGCTTCGAGCGTTTCCACGCTCATCAGCCCCCGGCGGACGTCAGGTTGATTGGTGACGACGAGCAGCAGATAACCAGCCGCCTTCAACGCCGCGAGCGTTGAAGGAGCATCGGGTTCGATCTCGAGCTCGTCGACGGCGCGCGGCGAGGCAGCCTTGCCCTCGCGCAGGACGATGCGGTTCAGCACGCCGTCGCGATCCAGAAAGACCGCGGGGCGTAGCCGCTCAGAAGCGTTCAAAGCTTGAAGCCGGCCGCGCTGGCGTCTTCATAGAACATGGCCACCGTCTCTTGCGACAGGTCCGCCAGGTCCTTTCCGGCCATGGAGAGCTTCTTCAGCACCTCGGGCGTCGACGTCACGATGTGGCAGCCGCAGTCGCGGGCCTGATAAACATTCAACACCTCGCGCACGCTGGCCCACAACACCTCGGCCTTGGGCTTGCGGGCGGCCATGGCCACGGCGGCGCGCATGACCGGCATGGGATCAACGCCGGTGTCAGCGATACGCCCTGCGAAAACCGAAACCACGGCCGGAACGTCGGCATGGAGCGCGTCGACCGTCTCGGCCACCTGCTCCAGGGTCAGAATGGCGGTGACATTCACCTTCACGCCCTCGCCCGCCAACACTCGAACCATCGGCAGGCTGCTCTCGCGCCGCGTGTTGGTGATCGGAACCTTGACGTAGACGTTGGAGCCCCAGGCCGCGATCTTTCGCGCCTGACGCGTCATGTCATCGAACTCGTCCGAGAAGACCTCGAAGGAGATCGGCGCGTCGGGAATGCGCTCCAGCAGCGCCTTGGCGAAACCTTCGTAGTCGGTGACGCCGGCCTTGCGCATCAGGGTCGGGTTGGTGGTGAAACCCGCCACCTGTCCAGTCTGGTGCAGGCGCGTGAAGTCCTCGAGGCTGGCGCCATCAGCGAAGAGCTTGATCTGCGCCGTGAGATCCGCGGACAGGGCTTCATGAGTGGAAAGACGATGCAGCATGCTTTTCTGGTGCCCCCAAGTTCAGAATAGGACGGCGCGCGCCCTGCGCCGTGCCCGGTGTTAGCGGAATTGCGGTCAAGTTGGTTGAGATCAGGTTGCCCTGTTGAGCGAAGGCTCGGCGATGTAGCCTACGGCGCGCTTCCATAGGAGCTTGCCCAGGCCATGTTCGATCATCGCGCGCCCGCGCATTCGCTGCTTAGAGCCAAACTCGAAAGTAGCGGCGGATAAGACAAATCCGACAACCACTTGAACCAGCCCCTTGGCCATCAGCGTCGCCCAGATCAGCCGAGGACGCGGAGTCGCGTCGAGGTAGATCGACACGTAATGCTGAGCCTCACGGCGGACGCGGATGAGACGATATGTCACAGCCGTCCGATGCGGCGCGACCGTCTCGGTCACCACCGCACGAGGCGCCCAGACAATCCTGCGACCTTGACGGAAAAGGCGAATGAAGAGCTCGGCGTCTTCCCCGCCCGCGTCGCCGAACGCCTCGCGCATCGCCGGCTCGCCGTTGGGAAAGCAGCGTGAGAGGTCGAAGAGCGAGTTGCCGGTGCCCATGCCGTAGCGCGGCTTGCCGGACGGCTCCGTCAGCGGAATGATCGCGCCGTCGGGAAGGTCGAAAATCCTGACGAACTGCGATCCTGTCGGATCATAGGCCGGCGGCTCTCCGGCGAACACGGCCTGGCGCGGCCCAACGGCCATGTCGGCGTCGGCCGTACGTAAGGCCCCCACCAGTTGGTCCAGCCAATCGGGCGACGCGACCTCGTCATCGTCGATCAAGGCGGCCAGACGCCCCCGCGCCTCCGCGAAACCGCGATTGCGCAGCGTCGACATGTTGCGCGTCAGCTCGGTGACGTAGCGCAGCGGCCAGCGAGCCTCGCGCGACAGCGTCTCGACGACCGACCGCGCGCTGCCGCTAGGGTGATTGTCGACAACGACGATCTCGATCGACAGGCCCAGCGCATTGGTCTGTTCAAGACACGATCTCAGGGTCGCCTCGAGCGAGACCGGTCGATCATAGGTGCAAATGACGATCGAGAGGTCCGTCATGCGGCCTTCTCGTCGATGAAGCCAATCGGCGCGCGATAGGAGAGCTTGCCCAGGCCCTTGGCCATGCCGATGCGGTTATCGAAGCGATCGCCCGCCAGCCATTCGCCGGAAGTCAGGTACAGGCCGGCGTGCACCGCGATCTGCGCCAAACCCAGGAGCGTCACCTTGATCCGCGTGAGGCCAGGCCGATCGCTCGTGGCGACGCGGGAGGCCGCATAGTGTTGCGACCCGCGCTTCATCCGCGTGATCATGTAGCTGGGCTTGGTCCGGTCCGTCTCGATAAACTCGCGCACCACCGCGGTCGGGCACCACACGAAGCGCTTGCCCGCGAGCGCGAGGCGAAACAGCAGATGCGTGTCCTCGCCATTGGCGTCGCCGAAAGCGACGGCGAAGGGCTCGGGCGTATCGAAGCACGTGGCCATGCGGAAGGCGGCGTTGCCGCTGCCGAGGCCCTTACCCTTTTTACGGAGACGGCCGAACAGATGGATCGGCGTGTCGGCCGGTTCGCGATAGTCCAGCGTGTAGCGCCAGCCCTCGGGATCCCAGGCTGGCGGCCGCCCGGCCTCGAACACGGGATACTTGGGCCCGAACGCGGCGTCGGCGCCGGTGCGCTCAAGGCAGGCGTGCAGCTCGGAAAGCCAGTTGGCGTCCGGCGCCTCGTCGTCGTCGATAAAGGCGACGTAGCGCCCCAAGGCGGCCTTGATGCCGACGTTGCGGACAATCGACACGTTACGCCGGGCGTCTGCGAAGTAGCGGATCGGCGCGCCGCCTTCAGCCAGACGCGAAACCAGCGGCTGGGCCAAACGATCGGGATGATTGTCGACAACGACGATCTCGAACGGAACGCCGTTTGACACATCGGGCTTGAGGCAGTTGACGAGCGTCCGCTCAAGCAGGTGGACACGGTCGTAGCTCAGAACCACGACGCTGACGGCGATGGGCGTATCGGACATCAGACGCCTGTCCCTCGGAAGACGACGACGGCCGTCCGCGCCAGGATCTGGATGTCCAGCCACAGGGACCAGCGACGGATATAGTCCAGATCGCGCTCGACCCAGTCGTCGTAGTCATTGATCCGGTGGCGCCCTTCGACCTGCCAGAGACAGGTGATGCCAGGCTTGACCGCCAGCTTCTGCTTCTGGAACTCGGTGAACTGGGCGTATTCGTGAGCGCGCGGCGGGCGAGGTCCTACGAGGCTGAGATCTCCGATCAGCACGCTCCAGAGCTGGGGCAGCTCATCCAGGCTGTATTTGCGCAGCACCTTGCCGATCGACGTGACGCGCGGGTCGTTGGTCAGCTTGAAGGCCGGACCGCGCATTTCGTTGCGGTCCTGGAGCTCCGCCTCCATGGCCTCGGCGTTGGAGACCATCGTGCGGAACTTGTATCCCGTGAAGGATCGCTCGCCTTGCCCCACCCAATGGCAGGCGTAGAAGATCGGCCCCTTCGAGGTCAGCTTGACGAAAACGGCGACCAGCAGCAGCAGCGGCGCAAGAAGAGCCAGCAGCGCGGCGGAGACGCCGATGTCCATCAGTCGCTTTATGGCGTGAGCGGATTTCAAGACTGCCTCAAAACGGGAACCGAACGTAAAGGTGGAGCCCGCATACTCAAGTATGGCGCCAATCGGCGCTGTTCCTATAACGCCCCTCTGCGGCAGGCTCTCTTAATGTCCGGTTCCCAAAGCGCCACGGCGGTATCCGACGCGCCCCAATCTTGGCCCGAGGTGCGCTTCGCGGGCCTCCGCTTCACGCCGCTGACAGTGGAACAGACCGTCGACGCCCTGGCGGCTCGGTCGCCCCAAGCCCCCTTCACGACTTTCGTCACGCCCAACGCCGAGCATGCCTATCTGCGGCGCCGTGATCCTCGGTTCCGCGCGATCAGCGACGCCGCCTGGATCAGCACCAACGACAGCCGTGTCGTGGGCCGAACCGCTCTGCTTGGCGGCCTTCGCCTGCGCTTCGCGCCGGGCGCCTATGTGGTCCGCGAGCTGTTCGAGCGGGTCATAGGCCCCGACACCCCGCTTTCCGTGATCGGCGGCACTCCGGCCCTGGCCGACAAACTGCGCCAGCAGTACGGCCTGAAGAACCTTGTCCAGCACGTGCCCCCGATGGGCATGATCCACAATCCGGCCGCGATCGCCGAAACGGTCGCCTTCATCGTCGCAAATCCCGCCCGCTTCATCTTCGTCGCCATGGGGCCGCCCCAGTCGGAGCTTCTGTGCGGCCACATCATCGCCGACGGCCGCAGCACGGGCCTGGGTCTTTGCATCGGCAGTTCGTTGCACGTTCTGACGGGCGATTCCGATCCCGCGCCCGCTGTTCTGGAGCATTCGGGCTTCGTGTGGCTCTACCGCCTGGTCAAGGAGCCTCGCAGGCTCTGGCGTCGCTATATGCGCGGCTTCTATGGCTTGGCGCTGGGACTGCGGGATGTCCTGGCCCGATGGCTTGGGTTGGGAAGCGCAAACGCCCATGGCTGAAGAGCGACGCGCCGGCGCCACGCTCGAGGCCTGGCGCGCTCTGCGCCGCGAAGAACGCGCGGCCGCGTCGGCGCGCCTGAATGACCGTCTCTCGCGATGGTCGGGCTTCGTGCTGGTCCTGATGCTGCTCTACATGATGATCGGTGTCGCGCCCTATACTCACGAGGTCACGGTCGATGCGCTGTCGGGCGCTTCGCCGATGTCGCCGCTCAACCGAATGATCTGGCTGGGCGTGCTGGGATTGACCCTGCCGATCATGTGGTTCCGACGCAGCGAGGTGCTGGCTCTTAGCCTTCGGGTCTGGCCGCTGCTCCTGCTGTTCGTCTGGTTCGGCGCCACAACGCGCTGGGCCATCGATCCGACAGTCTCGAACCGCCGTTTCATTCTCTATTTGATCAATGTGGTGGTCAGCATCGCCCTGGTGGCGGGCCTCCGCGAGCCTCGGCGCATGCATGCGGCTCTCGCGACCGCCTGCGCCATCATGATCGTCATCGATCTTATCTCTTGGATCGCCCTACCCGGCCTGTCGATGACCGACATCGGCCTGGCGGCCATTCATAATCACAAGAACACTCTGGGCTCGGTGATGCTGCTGAGCTCGCTGGTGATCACGCCCTACATCCTGTTTGGCGAGACACTGAAGACGCGCCTCTTCTGGGGCGCGATGTTCGCCGGCTGTCTGGCGCTGCTGATCGCCAGCAAGTCGAAGACCAGCCTGGCCATCGCTCTGTCGGCGTTGGCCGCGACGCCCCTTTTACTGGCTTGCCTGCGCCTGCGGGCCGGCGCGATCTGGGCGGCGGCGGCGTTCGGCGTGGCGGCTCTCCTTGCGATGGGATTTGGGTGGCTCGCCTGGAGCTACGCCATCGGACAGGACCCGATGGCGCCGCTCCGCAGCGTGAACTTCACGCGCCGCACCGAGGTCTGGATGTTCGCCCTCAACCAATTCGTCGAACATCCGATGAGAGGCCAAGGTTTCGGCTCCTTCTGGGACGTGAACCCCGCCGTGCAACCGAGCTTGCAGACCGACCTCTGGTTCGCGGCCGAGACCCACACCAACCAATCCCACAACGGCTACATCGACCTGTTGGTCACGGTGGGCGCTCCAGGGCTGGTCGGAGCGCTCCTTCTATTGCTCCGGTGGATAGCCCGCGGACTTGGCCTCATTCGCCAAAGCCTCAGAAATCCGACCGCCGAATATCGTGACGCCCTGCCTCACGCGCTCTTCCTGGGCGTCTTCCCCATGATCTTCTTCGTGCACAATTTCATGGAGAGCAGCTACTTCTCGGCCAACGCCATGCTGGGGATCTTGATCCTGCTGTTTGGCGTCGACATCGACATGCGACATGCGCCGCCCCCGGAACGAGCGGCGCGCGCCCCTAGGCCTCGCGCGGCGCCGATCGCCGTCTCGCCGCGGTGATCGACATCAGGATGGCGGTCATGGCCGCCAGCTCCAGCAACTGACCCGCAGCCGTCCCGACGATGGCGCCGGCTGGTCCAAGGCCGCGCATGACCAGCAGGATTCCACCGGCCGCCACCAAGGAGGCCGCCCCGTTGGCCAGCGCCAAAGGCTTGAAGGCTCGCAGCACCTGGAGACCGGTGCTCACCACTGTTTGCCCCAGGGTGAAGGCCGCGCTCAGCCCCCACAGAGCGACCATCCAGCGGTCGGTCAGATACTTGCCTGCGAACAGGTGCGTGGCGATCGCCGGCCAGGCCAGGTGCAGGATCAGGGTCCACGCCGCGGCGACCACCAGCCCGCCGCCCATCGCCACCGCCAGGATCCGGACGAAGTCGCTCCACGCCTCATGATCTCGGCGGCGAGCCAGATCGTTGCGGGCCACCATGCTCCAGGACATCGCCAGCAGCGGGACGGGCCGCAACAGCTGCTGGGTCGCCGACAAGGCCGCCAGAGCCGCCGCGCCGAACCAGCCCGCCACGACGAACACGTAGAACCGGGTCAGAAGTTCGGTGCTCGAGACCCCCAGGAACACCCAGCCGGACTGCCGAACATAGTCGCCATAGGCCTTGAGCTCGTAGCGGCGAAGTCGGCCGCCCTGCCCCCGCAAGGCCCAGACCGCGCCAAGGGCGCCGGTCAAGCCGTAGGCGACGCCCAAGCGCCAGAGGACGCCGTCGGCGTCGAGCTTTCCGCCCCGAAGCAGAGCTTCGCCCAGCAGGAGCGCCACAAGGGCGAAGACTCCAGCGGTCTGCCCCGTCGCCACGTCCGCACGTCCACGCGAGAACGCCAACGCCCGCAGATATTGCTGCAACAGAAAGGCTGGCACGAACAAGGTGGCCGCCAGCGCGCCGTATGGACTGTCGACGCTCCGCCACGCCACGGCGCCGACCAAGCACGCCAAGGCCGCGACCAGGAGAAAGATGGCGTTGACGCCGTGCATCAGACGCTCGACGGGCAACCGCTTGGGATCCAGCCCCCCGCCCGGCGCCAACGCCTGCAGATGGCATACGGTCAGGGCGTTCTGCAGACTGGACAGCACGAAGCCGCAGGACGCCCAGAACACGAACGCGCCGTACTGGTCGGGCGCGACGAAGCGGATCAACAGCAGATTGACGCCGAAATTGAGCAAAGACCAAAGGGCCTGCTCCACAGCGGAGATCAGATAGCGGGACATCCGTCTCCTCGGCGCGCCGTCAGGCTAGTAGCGGGTACCGCGGTTGATGCTGTAGTTGAAATTGAACGGCAAGACGCCGGTCACGTACTGACGCACGAAACGATTGACCTCGGTGATCGCGCTGCGCGGCACGAAAATCAGGTCGCCCGGCAGGACGGCGAAGTCGTCCCCGCCTCTGCCGTTCAGATTGTCGCGAACGTCGATGGTCCGCATCAGCAGCCGAGGGTCGCCCGGCCGCTGCCGGATGACCACCACGCGCCCCGTGCGCGCGGTCTCTTGGAAACCACCGGCTGACATGACGGCCTGGGCCACCGTCAGGCGTCCCTTGATCGTCTTGACGCCCGCATCGCGCACCTCGCCGCCCACATAGATCTGAGAGGCGCCGTAGCCGGCCACCAACGTCTCGACCTGGGGCGCGCGCAGCACGGTCGCGTAAGCGCGGCTCAGCAGGGCGTTGGCCTCTTCGGCTGTCAGTCCGGCGACGTCTTGAGCGCTGATCAGGGGAAAGACGCCGCGACCGTCAGGCCCGACGACCACGGTCGCATTGAGATCCGGATTGATAACGAACCGGACGGAAAGCTCGTCGCCCGGGCCGATGCGATAGCGATAGTCCTCGCTGGTCCAGGAGGCGAAAGTCGCCCCCCCGCCGCCCGCCATGTCACGCTGGTTCGGCGCGGGCGTCGCGGCGCAGCCGGCGGCCGCCAAGGCGACGGAAAGCGAGAAGACACGCAGCCAGGCGGACAAACCAACCTCCTTAGTCGCGCAACGGCGCGGCCTTGGTAAACGTAAGTGGCGGAAGGGCGTTAGGATTTGGTTGCCGCCCTCCTCAGAGCTTGCGGCAAATGGCGGCGCCGCATGTATTGGAAGCTCTTGCATAACAACGATTTTGCTCAAAACGGGTCGTTTTCGGCCGGATGATCCGTCTCCCGCGCGATCATGTCAGTGTTTATTAAGTCCTGCGCCGTTATCGACCAAACTAACGGCGCGCTTACGCGGTCGCAGAGTTGAAGCCCTCCGCAACAATGAACACCGCGGCGATAGAGCAAGGCGCGTACGCCCGAGGGGGGCAAGGACGCATTCGCTCGCCCCTGACGGTGCGCGAATTGCTCACGCCCGTGTTCTACTATCGGGTCGAGGCCCTGCTTGGCTTCTTGATCCCGGTCGCGTTGGCCGTGATCGCCATCTTCATGGCCCATCCGATCTACACGGCTCAGTCACGCCTGCTGATCCTGCTCGGCGACGACTACGTCTTCCGCAGCGATCTGAGCGGCGGGGCCCAGGGCCTCAGCTTTGACCGCGCCCAGATCGTGCAGGCCGAGATTCAAATCCTGTCGGCCAAGGAATTGCGGATCCAGGCGATCCGCAAGATCGGCCTGGCCCGCGCCTATCCCTCCTTGGCCAACGAGCCCAAGGGCTTGGACAAGGCGGCCGATCAGCTGTCCAAAGACCTCGACATCGTCAATATCCCGCAGTCGAACGTCATCGAGATCAGCCTCCAAAGCGCAGATCCGCAGGTGGCCGCCGACCTGCTCAACACCTTGGTGAAACTCTATATCGAGCGCCGGCGGCTGATCTTCGAACAAGCCGATCCGTCCTTGGTGAACGCCCAGCGTGACCAGCTGAACAAGCGCCTGGAGCAGGTCGAGGAGAAGCTGCTGCGCTTCTCCGTCGATCACGGCTTCGGAGACTATCCGACCGAACTGACGACGGTGCAGACGCAACAGGCCTCGCTCGCCAGCCAGATCCAGGTTCTGGACCAGCAGCTCGCGGCCCGAAGCGGCCGCGTGTCGGTTCTGTCCAAGTGGCTCAAGTCAGCGCCGCCCGAGGTGGAGATCTCCAACGACAAGGGCCGCTCGCAGCAACTGGACGACCTAACCCGCACGCTGCTCGACCTGCAGAACCAGCGCCGCCAAGCCGCGGCGCGTTACGTCGAAGGTTATCCGCTGATCGTCGATCTCGACCGGAAGATCGCCGAGGTGCAGGCGCAGATCCGCGCCGCGCCGCAACAGCAGGTCGTAGCGGTGCGACGCGGCGTCAATCCGGTCCATCAGCAGCTCGATACGGAGCTGGCCGACAGCGTCGGAGACCTGACGGGTCTGCGTCTCGCGCGCGGACAGGCCGCCCGCGATCTCCAGGCCGTCACGACCCGCCTCGCCGAGTTGGTCCAGATCGGGCCGGAGTATCGCGAGCTAATGCGCCAGCGGAGCATGCTCGAGGACGGCTTTGGCGAACTGGCCAAACGGGCCCAGGACACGGGCTTGGCGAACACTCTGTCCAAGGCGAAGGCGAATGTCCGCATCGTCCAGGCCGCCGATCCGCCCGTGAAGGGGTCGAGCGGGCGCATGGTTCTGCTCCTGGCCGGCCTGGCCCTCGGCGTGGCCACGGCGGTCGCGGTGATCGTCATCTCGTCCGCCTTCTCGGACGTGATGATCACGCCCCGGGATGTGGAGCAGAAGCTTGACGTCCCGGTCGTCCTGACCGTGTCAGCCGACGACAAGGTCGCCGCTCGACGGCGCGGACAGCCTGGCTCCGTCAGTCGCGCGTCGTTCCTGGGCTATGACGACGCCAAGCTGCTGCTACGGCTCCTCACAAGCGTCGCGCCCGGTCCAGGTCGCGTCATGCAATTGGTCGCCGCCAATGGTGGCGAAGGCGTCTCGAGCCTCCTGATGGACCTGGCCATGATGGCGGCCACGGCCAACGCCAAGCGCGTGCTGTTCGTCGACATCGAACCGACGGTGGAGGACTCCGCCATCCAGGCCTTCGCGGAGAGCGGCGCCAAGCTCTCGCGCGTCTCGGCCGACCGTATCGGCGTGAAAGGCACGAGCCTCCATATCACCCTGCCGATGGGCGCGGGCTCGCACGCGCTGAGCGAAACCGAGTGGGAGACCTTCTTCCGCGAGGCGCGCCGAAACTACGACGTGGTGCTGGTCGACTGCCCGGCGCTGGAGCGGTCCTCGGCGAGCCTGATCTTCGCGCCGCTCGTCGACATGAACCTCGTCGTGATCGAGGCCGAGGCGACCCGCGCGGCGGTGGCGCGGAACATGATCGAGCGCATCGAAGGCGCCGCCGGCGACGTCACCGGCGCGATCCTGAACAAGCGCGGTTTCTACATTCCTCGCGCGATCTATTCCTGGCTTTAGTCAGCGCACGAACGGCCAGAAGAATGCGATGAGCGCTGGCGCCACCACCAGGATCATCACGGTCAGCGGTGCGCCAAGGCGGGCGTAGTCGCCGAACCTGTAGCCGCCCGGCGCCAGGACGAGGGTGTTGCACTGGTGCCCGATCGGCGTGAGGAAATCGCAGCCCGCGCCGACCGCCACCGCCATCAGGAAGGGGTCCGGACTGAGCCCTAGGCGCTCGGCCAATCCCATCCCGATCGGCGCGACGATCAGCACCGTGGCGGCGTTGTTGAGGAACGGCGTCGCCGCCATCGCCACGGCCATCATCGCGGTCAGGGTCACCAGTGGCGGAAGACCATGAAACGCGCCCGACAGCCAGCCCGCGATCAGATCGGCGCCGCCGGTGGACTGGACCGTGTCACTGACCGGGATCATGGCCGCGACAAGCACGAGCACCGGCCCTTCGAGCGCGGCGTAAGCTTCACGCATACGCAAGGCGCCGGTCGCGATCACGAGCACCGCCGCGCCGAAGAAGCCAACCGCCGCCGGCAGAACGCCAAACGCGACCAGGAGCATGGCCACGATCAGGATACCCGTCGGCAGCAAGATATGACGAGCGCCGCCCAGGCGCACTTCGCGTTCCGCCAGCGGCAGACATCCCAAGGCGGATAGGGCCAGCGGCAGCTGTTGCTCCGCCCCCTGCAGGACCAGGATATCTCCGGCCTTCAGGCGCACCGTGGCCAGTCGTCCGGCCATCCGATAGCCGCTGCGGCTGACGCCCAGCAGATTGACGCCGTGAGCTTCGTTCAGCTTCAGACTGCGCGCCGTATGGCCGATCAGGTCGGATTCCGCGCCGATAACGGCCTCGACGACCCGGACCTCTTCGGTGGGCTCGTTCATGACGACGGGCCGGTCGGCGTCGGTCAATTTGAGACCCGCCTTGACGATCAGTTCGTTGAGCGCCTGCTGCTCGCCCTCCAGCAAAAGCTGGTCTCCCGGCAGGATGCGGCGGTTGGCGTGGGGCGAGGCCATCCGCTTGCGACCCCGCAGGATCGCCACCACGCTCACGGCCCCTTCGGCGGCGGCGCGAAGATCGGCGACCCTTCCGCTTGCGAAACGCCAACCTTCCGGCGCTTCTACCTCCGTGACATAGGCGTTCGCGGCCAAGGCCGCATCCACGTCAATCGCCGCCGTTCTGTGCTTGGGCAGCAAGCGGTAGGCCACGGCCAAATAGATAATCGTGAGCACGGCGAGGCTCCCCCCCACCGGCATGAAGTCGAACATGCGGAAGGGCTCGCCCAGCGCGCGCCCCCGGACTTCCGAGACGATGATGTTCGGCGACGTGCCCACCAGCACCGCCAAGCCGCCGACCAGCGATCCAAACGACATCGGCATCAGGAGACGCCCCGGCGAGACGCCCGTCCGCTTGGCGATCTGCAAAGCCGACGGCATCATCAAGGCCAAAGCGCCGACGTTCTTGGTCATCATCGACAACAGCGTGGTCACCGTGACGAGCACCGGAACCTGGCTGCGCTCACTGACAAGACGCGGAAGCAGCGGCGCCATCAAACGATCGACAAGCCCGGAACGGGAAACGGCCGCGCTGAGCACCAGCGCGCTGGCGATGATCACGACGATGTCGTTGGAAAAGCCGTCGAAGGCCGATTTCACCGGGATCAGGCCGGTCACCACGCCCACCGCCAGGGCGCCCAGCGCGATCAGATCGTAGCGCCAACGCCCCCACAGAAAGCAGAGCACCGTCGCCCCGATCAAGCCGAATGAAAGTCCCTGCTGCAGCGTCACGCAACCGCCCCCTAGTCGGCCGAACCTCTCGGCCGGCTCTACAACGAAGCGCAGCCATAAACGGTTCATCGGACTTGGATGGCCTGCACGCCCCTCGCGCTTCGGGCGCGGGGGCGCCCGTTGCCTTCGTCGCCAATGTCGCGATCAAAAGAAAACGCCCGGGTCCTGCTTCCGCCGAAGGCGGACACAAGACCCGGGCGGCGCCGCCCAGGGGGGAGGTAAACAGCGGCTGCGAAAGGCCTAGAAGCTGTAGCGGAGACCCAAGTGGTAGAAGCGGCCCAGCAGATCGTAGAGCGCCGGGTTCGCATCGAGGCCCGTGTTGGTCTGCGGCGACGGGGTCGGATCGCGGTCCAGCAGGTTGTCGACCTTGCCGTAGAGCTGCAGGCCGTTGCCGAACTTGTACGAGGCGCTGACGTCGACATAGGTCGCGCCGCTCATGTGGTTGTAGTCGATGGTCGGCCGGCTGCCGGTCGAGACGGGGCAGCTGCCGGGCTTGCACTCGACGTACTCGGTCGTGGTGCCGCCGAACCGGCCGTCGCTGAACCAGCGCTCCTGAACGCTGATGGCGAAGCGGTCGTTATCCCACGACTGAACGGCCAGGACCTTCCAGTCCGGCGTCGCGCCCGAGTTCTGGCCGGCCGAGTCGACAGCGACCGCGCCGGGAATGCCGGGGTTGGTCACGAACTTGTGGACGTTGGTGGCCAGGCCGCGGATCGTGAAGCGGCCCGGAACGCTGGGCAGCTCAAAGCGGTAGCTGCTCTCGATATCAAAGCCGCTGGTCTTGATAGACGCCAGATTGAACGTCTGCGAATTGACGAAGGCCGACGGCGGATTGAGGTTGAAGGCGCCGCAGAACTGGGTGAGGCCCGCATAGCAGAAGTTGACGATCTGCTGAGCGCCCAGGCTGGAGATGCCGCCGTTGAGGACGATGTTGTACCAGTCGACCGAGACGCTGAAGCCCGGCAGCCATTGCGGGTTCGAGAGCACCGCGCCGATGGTGACGTTCTTGGCGATTTCCGGCTTCAGGTCCGGGTTGCCCACGACATTCTGCAGCACGGTCAGCGAACCACTGGACGGCTGACCAGCCGGAGGCTTGCCGTTCGACGGAATGGTGAAGTTCGGCAACGTTGTGGTCACCGGCGCGGCGAACAGCTCCGACAGGTTCGGCGCGCGGACGTCACGCGAGGTGACGGCCCGCAGGCGGACGCCGTCGATCGGCGTGTCCCAGGTCGCGCCAATCTTCCACGTGTAGACCGTGCCGGAGGTGCTGTAGTCGGTCCAGCGACCGGCCATGTTGAGGTTGGCCCTGCCCACCGCATCGGAATTGACCAGCGGCAGGTTCACTTCGGCATAGGCTTCCTTCACCGAATACTTGCCCGCGCCCGAGTGGTAGTTGCCGGCGAACCAGTTGGCGCCCGCGGCATTCAGGATCGGATCGGCCGGATAGTCGGCGGTGTTCGGAGAGTCCGTGTTGCCGTCGCCGTAGGGGTCGCCTTGGACGTGGTACTGCTCCTTGCGCCACTCGCCGCCGAACGCCAGCGAGACCGGCCCGGCCGGCAACGCAAAGGGCTCGCCGCTGAAGTTGATGCTGGCGACGTCCTGCTTCTGCACGGAGTGCTGATAGGGGCCGTTCTTGGGGGTGATATAGGCCAGGGCGGCGTCGCTCGGACGCTGCCCGCCGAAGATGTTGATGGGCACGCAGCCGTTGGCGCGGGCGACCGGGTCGGCGCAGACGATCTGACCATTGACAAGCGTCGCCTGAACCGCGGCCCGATAGCGCGGCGTCAGCAGGATGTCGTTGACGTGGATGTTCGTCGTGTTCTCGCCGTGCTCGAAATAGGCGTCGTAGCGCCATTCCGTGCCCAGAGCGCTGAACTTGCCATCGGCGCCGATCACGCCACGATATTGGGTCCGCGTCGGGTGGACCGAGATGTTCCGCGGCAGCAGCGCATTGCTCGTGCCGAAGGTGAAGGTCGTGATGCCATTCGCGGCGCAGGCCGCGACCACCGAAGCCGGTAGATACGGGTTCGAGCACGACATCGTCAGGCCGGTTGTCGCCGCGCCCGGGTTGGGCTGATTGCTGCTCTCCACGCGAGCGGCGTTGAAGGTGGCGTAGATCTCGTTGTTGGCGTCGAGATCGAAGCCCACGCGGGTGTAGGTATTCAGGCGCTTGATACGCGACTGCAGCGAAGTGCCGACGCCAACATTGCCGGACAGATCGCCGCCGACGCAGAAACCGCCGTTCGTATAGCAGCCGCTGACCGCGCCGTTAGCGGCCTTGGACGGCACGCCGCCGCCGCCGTACTGGAACTGGAACGGATTGCCGCTGATGTCGAAAGCCGTGCCTTGCAGCGGGCCCGAGCTGATCAGGCCGTACTTGGTGTACTGATAGGCCTGGGCGTGCTCGCGATAGAGATACTGGGGCGAACCGTCGTTGGTGATCCCACGATTGACGAGCGTGGCGGTCGTGTACCAGTCACGGCTACCCGGCGCGTCCTCGCCGAAGCCGCCCGCCGGGACGCCCTCTTCCCAGTCGTACTCGCCGCTGACCTGCACGTGCAGACGGTCATCCATGAAGTTCTTGCCGGCGGCGACCTGGGCCAACCATTGGTGGTTGTCGCCATAGGTCGTGACGCCGGTCATGACGTTGGCCTTGAGGCCCACGAACTTCTTGTTGGTGATGAAGTTCACCACGCCGCCGACAGCGTCCGAGCCGTACGAGGCCGAGGCGCCGCCGGTGACGACGTCGACCCGCTCGACCAGGAGCTGGGGGAACAGGCTGATATCGGGAACGCCGGTGACGTTCGCCGGCACCACTCGCTGGCCATCCAGCAGCGTCAGGGTGCGGATCGTGCCAAGGCCCCGCAGCGAGAACGAAGACAGACCCTGCTGCCCGCTCGACGTGCTGAAGGTGCCGGTCGTCGCGCCGCTGGACCCTTGCAGCGAGGGTAGTTGGGTGATGGCGGTGAAGATGTTCGGCTGAGCGGCGCGTTCCAGGTCCGCCGTACCCAGCATCTGGGTCGGGGTCGGCGCGGTGAAGCCCTCGGACCGGATGCGCGACCCGGTGACGATGATCTCGGTGACGACGGAATCGTCAGAGCCTGGAGACGGCGGCGTCTGCGCCGCCTGAGCATGGGCGGCCCCGCCCGCCACGATCGTCGCGAACGCGCTCGTTGCGAGCAACGCGCTCAAAAAGGACGATCCCCCTCGCGTGCTACCGACAGCACTCATCCTACAACCCTCCCAATTTTCTTTTGACCATCGTCGATGGCCTGGAAGGACTGTGTCAGAGCTGCAAAAAACGAACTATTAGACCATGGTCGTAGGCGGCGGCGAACGCCCGCGAGCCAAGCGCCTCAGTCTCCTCGTACGGCGTAAAGCGCATGGTGCGTCAGCACGAAAAGCGTCCGCTTGTCCGCGCCGCCAAAGACCAATTGCAGAGGTCTTTCGGGCACGTCGATCCGACCAAGCTCGCGGCCATCATTCCCGTAAACGAACACTTGGCCATTGGCGACATAGACCCGCCCCTCGGCGTCGGTGGCGACGCTCTCGCCGCCACGATTGGCGAAGACCTTCAGGTCGGTGATCGCGCCGCGCGCGTCGACCTGGCCGCTGTAGGTCTTGTTTTCCGAGCTATTGGCGATGAACACGCGCTGCCCGGGCTTGGCCGTCGTGAAGCCATAGGTGTCGAGGGCGTGCGAGAAACGCAGGCCACGATGGTCGGAAGGTCCTTGCTGGAAGACGCGATAGGCCGGCAGCGCGAGGCTTCCGTCCGGCGACACATACTCCCGAGCCGGCGGAGCGGCCGTCTCGCGAGCGAACAGCTCGGCCAGCGTCGCGAACTGATACGTGTCCGGATCGATCTGGTCCTTGAACTCTCCGTTGACCCACCAGTTGACGGGCAAGACCTTGGCCGCGTCGGGGCGTCCTCCGACTGCAGTCGCGGAGATCACGGTCACGTCGGTGTCGGGAGCGCCCGGCTTGAAGCTGTAGACCGACCCGTTACGGCCATCGGATGACAACACCAGCAGGTTTCCCGAGCCGTCGACCGCAAGGTTGATCGGGTCCAACGTGTTATCCCGAACGATCGATAGCTTGCGCTCGGGCGACCAGCTGTAGATGCGCTGGTTCCGGCGGTCCGTGAAATAGAACACGCCGGCCGCGTCGACCGTGCCGCCGCCCGCCGAGAAGAACCCGTCGGCCAGTTTGTCGACGCGAGCGCTGGCCGGAAACACTGATGGAGCGGGCGCCTTCACCTCCTTGCCGATGTCCAGCACCGCGAACTGACGCTCGCGGACCTGAAGACCGCTGGTGACGTCCTCGATCGCGTTTTCATAGGGATACTTGGTCAGGCGCAGGAAGGTCGCGCAGCCGCCCTCGTCGCACGTGGAGAAGCCGCTCTCGCCGTTCACCGCGACGTTGCGGAAGCGGATGTCGTGCGAGTTGTAGATCTTCACCGCCGCGGAAACCGGCCGCCGCGTCCGGGTGACGCGATAGCCATGATAGTTGGCCAGCAGGATGTTGCTGGAGTCACGGATCTCGAGCGACACGGTGTCCTCGCCCTCGCCCGCCTCTTCCTCGGTCTGGGGCGCCAGGAACTCCCAGTTGGAAACGCGGTTCAGGCTGATTTCCGAACGGAGATGGTGCTCGACCGAAGCCTGGTAGACGTAGCCGGGCGTCTTGGTGTCGGAGACGTAGATGCCGGAATAGGCGTAGGTGTTGGGGCTCCAGACATTGGCGAAGGTCCCGCCGCCGCCATTGGTCACCCACAGGCTCGGATACTGCCCGCCCCAGCGCTTGGCGGTGTCCGGATCGGCGGAAGCGTTAGCGTTGTAGGGATTGAAGCGTGAGCCGTCGTAGAGGTTCGTGCCGTGACCGCCCTGGAACTTGACGTCATTGACCATCGAGCGCTCGCCCGCCGTCCACAGCAGCGCCGTGGCGCGGGGGTTCTGGCCGTCGGTGTAAAGTCCAAGCCCTGAGACGATATTCTCGCCGCCCTTGCCGGACTCGACCAGCGCCTTGGGCTCGCCCACGCCCTGGAACGCTGGCGTTCCGTGCGGCAGGACGATCTGGGTCAGGCTGGGATGCAGGCCGATCAGAACACTGTCCGGCCGCAGCTTGAGCGTGTCGGTGACCCGGTAGAAGCCGGTCGGGAAATAGATCACCTGGTGACTGTCGATCGCCTTCTGGATGGCGGCGGTGTCGTTCGTCGCATTATCTCCCTTGGCGCCGAGATCACGAACGCTGGTCCACGCCGACATCGGCGGCAGGTCGCGGATCGCCGGCGAGAGCGGCGCGGGGTAGGCCTTCAGCGCTTCGGCGTCGAAGGTCGTTCGATACTCGCCCACGCGACCCAGCCCCGGCACGGTCAGGCCATAGTTGAAGGCCGAGACGCGATAAGCGCTCCCCTTCCCCGCCACCGTCTTGCCGCTGTCGCGGAAGCGGGCGAACACCGGCGTATTCTTGGCGACCGCGTTCTCGAAGCCGACCTGGGTGTAGACATTGCCTTCATTGGAAATGACCACGCCGGCCTTCGAGACGTTCTCGAAGCGGACGTTCTTGCCCCACAGCCACTCGCCATAGCCACGATCGATCTCGATGCCGACCGGCGTGTCGCGCATCGTCACATTGACCAGGGTCAGGCCCGCCTCATGCTCGCGGATCGCCGCGTCGCGCTGGCCTTCGAAGGTGGAGTCGAGCAGCACGAAGCCCCAGGCCGGCGAAGGCTTCTCGGTGAGGATGCCGTAGCGACCGCCCTTGAAGTGCAGGTCCTCGGCCTCGTTGCCGATCTGATAGAGCGCCGCCAGGCCCGAGCCGATGTCGAAGCGCATGTGGCTGAGGAAAGCGTGCTGGGCCGCGTGGAAGCGGATCGCCGTCGCCGCCGGATTGCCCTTGCCGATCTCGAAATCGACATTGCTCATCGCGGTGTAGAAGGTGCCGGAATTGGCGTCGGGCACGTCCTTGTTGAACGGCACGCTGCCCGGCGGCGGGAACGGAACCCGGCGCGCCGGGTCGGGCTTTGCGCCGGCCACGATCACCATGTTGGCGACGCCCTTTTGGAAGCCAGGTGTCGCGTCGCCGAGCACGATCACGGGCCGCGTGGCGCCGACGCCAAACAACCGAACCCCCGGCCACAGGAACAGCGTCCGCGAGATACGGTAGCGGCCGGAGGGCAGGAAGACGAGCCCGCCGCCGGGCTTGGCGGCCGCGTCGATGGCCTCCTGTAGGGCCCCGCTGTCGTCGCTGCGCCCGTCGCCGCGCCCGCGCACGGTGATCGCCGACGGATCGGCCGGCGCCGCTACGAAAGCCGAGCGACTCTCGGATGCCTCGACGGAACCTCCGGCGGTCAAGGCCATGGCCGCGGCCAAGGCAATCAGCATGGTCTTCATGGCGCGCCCTCCCCGGGGCTTCTCAGGGCGTAACGGCGTAGAGCGAATGATGGGTCAGGACGAACAACGTCTTGCCGCCCTCGCCACCGAAGATCAGTTGCAGCGGACGCTCCGGCACGTCGATCCGTCCGACCGGCTTTCCGTCGGGGGCGTACTGGAAGATTTGGCCGTTGGCGACGAACACTCGGCCTTGGCTATCGACGGCGACGCTTTCGCCGCCGCGCTCGGCGAAGACCTTTAGGTCGGTCAGCGTCCCGCCCGGGCCAATCTGGCCGCTATAAGTCCTGTTCTCCGAGCCATTGGTGACGAACACCCGCTGGCCGGACGCGCCGCCGATCAGACCATGCGCCTGCAAGGTGTCCGACCAGCGCCAGCCAACGTGGTCCGGCGGACCTTGCTGCCAGACCCGGAACGCCGGGAGCACGACGCTGCCGTCCGGCGAAACATATTCCTGCGCCTTCGGCGTTCCGACGTCGCGGGCGAACATCTCCGCCAGGGTGGTGAAATGGTCGGTCGCCGGATTGTATTGGTCGCGGAACTCGCCATTGACCCACCAGTTCACGGGCAGAAGGGTCTTGGCGCCCGCGCGCGGCGTGGCCGCGGTCGGCGAGATCATCGTCAGTTGGTCCTTCGGTCCTTCCGGATCGATCGAATAGACCGAAGCTTGCGGGCCGTACGAGGACACGACCAGCAGTTTCCCCGAACCGTCGACGGCCAGATTGGTCGGGTCCAGAGAATGGTCTCGCACCACTTCGAGGCCCCGCGCCTCCGTCCACCGATAGATCCGCTGGAAGCGCTTTTCGATGAAATAGAGCGCGCCATCCGCGCCAGTCGCCGCCCCCGAGATCGACCAAAAGCCTGTCTCCAGCTTGCGCACGCGCGGATCGGCGGCGGGCGGCGCGCCGGGCGAAACCGGACCGGTGACGTCCAGCACGGCGAACTCGCGCTCGCGGATCTCCAGCTTGCGGGTCTTATCCTGGATCGCGTTCTCGAACGGATACTTGCTGGCCCGCAGATAGGTGCCGCAGCCAATCGTGTCGCACAGGGCGATGCCGCTCTCGGCGTTGATATGGACGTTGCGGAAGCGGATGTCGGTCGAGTTGAACAGCTTCACCGCCGTCTCGGCCGGGTGATACGAGCGCGTCACCCGATAGCCGTGGTAGTTGGCGAACAGGATGTTGCGCGAGTTGCGCACCTCCAGCGAGACGGCGTCGGGGCCGTCGCCGACTTCTTGCTCTGTCTGCGGCGCCAGGAATTCCCAGTTCTCGACGTTGTCGAGCACGAACTCGTTGCGGACGTGGTGCTCGACCGAGACCTCGTAGATGAAGCCCGGCGTCTTGGTGTCGCTGATATAGAAGCCCGCCGAGGCGAAGGTGTTGGGGCTCCAGACGTCCGCGAAGGTCCCGCCGCCGCCGTCGGTCACCCAGATGCTGGGATATTGCGCGTCCCAGCGGCCGTCGGCGACCGGATCACCGCTGCGGGCTTGGGCCGCGCCCAGCGACTTGCCATCGGCCGTCGGCGTGCCGCCGCCGCCCATGATCTTGACGTCATTGACCATGGAGTTGGCGCCGGAGCGCCACAGCAGGGCGGAAGCGCGAAGGTTCACGCGGCCTGTGAACAAACCGATCCCCGAGAGGATGTTGTCGCCACCGCGTGGCGTCTCAAGGATCGGTCGCACGGCCCCAACGCCCGCATGGTTGGGATTGTTGTCCGGAATGACCAGTTGGGTGATGGCCGGGTGTAGCCCGATCAGAACGGTGTCGGGTCGGAGCTTCAGGGTGTCCGACACCATGTAGAAGCCAACCGGCAGGTAGAGCACGCGATGCGCGTCGATCGCCTTCTGCAGCGCGGCGGTGTCGTCCGTCGAACCGTCGCCCTTGACGCCCAGCGACTTGACGTTGGTCCACTCGGCCATCGACGGCAGGGCTCGCAGCGCCGGGGTGGCGGCCTTCTTGGCGGTGAGCGGCGTGATATCGGCGACCGTCTTGTATTCGCCCATCTGGCCCAGCCCCGACAGGGTCAAGCCATAGGTGAAGGACCCCACCCGATAGTCCCGGCCCTTCCCCGCGACCGTCTTGCCGCTGTCGCGGAAGCGGGCGAACACCGGCGTGTTGGTGGCGGTCGCGTTGTCGAAGCCGACCTGGGTGAAGACACTGTTCTCGGCCGAGATGACGACCGCCGCCTTGGAGACGTTCTCGAAGCGGACGTTCTTGCCCCACAGGCTGTCGCTGTAGCCGCGGTCGATCTCGATGCCGACGGGCGTGTTCTTGATGCCGACATTGACCAGGGTCAGATCGACCTCGTGCTCGCGGATCGCCGCGTCGCGCTGACCGTCGAAGGTGGAGTCAACCAAGGTGAACTGCCAAGCCGGCGAGGTCTTCTCGGTGACGATGCCGTACCGGCCGCCATGGAAGTGCACATCCTCCATGATGTTGCCGGCCTGGTAGACGCCGGCGAAGGCCGAGCCGAGCCGGAAGTCCATGTGCCGAAGGAAGGCGTGTTGCGCCATGCGGAAGCGCACAGCCGCCGCGGCCGGATTGCCCTCACCGATCTCGATGTCGATGTTGCTCATCGACGAATAGAAGGTGCCGGAGTTGGCGTCCCGCACCTTGGCGCTGGTCGGGCGAACGGTCGGAACCGGAACGGGGATCTCGCCAACCTGATACTGGTCGCCGCCCGTGAACGCGATCATCGTCGCGACGCCAGTCTGGAAGCCCGGCGTATTGGCTCCAAGCACAAGAACGGGCCTCGTCGCCCCCACACCGAACACCCGGACGCCTGGCGGCACCAACAGCGTGCGACTGAGCCGATAGCGACCCGACGGCAGGAAGACCACGCCATGGCCGGTCTTGTCGCGCGCGGCGTCGATAGCCTTCTGGATCGCGTCGGTGTCGTCGGCGCGACCATCGCCCACGGCCTTGGCTACGACCGCGTGGGGATCGTCAGGAATGGATGTCAGGACGGAGCGGGTTTCCGCCAAGGCCGGGGTCGAAACCGCCAGGATCGCCGCGAAGACAACCGCTCTCATGTCACTCTCCCTGTCACTATCGCCAAGCGATAGGAGATCGTCGCGTTTCAAGCATCCAAGACCATGGTCGTAGTTACGGCTGCTCGGGTGGTCGGTAGAAAATGGTCTCCAGCCGGCCATCTCATTGTGCGTTCGTCCAGAGCGGTCGGCCCCTTCCCAAGGAGACCGCTTGCAGTCGTCAATTCGCCCCGCACGGCCTCACGGCCTGGCTATCGTGACCATGGGTGTCAGCGGCTGCGGGAAGTCGACCCTCGGCGCCCTGCTGGCCCATCGGCTTGACTGCGCGTTCCTCGAGGGGGACGCCTTCCACGACGAAGCGGCGGTCGCGAAGATGCGCGCGGGCCATCCGTTGACGGATGACGATCGCTGGCCGTGGCTGGACCGGCTGGGATTGGCGATCAAGGAAACCTTGGCTTCTGACGGGCACGTGGTGGCCGCCTGCTCGGCGCTGCGACTGCTCTACAGAGAACGCCTGCGCGCCGCGATTGGCGCTCCCGTTCGCTTCGTACTTTTGGACGTGGAACGCGACGAACTGCAGCGACGTCTGACACAGCGGACCGACCACTACATGCCGTCCAGTCTGCTCGATAGCCAGCTTGCGACCCTGGAGCGGCCTAGGCCTGGCGAGGACGTCATCACGCTCGATGGATTGATCCCGCCCGAGGGCCTCTGCGACAGCATCCAGGCCTTGGTGACAGAGCCGTCGAGCGCCATGACGGCGTCGCCGCTCTAGGGCATTAGCCGCTTTCGCCCGCGCGAAAGGTGCCAGCGCATCGCCAGGGCCGCGCTATCGCCGTCCTGCGCGCGTATGGCCTCCACGATCATCTCGTGCTCGCGCATCATCTCGCCGATCGCCTCAGGCGGCCGTGAGCGGGAGATGTCGACGCCGGCGCGCATGATCTTGTCGACATCGGGCTGCAGCGCCTCGAACGTGACCAGGAAGGCCGGGTTGGCCGTGGCCAGGACGATCCTGCGGTGCAGTTCCATGTCCTCGTCATGCGCCGGCGCATTCGACAACAGCGCCTCGCGAAGCTTGGTGAGAGCCTCCTCGATCCCCGCCATCTCCTCGCTGGAACGTCGCGCGGCGGCTAGGCGCGCGGCCTCCGCCTCCAATACGAACCGCACCTCGTAGCTGCCCAGCGTCGAGGGGAGTTCGGACAGCGGCATATAGGCGCCGAGCTTGTCGGAAGGCAGGTTCTTGACGAACGAGCCGGCGCCGCGTCGCGCCTCGGTGATGCTGTCGGCGGCGAGCCTGACAAGCGCCTCGCGGACAATCGTGCGCGACATGCCGAAGATCTCCGCCAGACGGGCCTCCGACGGCAGACGGTCGCCAGGCGTCAGCCCCTCGACCTTGATCATCTCGACGATGCCCAGATAGGCCTGATCGGCGAGTCGCCCCTGGCTCATCCGCCCTCCCTTTGGCGTCGACAACGACAAACCTGTCCAACAGATTCATCGGATTGGCAACGCCTGCGGAAATTGTTTGCGTTAACATTGACCAATCCACCTGAATCTGTCCAACTAATATAACCTACGCTCGTAGGCACGAACCGCCCGCTGGCGAAGACCGGCGCATAGACCAAGGCGGAGGCCGCTCGTCGGAAGATGAGCGGTGTGGGACAGGAAAAGCAGGGGTGAACATGACCGGGAAAAAGCAGGACAACGCCGAAGCCACCACGCGGGTCGGCCTTTGCGATCTCACGCCGACGCAACTCAAGGTTCTGGAGGGGGTCAACTCCGGACTGCTGAACAAGCAGATCGCCTTCGACCTCGGCATCGCCGAGGCGACGGTCAAGGCGCACATGACCGCCGTCATGCGGAAACTCAACGTCCACAACCGCACTCAGGCCGCCATCGCCGCGCGGGCGATGAGCCTCGAGCCTAGGGCGGCTCAATAGGCGCCGGTGATGTTCGCGGTCTCGCCCCGAGGCGGACCGCAGCCTCGCGCATGAGGCGGCCTCCAGCCTGACGTGAACGGCTCCCCGTCGAGGCGAGAGCAGCCGCGAGAGCGGCTAGTCGACCAGGCGGTATCCCACGCCGGGCTCGGTCAGGATCAGCGCTGGCCTGCCTGGATCATCCTCGAGCTTTTGCCGCAACTGCCCCACGAAGACGCGCAGATATTGGGTGTCCTCGGCGTGGGCCGCGCCCCATACGCTGACCAGCAACTCCTTGTGGGTCAGCACCTTGCCCTGCGACAGGGCGAGACGGCTGAGGAGCTCGAATTCCTTCGGCGAAAGCTTCACGGCCGCGTGGCCCTTGGTCACGAGGCGCCGGTCGAGATCGATCACCACGTCTCCCAACGACAGCGGCCCGGCCGGCCGCTTGGGCCCCATCGACTGGCGCAGCGCCACGCGCAGGCGAGCCAACAGCTCACCGACGCCAAAGGGCTTCTCGACATAGTCGTTGGCCCCGCGATCCAGGGCCTCGATCTTCTCGACCTCACGATCACGGGCGGAGAGGATCAGGATGGGCCCCTCATAGAACGCCCTCGCCTTCTCCAGCACCTCCTTGCCGTCCATGTCCGGGAGGCCAAGGTCGAGCACGACGGCGTCCGGCGACCAGAGAGCGATGCCGCGCAACCCCTCCTGCCCGCTGTCCGCACGCAACGCCTCATAGCCCGCCGCGTCGAGCGCGGGGCCGAGGAACCGGTGAATCTGCGGCTCGTCGTCGATGACGAGAATGCGGTGGCGAAGCACGCTCATGCCAATGTCATAGCAGATGGTGAGGAGTCGCGACGCCCTTGGGCAGGCTGATCAGGATACGCGTCCCCTTCCCGTCGTGGATCGGGCTGGCGGCGGCGATCCGTCCGCCCAACGCATCGATAAAGCCTTTGGCGATGGACAGGCCCAGGCCCGCCCCCTGGCTGCGGTCACTGGGCTCCTCCATGCGGCGAAACTTGTCGAACACCCGTTCCAGCTCCGAGGTCGGGATCCCGCGCCCCTCGTCCTCGATGCTGATCACGACGTTCGAGCGATCCTCGTAGGCCGCCATCTCGATGCGCGCCTCGGGCGGGCTGTAGGCGATGGCGTTCTCCAGCACATTGACCACCACCTGCTCGAGCAGGCTGGCGTCGGCTTGGACCAGAGACAGCTCGCGCGGATAGTCGCGTGCCAGTTCGCGTCCGCCGAGACGCCGCGAGACGCGCTCGGCGGCGGCGTTGAGAACGTCGCGGACATCGATCCAGTCGGTCCGCAACCGAAGAGCGCCGCCCTCGATCCTGGTCATATCCAGCAGATTGGCGACGTACCGATTCAACCGTTCGGCTTCCTCGCGGATGGAGACCACGAGGTCGTCCCGGACCGGCTTAGCCAGCTTGTCCCCGTAGTCGATCAACGTCGTCGAGGCGCCGAGAACCGTCGAAAGCGGCGTGCGCAGGTCATGGCTGACCGAGTTCATCAGCGCCGAGCGGAAGCGGTCGGCGCGACGCAGGGTCTCCGCCTCGACCGCCTCGGACGCCAGCTGCGAGCGCTCCAAAGCCACGGCGCCCTGCTCCAGCAGCGCCAGCACCAGACGCTCATGATCCGAGCCCGGCGGCGCGGCCCCGGCCTCGACGCCCGCCACGCCGGTGCGCGCGCGTACGCCGTCCAGCGGCCAGAAGGTCCATCGGGCTTGCGGCAAGGTTCCGGTGCCGAAGCCGGCGGGTTCGCCCTTCTCCCAGGCCCAGCGCGCGGCGGCCATTTGGGCGGCGTCGAGCATCTCCAGGCTAGGCGAGCCGAAGGCCGGGGCGATCTCCTCGCCTTCCGGCAGAAGAACGAGAGAGCGGCCGCCCGCCGCGGCCGAGACCTGCTCGGCCAGGGCGCGCGCGACCGCGTCTCGCCCCGTGGCCGCCGAGAGGGTCCGGCTGGCGGCGAGCAAGGTTGTCACGGCGGCGGCGCGGCGCTGGGATCCCAGGGCCTGGTCCCGCACCCGGCCGGCCAAGCCTCCCGAGGCCAGGGCCACGGCCCAGAACACCACGAGCGTGATGAAGTCGGTCGGGGCGCCGACCGCCAGGCTGTAGCGGGGCTCTAGGAACAGGTAGTTATAGACGACGAACGCGACGGTCGCCGCCGCCAGGGCCGGTCGTAGGCCGTGCAGCACGCCGGCGGCGAGAACCGCCGCCAGGAAGATCATCCCCAGATCGACGCGATCGAACGTGACGTCCAGTCCCCAGGCCGCGAGGGTGGCGACGCCAATGAACAGCGCGCCGACCGCATAACCCTGCCACAGTCCCTGGCCAAGCGGCCTCGTGGGCTTCGGCTGGGGCTCGTGCGCGGCCTCGGTGACGACGTGAACCGCCGCGCCTCGCGCTTCGCGCAGCAGGGCCGTGGCCAGGGACCGCCCCAGGCGCTCACGCCAGCGGCTCTCGACCGACTTGCCGATCACGATCTGGGTGACGTTGTGACGGCGGGCATAGGCCATCACCGTGTCGACGATGTCGCCACCGGTCAGGCCAACCGTCGCGCCGCCCAACTGCTCGGCCAAGCGATAGGCCTCACGCAGCCGCGCCGCGTCGCCATCCTTGGCCAGCGGCCGGTCGGTGCGCTCGACGTGGGCGACCGTCCAGGGCGCATCCATCATCATGTCCGATAGACGTCGCCCGGCCCGCACCAAACTGGCGGCCATGGTGTCGCCGCTGACCAGAACCAGGATCCGCTCGCCCGCCGCCCAGGGCCCCTCGACGCCCTTCTCGCGCATGGTGGCGACCAGCTGATCGTCGACCGTCTGAGCGGCCCGGCGCAGGGCCAGCTCGCGCAGCGCGGTGAGGTTCTCGACCTTGAAGAAATTGTCCGCCGCCAGACGGGCCGTCTCGGGCACGTAGACCTTGCCGGCCGCCATCCGCTCGCGCAGCTCGCTAGGCGTGATGTCGACGAGCTCGATATCGTCGGCGCGGGAGAGCGCGCTGTCGGGCACCGTCTCGCGCTGGCGCACGCCGGTGATCCGCTGCACGACGTCGACCAGGCTCTCCAAGTGCTGGACATTCAGCGTCGTCCAGACATCGACGCCGGCGGCCAGCAACTCCTCGACGTCCTGCCAGCGCTTGGGATGGCGCGAGCCGATCGCGTTGGAATGGGCGTACTCGTCCACCAGCAGGATCTTGGGCTTGCGCGCCAAGGCCGCGTCGATGTCGAACTCCATCTGGACGCGGCCGCGATGCTCGATGGGCTTGCGGGGCAGGACCTCCATGCCGCGCAACAGGCTTTCCGTCTCGCGGCGGCCGTGGGTCTCGACGACGCCGATCAGGACGTCCGCGCCCTCGGCCTTGCGACGGCGGGCGGCGCGCAGCATCTCGTAGGTCTTGCCCACGCCCGGCGCCATGCCCAGAAACACCTTGAGGCGCCCCCGGCGCGCCTTGTTGGCGGCGGCCAGGAGCGCCTCTGGGTCGGGTCTTTTCGGTTCGTCAGCCGGCACTAGCCGCCTTTCGGAAAGCGGGCGTCGAGCGCCCGGTTGAGCGCCAGCACGTTGATCCGAGGCTGGCCGATGAAGCCCAGCAGGGGCTGCTGGATCTGACGATCGATCAGCGCCGTGACCTCGTTTTGCGGCACGCCTCGCGCCTTGGCGATGCGCGGCGCCTGGAAGCGAGCGTTGGCCGGCGAAATATCCGGATCCAGGCCCGAGGCCGAGGTGGTGACCGCGTCGGCGGGGATCGCCGCGCCGGGGTTCTCGGCCCGCAGAGCCGACGCGTCGGTCTTCTCGCGGTCGATCAGCTTGTCGTTCAGCGGACCCATGTTGGAGCCGCTGGACGCCGCGGCGTCGTAGCCGTTCCCGGCCGCCGAGGGGCGGCCGTGGAAGTATTCGGGCTTGGCGAAGGCCTGGCCGATCAGGGCGGAGCCGATGACGCGGCCGCCCCCGTCGCGGACAAGACTGCCGTTGGCCTGGGCCGGAAACGCCGCCTGGGCGACGCCGGTGACGGCCAGCGGATAGGCCAGGCCCAGCAGGGCGGTGAACAGACCCATCGAAACCAGGGCCGGGCGAATATGCGAAAGCATGACGGATGACTCTCCGAGGACTCGTGTTTACGCCAGACCCAGAGCCGAGACCACGAGGTCGATCAGCTTGATGCCGACGAACGGTGCGATCAGGCCGCCCAGCCCATAGAGGGTCAGGTTGCGCGACAGCAGCTTGCCGGCGCCGACGGCGCGGTACTTCACGCCCTTCAGGGCCAGCGGGATAAGCGCGACGATCACCAGGGCGTTGAAGATCACCGCCGACAGGATGGCGCTTTGCGGGCTGTGCAGCTTCATCACGTTCAGCGCGCCCAGGGCCGGCAGCGAGACCACGAACATCGCCGGGATGATGGCGAAATACTTGGCCACGTCGTTGGCGATCGAGAAGGTCGTCAGCGCGCCGCGGGTGATCAGCATCTGCTTGCCGACCTCGACGATCTCGATGACCTTGGTCGGGTCGCTGTCGAGATCGACCATGTTGCCGGCCTCGCGCGCGGCCTGGGCGCCGGTCTGCATGGCCACCCCAACGTCGGCCTGGGCGAGCGCGGGCGCATCGTTGGCGCCGTCGCCGCACATGGCCACGAGGCGGCCCTTGCCCTGCTCCTCCCGGATCAGCCGCAGCTTGTCCTCCGGCGTGGCCTCGGCGAGGAAATCGTCGACCCCGGCCTCCGAAGCGATGGCGGCCGCGGTCACCGGGTTGTCGCCGGTGATCATCACCGTGCGCAGGCCCATGCGGCGCAGGTCGGCGAAGCGCTCCTTCACGCCGGGTTTGACCACGTCCTTCAGGTGGATGACGCCCACCAGGACCCCGTCCTCGCTGACCGCCAACGGCGTGCCGCCCGAGCGGGCGATGCGGTCGACGGCGGCGGTCAGCTCGGCCGGGATGCTCTTGGGCTCAAGCGCCAGCGAGCGGTAGACGGCGTCCACCGCGCCCTTGCGCCAGCTGCGGCCGTCGAGGTCGAGGCCCGACTGGCGGGTCTGGGCGGTGAACGGGATCGAGGTCGCGCCTTCGGGCGGCTCGACGGTCAGGCCAGCGTTGCGCGCCAGCTCGACGATCGAGCGACCTTCCGGCGTCTCGTCCGCGAGGGAGGCCATCAGGGCCGCCTTCATCGCCGCATCGGGACGCACGCCCGGCGCCGGGATGACCTCGGTGGCCATCCGGTTGCCGAAGGTGATGGTGCCGGTCTTGTCCAGCAGCAGGGTGTCGACGTCGCCCGCCGCCTCGACCGCGCGGCCCGAGGTGGCCAGGACATTGACCTTCAGCAGGCGGTCCATGCCGGCGATGCCAACCGCGGACAGGAGTCCGCCAATGGTCGTCGGAATCAGCGTGATGAACAGCGCGCCCAGCACCAACGGATCCAGCGCCACGCCCGAGAACTTGCCCAGGCCCAGCAGCGTCACGACCGCGATCAGGAAGATCAGGGTCAGGCCAGCCAGCAACACGGCCAGCGCGATCTCGTTCGGCGTCTTGCGGCGGTCGGCCCCCTCGACCATGGCGATCATCCGATCAAGGAAGGTCGAACCCGCCTCGGCCGTGACGCGCACCTTGATCCAGTCGGAGACCACGGTCGTGCCGCCGGTCACGGCCGAGCGGTCGCCGCCGCTTTCGCGGATGACGGGGGCGCTCTCGCCGGTGATGGCCGCCTCGTTGACGCTGGCCATACCCTCGATGATCTCGCCGTCGGTCGGGATGACGTCGCCCGCCTCGACCAGGATCACCTCGCCGACGCCCAGCTTGTGGGCCGGGGTCGGGATCCAGGTGCCGGTCTTGGGATCGACGAGCAACTTGGCCTTAGTGGTCACCCGCGTGGCGCGCAGGCTGTCGGCCGCCGCCTTGCCGCGCCCTTCGGCGACGCTTTCGGCGAGGTTGGCGAACAGCACCGTGGCCCACAGCCAGACCGCGATCTGGATGGCGAAGCCCGCCGCCTGATGCGTGGCCACCGCCGCGACCGCCGAGGCGGTCGACAGCAGGGCCACCAGCCAGGTGGCGAAGATCACCGGATTGCCGGTCAGCTTGCGCGGATCGAGCTTGAGGAAGGCGTCCTTGGCCGCGCGGGCCAGGACCGCTCCGGAGAGACCACCGGCCAGGGCGCGTCGCCCTTCGCCGGCATGGATATCGATCGAACTCATGGGATCACCACTCAGCGGAGGGCCGCGACCGCGCCGAGCGCTTGGAAGTGCTCGACGATCGGTCCCAGCGCCATCGCGGGGAAGAATTGCAGGCCGCCCAGGATCAGGATCACCCCGATCAGGAGGCCGATGAAGAGACCGCCGTCGGTCGGCAGGGTGCCGGCCGTGGGCGCGAGCTTGGGCTTGGCGACCAGGCTGCCGGCGATGGCCAGCACCGCGACGATCGGCAGGAAGCGCCCCAGGGCCATGGCGATCCCCAGCGTCACGTTCCACCAGGGCGCGTTGGCGGTGAGGCCCGCGAAGGCCGAGCCGTTGTTGGCCGTGCCCGAGACGTAGGCGTAGAGGATCTCCGACAGGCCGTGCGGCCCGCTGTGCATCAGGCCCTTCAGCGCCTCGGGCAGGACGGCGGCCAGGCCTGAGAAGCCCAGCATCGACAGCGGGATGATCACCACCGCCAGGATCGAGAACTGGATCTCTCGCGCCTCGACCTTCTTGCCGAGGTACTCGGGCGTGCGGCCGACCATCAGGCCGGCGACGAACACCGACAGCAGGGCCATGACGACCATGATGGCGAGGCCCGAACCGATGCCGCCGGGCAGGATCTCGCCCAACTGCATCAGGAACATCGCGATCCCGCCGCCCAGAGGCATCAGGCTGGAGTGCATGCCGTTGACCGAGCCGTTCGAGGCCCCGGTGGTCATCGCGACCCAGGCGGCCGTGGCCGGCGCGCCGAAGCGGACCTCCTTGCCCTCCATGTTCACCGACGCGTCGACCTTGGCGGCCACCTGGGCCGGCGGCGGCTGAGTCTCGGTCGCGTAGACGC
Organism: Caulobacter segnis ATCC 21756; assembly: GCF_000092285.1. Classification (NCBI taxonomy): domain Bacteria; kingdom Pseudomonadati; phylum Pseudomonadota; class Alphaproteobacteria; order Caulobacterales; family Caulobacteraceae; genus Caulobacter; species Caulobacter segnis. The sequence continues at coordinate 2,010,189 of NC_014100.1, read as the reverse complement.
CCGCCGCGCCGGCGAACAGCAGCACGAAGGCGGCGATCACCAGGGCCCGCACGTCCTTCTTGGCCAGCACCATGCGGCCGAAGGCGAAGAAGGCCGACCAGCCCAGGGTGTTGATCGAGACGGCGGTGATCAGGTTGGTCAGCGGCGTCGGGTTCTCGAACGGGTGGGCCGAGTTGGCGTTGAAGATCCCGCCGCCGTTGATGCCCAGCATCTTGATCGCCTCCTGCGAGGCGACCGCGTAGAGCGAGATCTTCTGGTCGGCGCCTTCCAGCGTATGGGCGGTGACGCCGGCGGCCAGGGTCTGGGGCAGGCCTAGGGCGACGAGAACGACCGCGACCACGAAAGCTAGCGGCAGCAGCAGGTAGAGCGTCGTGCGGATCAGGTCAGCCCAGAAGTTCCCGACGCCCTCTCCGCGATTGGCGACGAAGGCGCGCGCCAGGGCGGCCGCGACGGTCGCGCCGGTGGCGGCCGAGACGAAGTTCTGCACCGTCAGCACCAGCATCTGGCTGAGCGTCGACATCGTGCTTTCGCCCGCGTAGCTCTGCCAGTTGGTGTTGGTGACGAAGCTGATCGCCGTGTTGAACGACAGGTGCCCCGACAGCCCCGGGAAGCCCTGCGGGTTCAGCGGCAGCACGCCCTGCAGGCGCAGCACCGTGTAGACGAAGATGAAGCCGACCAGGTTGAAGGCCAGCAGGGCCAGGGCGTAGGCGTGCCAGCTCTGGCTCTTGCCCGGATCAACGCCGCAAGCCTTGTAGAACAGGCCCTCGACGGGGCGCATCACCGGATCGAGGAAGGTCCTCTCGCCGTTCCAGACGCGCGAAAGAAAAACGCCCAGCGGCCAGCCTATGGCGACCGCTAGGCCGAGGGTGAGGGCGATTTCCGCCCATCCTTGCCATGTCATGGGAGAGGGTCCGTCAGAACTTGTCGGGCCGCAGCATCGCCGCGACCATGTAGCCGGCGATCACGATCGCGCCGGCGCCCCAGAGGATGTTCACGAGCATCGTCAGACGCGCCTCAACGCGGCGACGAACGCGCCGAACAGGACGAACAGGCCAAGCGCCAGCGCCCCGTAGAGAAGATCAGCCATTTCGGCCTCCTTAGGTGCCGGAGGCCAGAGACCATGAAGGCGCGTAAGGGCTCCATGTCGAAGACGGCGGTGCATATAAGGATCGCATAAAGGCCGCCCGATAGGGCCAGCTCCAGGCGACGCCTTGGCTTGCCCACAGAACGGCGCACGAGGCGAAAACAGAGACCACGTAAGGGCTCGCCCCAGAAATCCGGGTCCAATCTTGAGGCCTTCTGGGTTGCGACTCCCGGTAAACCCACCGAATGAATGGGATTTAAGGCTGGGACGGCGCACTGCGCTCTCGAGCCTCTCGGGGGCATGATGATCAAGAGCCATAACGCCGCGTCCAAGATATCTCTGGTCGCTGGAGCCAGCCTTCTGGCCTGCGCGCTGCTTACCGGCGTCGGACACGCCGGAGAAGCCGAGACTCCCGCCACCGTCCCGACCGATGCGACCGACCAAGCCTTGGATCAGGTCACGATCACCGCGCGCCGTCGGGAGGAAAAGCTGCAAGACGTGCCGATCACGGTGTCCGCCGTCTCTGGCCAAGTGCTCAGAACCGAACGACTGGACCGGGTGGCCGACTACGCCGCCAAGATCGCCAATTTCGCGGCCCTTCAGCAGAACACGCGCGTCTCTACCCTCGTTGTTCGCGGCCTAGGCGGCAACGCCAACAGCGACGGATCTGAAGCGGGCGTCGGCCTCATCGTCGACGGGGTCTTTTTCACCCATCCTGGTTTTTCGTGGCTGGACTTCGTGGATCTCGACCACATCGAACTGGCGCGCGGTCCGCAAGGAACGCTACTGGGCAAGAACACGACCCTAGGCGCGCTCATCGTAACGACCAAGGCGCCGTCCTACAGGCCCGAAGCCACAGTCAACGCGACGGTCTCCAGCAGAGACCACTATCAGGTTCGCGGCAATGTTTCGGGGCCGATTGTCGGTGACACGCTCGCCGGTCGCCTGACGTTCTATGGCGACACGGGAGGTGGCTGGATCACGAACAAGACCGACGGCAGATCGTATCTCGACAATCGTCGCTGGGCCATCCGCGGCCAGTTGCAGTTCGATCCCAACCCGTCCTTCACCGACCGGCTGATCGTCGAGCACTACGACAGCAAGGAATACAACAACTACTATCCACCGGTGGGCGACCCCCTGACCTACGTCAATGGAGCCGTCCGGTACGGCTGGGCTCGAAGGGTGCTGGCCGCCGTCGGCTACACGCCATCCTATGACGTCAAAGACGCCAATTTGGACACGCAACAGCGCTTGATCTCGAAGACCGACGGGGTCTCGAACCTCGCGGACTTAAAGCTCGGCGCCTACACCCTGACCTCGATCAGCGCCTGGCGGAGGCTCTACTACCGCCCCAACAACGATAGCGACTACACGCCCTACCCCATCTTCAGGGCCGGCTACGACGTCGATGTCGACCAGTTCTCGCAGGAGCTGAGGCTGGCCTCACCGACTGGAGGCAAGATCGACTGGCAGGCGGGCGTCTACCTGCTCAAGCAGGAGGTGCGCAGCAACTATCGGGTCGAGCTGTTTTCCAAGGCCTCGGCCTTCTTCCTGTCGCCGCTGCTGCCGTCAGCGATCCTGAACGGCGTCGAGACGGACCAGATTGGCGCGGCCGACACCAAGAGCGCCGCTGTCTTCGGCCAGGGCGCGTGGCGCTTGAACGATCGCGTCTCAGTGACCGCGGGCCTGCGATACACCCATGAGACTCGCGAGGCGTCCAACACCGTGTTCTCGTTTGGCGGCGCGCCCCTCACGGGCGCGCTGGCTCTCTACACGGCCTACCGCACGGCCGTGACCGGAGCGCCCTACACGGTCCGCGCCAAGAAGAAGGACGGCTCGGTCTCCTGGCTGATCAACCCGTCCTACAGGATCAGCGACGACGTCTTGGCCTACGCCAGCGCCAGCTATGGCGAAAAGTCCGGCGCGGCCAATCTGGGGGCCAAGCTCGGCGACAGCATCATCATCGCCCCGGAAAAATCGACCGATTACGAGCTCGGAATCAAGACCACCCTGGCCGGTGGCCGCGCGACGCTGAACGCAAACCTCTACAACAATACGATCGACGGCTATCAAGCCACGCTGAGCGATCCGACAAGCACCAATGGCCGCTCATACCTGGCCAATGTCGGCAAGGTTCGCCTGCGGGGCGTCGAGGTGGAAGGCGCGGCCCAGCTTTCGGACCATCTGAACCTCTCCTTCAGCACGGCCTGGGGCGAAGCGATCTACGTCTCGTACAAGAACGCTCCGCCCCCCGCCGAATACAGTTATGCTGGCGCGCCGGTGTCTGCGGATCTTTCTGGCAAGTCGGCGCCGTTCGCGCCCAACTGGACGGGCAACGTCAGCGCGCGCTGGGAACAGCCGCTCGCCAGCGGCTTGTCTCTATTCGCCTATGTCAATGAAACTTGGAGAAGCCGCACCTACCTGCATCCGCTTTCGTCCTTTGGTCGTCAGGAGGGCTACGCCCTGACCAATGTCGGGATCGGCTTACGTGGGCGTGGCGAGCGTTGGTCGGTGACGGCGTGGTCCAAGAACCTGTTCGATAAGAACTACGCCCTCGCCTTCAGCGCCGCGACGACCGTGACGCCTTATGCGGCCATTCTCGGCGACCCGCGCACCGTAGGCCTGACCCTCGCGGCCAAACCCTTCTGAAGGTTCTCCCTCGGGAGAGCCCCACTGTCAGATGGGCCCATCGCGGCGGCCACCGAGCAGGCCTAGACCGACCGCGTTTAGGTCGCGCGCGCTCTGACGGCCCTGGCCACAACGGGCGCTAGGGCTTCGCCTATGCGCTTGGCGCCGCTTGCGTTGGGGTGGATCCCATCGCTCTGCATGAGCGCGCGATCACCGCGCACGCCGGCCAGGATGTTGGCGTAGAGCGGCACGTTGAACTCCCGCGCCAGGCTGGGAAAGATCGCGTTGAACTCACGGGCGTATGCGGCGCCGATGGCGGACGGCGCGGCGACGCCGACCAGGACCGCGCTGACACCTCGCGCTTTTAGCCTCTGGAGCACGCCACGCAGATTGGCCTTGGTCTGAGCGGGATCGACGCCTTGCAGAAGGTCGTTGCCGCCCAGCGCCACGACGCAGACCTTGGTGTCGCCGGCCACGCTGAAGCCCACCCGCGCCAGGCCGCCGCCGCTGGTGTCGCCCGAAACGCCCGCCGCACGGACAACGACGGATACGCCCCGCCGCGCGAGCGCCGCCTGCAGCTGGGCGGGCATGGCGTCACGCGCGGACAGGCCAAGACCGGCGGTGATGGAATCGCCCAGCACGGTCACCACCGGCGGCTTGGGCGCGGCGGCGACCTGCGTCAGCAGGCCAAGCCCCAGCAAAAATCGGCGACGGTTGGGAAAACGGTGTGCGGGCGAGCTCATGTCTTCCTATGTAGGTCAGTCGCCGGCGGAACAAGGACCGGCCTCGCAGGAAACCCCATGACCGACGTCTCGCCCATCGCGCCCCTGGTCCTCGACGCCGTCGCCCTCACCCTGCCCTCCACCGCCGGTCCCGTGAACATCCTGAGGGGCGTTGACCTAAGCATAGGCGCGGGTGAGCGCGTGGCGATCGTGGGACCATCGGGCTCGGGAAAGTCTTCGTTGATCGCGGTCGGCGCGGGGCTGGAAGAGCCTACCGCCGGGACGGTTCGCCTGTTTGGCCACGACCTGGCCAAGCTCGACGAAGACGGCCGGGCCCGTCTGCGGCGCGGTCGGGCGGCGCTGGTGTTTCAGTCTTTCCACCTCCTGCCCAACATGACGGCCGAGGAGAACGTCGCCACGCCGCTGGAGATCGCCGGCGCGAGCGACGCCATCGCCACCGCGCGAGACTGGCTCGGCCGCGTAGGCCTGTCCGGACGCCTGACCCACTATCCGCACCAGCTTTCGGGCGGCGAGCAGCAGCGCGTGGCGCTGGCGCGCGCCCTCGCCGCACGCCCGGCCCTGCTGTTCGCCGACGAACCCACTGGCAACCTGGACGGGGCCACAGCCGCCTCGGTCGCCGACTTGATGTTCAATCTCGTCGCCGAAGTCGGGGCCGCTCTGGTGATGGTAACCCACGACCCAGGCCTGGCTACCCGCGCCGACCGCATCGTGCGGATGGCCGATGGCCGGATCCAGGCGTGAGCATGCCGCTTCAGCTTCCCCTGGCCTTCCGTCTGGCGGCGCGCGAACTGCGCTCGGGCGTGCGTGGCTTTCGCATCTTCCTGGCTTGCCTAGCGCTCGGTGTCGCCGCGATCGCCGCCGCCGGCTCCACGGCCGAGGCCTTCCGCCAGGGCTTGGCCAGTCAAGCTCGCGAAATCCTGGGCGGTGACCTGTCGTTCTCTGTCGAGAACCGCGACTTCACGCCCGAGGAGCGCGCCGCGATCAATCGCCTGGGCCCGACCACCTATTCGGCCGGAGCCCGGGCCATGGCGGAGGCCCCGGGCGGCGACCGTCGCTTGGTCAGCCTGCGCGGCGTGGACGAACGCTTTCCCCTCGCCGGCGCCGTGAAGCTGGAGGACGCGCCAACCCTCGCGGCCGCCCTCGCCGACCGGGACGGCCTGCCCGGTGCGGCGGTCGAGCCGGCCTTGTTGGATCGCCTGAACCTGAAAATCGGCGACCGCTTCGAGGCCGGCGCGATGACCCTCGTCGTGCGCGCGCGCCTGATCAGCGAACCGGACGGCCTTTCGCGCGGCTTCGCCATCGCGCCTCGCGTCTTGATCAGGGAAGACGTGCTGGAACGGTCGGGGTTGCTGGCGCCCGGCGGGCTTTCCAGTCGCACCGTCCGCGTGGCCTTGCCGCCAGGTCAGGACCCTCGCGTCACGGGCCAGGCGATCCAGAAGGCGTTTCCGGACGCGCATTTCAGAATCCGTGACCGCATCGACGCCGCGCCGGGCGCGCGTCGCCTGATCGATCAGCTGGAATACTTCCTGGGCTTCATTGGTCTGGCTTCTCTGGTCGCCGGGGGGCTTGGCGTCGCCGGCGCGGTTTCGGCCTATCTATCGACCCGCGAGCCCGCGATCGCCGTGCTGAAGGCGTTGGGGGCGAGAAGCGGCCTGATCCGCGATCTCCACCTGATCCAGATCGGCGTGCTGGCGCTGCTGGGCGTTTCGATCGGCCTCGCGATTGGAGCGGTCGCGCCGCTGATCCTGGGACAACTGGCCGGCTCGAACCTGCCGATCCCGGCGCTGTTCAAGGTCTATCCCTGGCCGCTGGCCAAGGCCGGCCTCTTCGGGATTCTAGCGGCGACGGCTTTTTCGCTTGTGCCGCTGGCGCGGGCCCGCGCCACGCCGCCGTCAGCCCTGTTCCGGCGCGCGCCGAAAGCCAGATTGCCGCTGGGCCTGGAGACAGTCGGCGCCATCGTCGCGGGCGCTGGTCTCGCGGCGCTGGCCGTGGCCACCGCGCCCACGCCGATGGCCGCGGCGATCATGATGGCCGGTGTCGCCGTCGCCTTCGGCCTGCTGATCGCCCTCGGCCGCGCGGCGGCCTTCATCGCGGGCCGGGCGCGCGGCCTGACCCGCGGCCCGACCAAGCTGGGCCTCGCCAATCTTGCTGGACCGGGATCGGCGGCGCACACCGCCAGCCCGGCCATTGGCCTGGGCGTGGCCCTGCTGGCCTGCGTGGTGCTGATCCAATCGGCGCTGCTGGCCCAGGTCAGCGACGTGGCTCCGCGCACAGCCCCCGCGATGGTGTTCACCGAAATTCCCGCCGACCGCGCCGAGGCCTTCGACGCCACGGTGGCCCGCGTGACCGGAGCTCTGACCGCCGAGACCTATCTGCGGATGCCGTTCGCGACCGGACGGATCGTGGCGCTGAAAGGCAAGCCCGTCGACGCCAAGGCGATCAAACCCTCCGAGCGCTGGGCGTTCGATAACGACATCAGCCTCTCCCTATTCGCCAACGAGCCGCGCAACGCTGGCGTGGTCTCCGGTCGGTGGTGGCGCTCGGACTACGCCGGCCCGCCGCAGGTCGCCATGAACGTCGAGATCGCTGACGCCGCCGGCCTCAAGGTCGGCGACACGATCACCGTTCTTGTGCTTGGGCGCGAGATCGAGGCACGCATCGCCGCGCTCCGAAAGGTCGATTTCGGTGGCTTTGGGCCGAACTTCGCGCTGATCTTCAATCCTGCGACCCTGGAGGGCGCGGACCTCCGCAGCGTCGCCATCGCCCGCCTCGGCCGGGACAAGGAAGCAATCCTGACCCGAGAGCTCGGCGAAGCCCTTCCGGGCGTGAACGTGATCAGCGTCCGTGAACAACTCGGCGCCGCCGCAGCCCTGTTCGATCGGCTGGCGCTGGCGGTTCGCGGCGCGGCGGCCGTCGCGGGCCTGGCCGGCCTGCTGGTCCTCGCGGGCGCGATCGCGGCCGGCGCACGGGCCAGGGCGCGCGAAGCAGCGACCCTGAAGGTCCTGGGCGCGACCCGGTCTCAAATCCTCGCCGCCTACGCCATCGAATATGGCGCGGTCGGCCTGATCGCAGGATCCGCCGGCGTGCTACTGGGGTTCGCAGCCGCTTGGCCGGTCGTGGTCAAGGTGTTCGAGGCCAGCTGGAGCGTCGACTGGAGCGGCGTTTTGCTCCTGCTGGCGGGGGCCACCTCGCTGACAGCCGTGGGCGGCCTGATCGCCGCGAGTGCGGCGCTGTCCCAGCGTCCCGCGCCGGTCCTACGCGGCGACTAGGCTCGCCTAGACATGGAGACTGGCGGTCGGAGCGAAACCGCAGGCGCCGTCACAGCACGAGGCGCGCGCCTGAGACAGGAAGTCTGGCTCGTGCCACCAATACTCAGACGCGGCTTCGCACACGAAACGCCGCCTGCCCTCCGCGCTGGCTTGCTGACGCGCGTCGGCGAAAGGCCCGATCAGTTCGGGGATGGTGTAGACGGTCCCATGCTTGATGACCTTGGACACCCTGGCGGCGTCCTCGATCCGGGCCAGCGGATCGCCGTCCACCAACACAAGATCGGCATAGGCGCCCGGCGCGATCAGCCCCAGCGGTTCGTCGAGATACTGGCCCGAGGCGCTTGTCGCGGTCACCAGGGCCTCGAAGGGCGTCATGCCGTACCTGACCATCGCCCGCAAATTCATGTGCAGGCTCACGGCGTTGAAATCGATCGGCGAGTCCGTGCCCGTGGTGATCCTACCGCCCGCGCGGACGGTGCGCGCCACCTCGGCGACGTTGCGCGACAGGGACCCCAGGATCACGGATCGATCCATGGACGCCATCTGCTTGGCCCGCTCCAGCAGACGAGCATATTCCCATGGCGGGTAGAGCGCTCTCACGCGCGCATCGTCGACCAGCGAGCGATCGTCGCCCAGGAGCGCGGTCGAGGTGAACAGGGTCGGCGTCCTCGCGGCCTTGCTGGCCACGAAGGCGGCGTTGACGTCCTGGTAGATGTTGCCCAGCGCGCTGACCGTGCGGGAATAGCCGGTGCGGCTCGTCGCCCCCAGGTGCTCCATGCCATCCATGCCCAGGCCTAGCGCCGGATAGTGATAGTGCGAGGTCAAAGGCAGGCCCTTGGCGTGCGCCCAAGCGATGACCTCCCTTTGCCGTTCGCCGGACAGGCGCACATAGGTCTTGATCAGGTCGTAGGACAACGCCTCGGCCCGCTGCATCTCCAGCGCCATCTGTCCGGGCTCGGTCACCGGGCGCATGAAGTTGTAGAAGATCCTGGAACCGTCGATCGCCTCGCCGGTGGCGTAGTACCGAGGCCCGATCCGCTTGCCGGACTCGATCGCCTCCTGGTCCTCGACCGTGTGATAGGCCGGGCCGCCGGGCGAGCGCGTCGTCGTCACGCCCAGCGACAGCCAGAGGCGTCCTTCCCGGTCGCCATAGCCGTATCCCTGCATCTGGCGGTGGGTGTGCATGTCGATCAGACCCGGCATCACGGTTCCGGTCGGCGCCTCGACCACGGTCACGTCGCTGGCGACCGGGCCGCGCGGCGCGACCCCGGCGACGCGACCGCCCGAGATCAAGACGTCGACATCCTTGCGCACCGTCGGAGACACGCCGTCCCACAGACTGGCCGCGCGGACCACCATGCGCGCCTTGGGCCGAACCCGGCTCCAGGTCAGTCCGTGCGGCGCGGTCCGGGGCGCCCCGCCCCCGGCGGAAATCAGCCGCAACTCACCAGCCGAGACGTAGATCAGGCTGTTGCCGTCGCCACTCCAACTGACCGCGTCGGTGAGCTCGTCGTTCAGGGCCTTAGGCGGCCCCAGAAGCTTGCCGGTTTCGTCCACGGGCGAGACGTGCAGACGGCTGGCGAAGACATAGGCCAGACTCTTGCCGTCTGGCGACCAGACCGGACCGTCGTCGCCGCGCGTGCCCAATGAGCGATCGGGCAGGATCGGCTGATAGGTCCCCTTCCCGCTCTCCACGTCGACGGTGAGGATTTCGCTGAGCCCCTCCCGGAAGCGGGCGGAATAAGGCTTGAAGGCCGCGTAGGCGATCGTCCTGTCGCCAGGCCCCCAGGTCGGCTTGCCCGGCTCCCAGAGATCGCCATAGACGCGGCGCGTTTGGCCGCTGGCGACGTCAACGACGAACAGACCGCCATTCTGATTGAGGAAGGCGATGGACTTGCCGTCCCGCGACCAGGCACTGGACACCGCCGCGCCGTCGAACCGGGTCAGTTGCCGGCTCTCGCCACTGGCCGTGTCGCGCAGCCAGATGTCGAGCTTGCCGCCCTTGTCGGTCGAATAGGCCAGGGTTTTGCCATCCGGCGACCAGGCCGGATCCACCTTGTAGAACGCATCCTTGATCAGCGCTGTGGCCGGTCCGCCGCCAATGTCGAGCAGGTAGAGGTCGTTAAGGGCGCGGAACACCACTTGGCGGCCGTCAGGCGACAGGGCCGGACTGCCAACGCCCACCACCGGCCGGGTCTTGGCCGACAGGAAATCCCGGCTCTTCTTGACGTAGCGCGGCGTCAGCACCGGAACGGTGGCCGCGAACGCCACGGCGCCCGTTAGGCCGTCCTGTTTGCGAAGCTTGATCTTGCCATCGGCCGTGTAGAGCATCGTCCCATCCGCCAGCCACGAGGGCCGGAACGGAAAAACGTCCTCGCCCGCCACGACCACGCCGGCGGCGCCGCGCAGTTCGGCCTTGCCGTTCTCGATCGCGGTGAAGACCACGTCCCGGCCATCAGGCGTGAAGGCTGGGCTCGCCAGAGAGGCGGCGTTGAAGCGGTCGGCCGACGGCTTGACCTTGGCGACTGTTCTGCGGGCTCCGTCCAGGCCCTGGACATCGATACGAACCTTGTCGACGGTGAAGACGACGCTCTTTCCGTCCGGCGACCATGAGGGCTCGAACTCGTCGCCGGGGCCTGTGCTGAACGGCGTGATCGCGCCGCTGGCGACGTCGAGCAGGTGAACGCCGTAGCGCCCGCCCCGATCGCTGGAGAATGCGATCGTCTTGCCGTCCGGCGACCAGCGCGGCTCGCGACAGTCGAAGGCCCCCTTGGTCCGTTGCATGAGACCGCGCCCATCGGCGCCGATGGTCCAGACATGGAAATTGCCGTCGCGATAGGACTGAAACGCAAGGGTCGAGCCATCCGGCGACCAGTCGGGCTGGGCGATCTCGTAAATCTCGTCGGTGAGCCGCCTGGCTGGGCCGCCCTCGATCGGGACAAGCCACAGCATGGCGTAGACGTCGAACGCCACCGTCCTGCCGTCCGGCGAGACCGTGGCGCAGATGTTGGTGCCCTCCGTCGCGGTGACGGGACTGCTGTCGGCGGCCAGGGGTTGATCGGCGGCCCTGGCGACGGGCGGCGTCAGCGTGGCGACGCCGGAGACGGCGATGGCGCCGCCGCCCAGCGAGAACAGGCCGCGACGGCTGACGCCGTGCTTGGAGCTCTTGGTCATCGTCTACTCGCAAAAAAGAGACCGGTCCGGGGGCTGCCGGACCGGTCGGAGGCAACCTTAGAACCGGGCCGCGACGCGGGCGTAGTAGAAGCCGCCGCTGATCCCGTACGGAGCGTACTGATTGTAGTAGGCGAAGGCTGGCGTGCCGCGATTGGCGGCGCGGACGCTATCTGGATAGGCGTCGAGCAGGTTGTTGGCGCCGACGCTGACCGTGATGGCCTTCGTCGCGGCGTAGCTGAGGTCCAGATCGACGATCAGCTTGGGTGAGACGGTTTCGTCGTTGGCGGCCAACGAGGTCCGCTGGATGACCTCGCCATAGCGGGTCAGGCGCAGGTTGGTGTCGAACTTTCCAAGCGTCCAGTCCGCGCCCAGAATGTATTTCTCCTTGGGCGTGCCGACCGTCAGGTCGCCGATCTTCACCCGATCGATATAGACAATGCCCGCCGCCGCTAGAGCTGGCGGCGGCTGGACCACGCGCGTGAACTTGTTCTTGGTGTGGTTGGCGGAGAACGTCCAACGCACCGCGCCGAAATCGCCAAGGTCGGTCTTGTAGTCGACGACTAGGTCGATGCCGCGGGTTTTGGTGTCGGCGAAATTGCCGTAGTAGAACGCGGCCTGCTGCGGGTTCAGGCCCTGGCTGGCCAAGGCGTTGCTGACCGCCGCGTTCGGGCCCAGCGTACCGCTCTGCAGGATGCGGTTATCGATCTTGATCTGGTAGACGTCGAGGGTCACGTTCATCCGCGGCAGCGGTTGCGCCACCAGCCCGACGGAGTAGTTCACCGACTTTTCGGGACGCAGCGGCTTGGCGCCCAGAGCGATGGCGGCCGGGTTGTCCGGCGGCAGCAACTGCACCGGATAAAGCTGAGTGGTTGTCGCGGGCGGCACGATGACGCCGATGGTGCTCGACGAAGCGTAGTGCTGCTGCTGCAGGGACGGCGCACGGAAGCCCGTGCTGGCCGTGCCGCGGATCGCCAGATGCGGCAGGATCTCGTAGCGGCTCGAGAGCTTGAACGTCTTGGCGTCGCCAAAGTCGGAATAGTGTTCGAACCGCCCGGCCAGGGCGAACTCCAGCTGGTCGGTCACCTTCTGCTCGACGTTCAGATAGGCCGAAATGTTGTCGCGCGAGAACGAGCCCGCCGAGAACGGCGGGAAGCCAGTCACGCCCTGAGAGCCGCCGGCGAACACGACACCCGCCTGCGGACTGCCGGCCGGCGCGACATAGCCGCCGTTGATGTAGGAGGCCGGCTCGCCGGCGACGATCTCGAACTTGTCGTCGCGGTATTCGGCGCCCAGAGCCAGGAAGAGCGGCTGTGCGAACACGCCGGTGTCCAGCTCGCGGGTCAGATCGAGGTTGGAGGTCCACTCCTGGAACTTCAGCGTCCCCAAGTAGAAGTAGCTGGGGCTGGACGGGCCCAGCGAGGCGTTCAGCGAGTTTTCGTAATAGTCCACGTCGTCGCGGCTGAAGGTCGTCGACAGATCCCAGTCGAAGCCCAAGAGACCAAGGCCCTTGGCGCCAGCGGCCACCTGGAAGTCGCGATCCTTCAGGAACAGGCGCGGCGTATAGCCGTCCGGATAGACGGCGACATTGTTGTTGCTGGCGTTGGGATTGCGGAAGGTCAGCCAGGCCGCCGTGTTGCGGCTGGAGAACGTGCCGAACGAATAGAGATCGATCTTGTCGCCCAGCGGCGAGCCGGCGCTGTAGCCCAGCGAGAACAGCTGCACCTGTGGCGAACCCGGGTGGCTGGTATGGCGATTGGCGGTGGCTTCGCGCGGGTCGGGCGTCGAGCCCGCGGTCCCGACCCTTACAGGCTGCCCCGCTGCGTTGAGTGGGAAGTACATGACCGTGGTGTTCGGCGTTTTGTCCCCGCGGTCGGTCGGATCGGTCAGCCGCACGTCCGCCGTCAGGTTGAGGTAGCCGCTCTCCCCAAGCCGCATGCCCAGATTACCCGAGAACTGGCCGGTCTCGCCGTCGCCCTCGGCGGTCTTGCCGTAGAGCGCCGTCATCGAGCCGCCCTCGGGGCTCTTTTTCAGGATGACGTTGATCACCCCCGCCAGGGCGTCGGAGCCATATTGGGCCGAGGCGCCGTCGCGCAGCACCTCGATCCGTTCAATCGAACTCGAGGGGATCAGGTCCAGGTCGGGCGGCGACTGGCCGTTCTGAGTCGTGCCGTTGACGAACAGGATGGCGGTGTTGTGCCGGCGCTTGCCGTTCACCAGCACCAGGGTCTGGTCGGCCGAAAGACCGCGCAGAGATACGGTCTTGATCGCGAAGCTGGCGCCGGCGCCGCTGTTGGAGGTGTTGGCCGACGGCACGAGGGTGGAAATCAGGTCGCGCGTTGACTGCTTGCCGCTCTTGGTCAGCTCGGCGGCCGAAATCACGTCGATCGGCGCCATGCTTTCGGTCACCGTGCGCGAAGTCGAACGCGTGCCCGTCACGATGACCTCCTCGATGACGCTCGGCGTCTCCGGCTCGGGCGGTGTCGGGTCGGCGGCGGTCGTGAGGGGCGCGGCGGCGGTCGACCACCGCGTGCGGATCAAGCCGGAGCGCGGCGGCGCCAGGATGATGGTCTTGCCGTCGTTCGAGACGACCGTCAGGTCCGAACCCGCGAGCAGACGATCGAGCGCCTGGTCAAGCGAGAGGACGCCGCTCACCGACGCCGTGCGCTTCCCCCGCGCCGCGTCGGATTGAACCAGGATCTGCACGCCGGCCTGGCGGGCGAACTGCCGGATGCCCTCGGCGGCCGGCTGGGCTTGGATCTTGAAAGGCAGAGCTTGAGCCAAGGCGGCTCCGCCCGTCAGCGCCCATAGCGCCGAGGCGGCGCAAAGCAGCGTTCGCCGGCTGGAACGGTTCGTCCAGTTACGCATCGACTATCCCCCATCGTTGCGAAGTCCGCCAAACGCGGCCTCCCGACAGGACGAGGAATACGGTTCCGTTTTCCGGCGTTCTTTAGCGCGATTACTCCGCATACCGCGGGACGCGCCCGCTTTTTACGCGCCCCAGGCGAGGGGCGCCCGTTTCGGATGCTTGGAGGCGGCGCGTCTACGAAGCGCGAGCGCGGCCGATGCGGATCGCCCGCGCGTCAACACTGACCTCAGCCCCCAAGGTGGCTGCGACGGCTGACGCGAAACTCTCGGGCGCATTGGTCTGGAACAGCCCCACGAACCGCTCCTTGGCCAGTTCGGGATCGTCGATGACGATCTGGCGACTATTGTAGCGGTTGAAGAGGCGGGCCGCCTCTTCGAGACTCTCGCCATCAAGGGCGATTTCGCCGTTGCGCCAAGCCAGGCTGCGCTCGATGTCCAAGGGAGCTTCCGTGATCGGCGCCGTCGTGGCGCCGGCCAGCACAAGTCTGTTTCCCGCTGACAGACGTTGACGCGGCGCATCGACGCCTTCGACCCACGCTTCGACCACCCCCTCGGTGACCATCACGTCCACGCTCGAGCCATCCTGCTCGCGCCGACGCACGGAAAAGGCCGTGCCGACCGCACGGACACGCACGGGCCCTGCGGCGACGACGAAGGGGCGCTCTGGATCCTTGGCGACCTGAAACCAGGCCTCGCCCTGCTTCAGGAGAATTTCGCGCGCCTTGGGCTTAAGCTCGACTTCCAAGGCCGAGCTGGTGTTGATCGCCACCATCGATCCATCGGCCAGCGGCACTCGGCGAATTTCTCCAAGGCCGGTGTCCAGCCGCTGGGGCCGTAGCTTCCAGAGACCGGCGCCGCCAACCGCGGCGGCCACCACGGCGCCCCCGAAGATCAGAGCGCGCCGACTCGAACCTCGACGCTCTATCGGAGGCGTCGAGCCAGCCAAGGCGCGTCCCCGATCCAGGAAGCTGATGGCGGCCTGCGCGCGAAGCAGAGCGCCCGCGCGACGGGCGTCTCCAGCCAGCCAGGCCTCCAGCTCCGGATCCGTCGCCGCGTCCAGACCACGAGCATCGATGCGCACGGCCCACAGGGCCGCCTCGTCATCGATCTCGCTTGCGGACGGGCTCATGAGTCTTGTCGCTCACCAGATGATCTTGCGCCGTCGCCTCCGATAAGGCGCGCAGGATTAAACGCAACCCCCTCGCTGCCTGGGTCTCGACAACGTTCTCCGTGACGCCCAGCCGCGCGGCGATGTCCTTCTGCGAGAGACCGTGTATCCGGCGCAAGGTGAAGATTTGACGGCATCGCTCGGGCAGGTCCTCGATCAGACGCCGAACTCGGCTTAGCTCGCGACGGCTGGCGACGACGCGCTCGGGAGACGGCTCATCATCTACGACGTGCAGAGCGTCGATTTCCGTTATGCAATCGATGCGAACGATGCGCGCGCGGCGGATTTTCTCGATCGAGATGTTGCGCGCGATGCGGAAGAAATAGGCTCGCCCGCTGGTGATGTGGGCGACGCTGTCAAGGCCGGCCAGGCGACAGTAAGCCTCCTGCACGACGTCATCGACGTCCTCCGGCGCACTGCCGGACCGACGCAGCCACGCCCGCACGTCGGCTTCATGCGGAAGAATCTGAGCCCCCACAAAGGCGATGATCTCTGCGCGGCTCTGCGTCAACGGCCCCTCGCGCTTGATAAGCTCGACGGCCGGATGGTCGGATCTGCGAGCGTTGCCGACAACCCTGGCGGCCGCGTCGACCGGTTGGAGGCGGCTCATTGCCAACTCAAACAGCAGAGCGTCGCTTCGGCGCCTCCCAACACACCGTAAGGGCGACCGCGATGACGCTTCCGCCTGATCCCTGGTCTCCTGAGGGCTTAGAGCGCGCCCCGCCGGCGTCCTGGCGGCAAGTTTCCTGACGGTGCTTGCATTCGTGGCGGCTGACGTCGAACGCCGTTGGGGGCTGCCCCCCGAACCGACCGAGACGGGTCGGGCGCATTACATTTCGTTTACGAGCGTAATCGATGGATTGACGCGATCGTTTACTGGCGTAATCGTAGCGCCATGGAAACGCCCCCACATCGCATCAGCGCCGCCGAGAGCGAGGTCATGAAGATCCTCTGGGCCGATAGCCCAAAGGCCGCCGAGGACATCCTGGCTCCGCTGGCCCGAAATCACGGCTGGGCGGAGGGCACGGTGAAGACCCTGCTCAACCGTCTGCTGAAAAAGGGCGCGATCGCCGCCGACAAGGACGGACGCCGCTTTCTCTATCGCCCGCTGATCGGCCGCGACGACTATGTCGACACCGAGAGCCAGGGCCTGCTGGACCGTCTGTTCGATGGTCGCCTCGCCCCTTTGGTCAGCCATTTCTCCAAACGTGAGAAGCTGGCGCCAGAGGACATCGCCGCGTTGCGCCAGCTGCTGGAGAGGCTCGACGATGACAAATGACCTCGTCCTCTTCCTGGCCAAGGCGAACCTGGCCTTGGGGGCTTCGGTGCTCCTGGTCCTGGCGTTGCGCCGGCCGGTTCGCGCCGCGTTTGGCGCTCGCAACGCCTACGCTCTCTGGCTAGTCGTTCCGCTGTCGATCCTGGCCCTGTTGGTTCCGGCAAGGACGATCGTCGCGCCCGCCTCGATCTTGACCGAACCCGCCGTGGCGGCGGTCGCGGGCGAGCGCTCGCCGTCCCGGGCGTCGACAAAGCCCTCGCTTGAGACAGGCGGCAACCTTGCCATAGGCGAAAGCCTGCTGGCGCTCTGGATCGCTGTCGCTCTTGGCGGCCTGGCCATCCAGGCCGAGCGCCAGCGCCGGTTCGTGCGCTCTCTGGGTCGGCTGCGTAACACCGACGGCTTGCTGTGGTCCGAGCGTCCGGGCGTGGGTCCGGCGGTGATCGGCGCCCTGGCGCCGCGCGTCGTGGTGCCCGCGGATTTCGCCCAGCGATTCACAGCCGAGGAACAGGCCTTGATCCTGGCCCACGAGCGAAACCACCTGGCCGTCGGCGACGCCCAGATCAACGCGGTCGTCACCGGCCTGCAGTGCCTCTTCTGGTTCAACCCGATGATCCATGTCGGCGCGGCCTTCCTGCGGATCGATCAGGAGATCGCCTGCGACGCCGCCGTGCTGGCCAGCCATCCCAAGACCCGTCGCGCCTATGGCGAAGCCCTGCTGAAGACCCAGTTGGCCGCCTGCGCCCCGCCGCTGGGATGCCACTGGCCCGCCTCGGCCAACAAGCAACTCAAGGAACGTTTCACCATGCTCGCTCGCCACCATTCCAATCGCCGACGCCATCTGGCCGGCGCGGCCGCCGTCGCTGTGATCAGTCTTTCGGTCGGCGTCGCGGCGTGGGCCGCACAGCCGCCGCAGATGGTCCAGCGCCCCCAGGACCAAGCCAAACGGCCCGTGGTTCGCGCGCTGGATCGGCCGCTGTTCGACGCCGTCCGAGCCAAGGATATCGAGACCGTCCGCGAGCTGATCGCCATGGGGGCAAACGCCAACGCCATGCTCCCCGGCGACGGTTCACCGTTGATCGAAGCCGCCCGTCGCGGACGCCTGGACATCGTCCAGCTGTTGCTGGCGGCTGGCGCTGATCCGAACCAAGGCGTGCGCGGGGACGGCGCTCCGCTGATCCAAGCCTCTCTGTCGGGCAATCTCGACATCGTCCGCCTGCTGGTCGATCGCGGCGCGAACATCGAGGTGTTCGTCCCCGGCGACGAGACTCCTTTGATCAACGCCGCCCAGGCGGGCAATCTCGCTGTCGTGACCTACCTGGTCGAACGCGGCGCCGACGTGAACCGCGCCGTGCCCGCCAACGGCAAGACTCGATCGCCGCTGGGCGAGGCCCAGCGCAACGGCCATTTCGCCGTCATCGACTACCTGAAGAGCCGGGGGGCGCGCGGCTGACCCCGCGCCCCTAACCACCTCCAGACAACCAGAGAGTTTTTGAACGATGGCGATCATCGACGCCCGGACTCTGCCTGACGCCAGCCCGATCGAGGCCGACCTCGTCATCATCGGCGGCGGCATGGCCGGCATCGCCCTGGCCAGGGAACTGGCCGGCGGCCCGCTCCAGGTCGCGATCCTTGAAAGCGGCGGCATGGAGATCGACGGCGAAAACCAAGCCCTCTACGCCGGTTCGGGCGTGCAGCGCGCGCCGGGCAATCCCGACCGACCGTTCGACGACTACCCGATCCAGTCGCGGGTCCGCGCTCTGGGCGGCTCGGGCCATGTCTGGGGCGGCAAGTGCGCGCCGCTGGATCCGGCCGACTTCGCAGAACGCGCCTGGATCCGGCACAGCGGCTGGCCCGTCACCCGCGAGGCGATGCAGCCCTACTACGACCGGGCCTGCGACCTGCTGGAGATCGCCCGCTTTCCGCTGGAGCGCCAACCATCGACCGATCCGGCGCGCCAGCCCCTGGCGTTGGACGCCGCCGACGGTTTCTTCCCGGCGCCGCGCGCGTTCAGCAAATTCTCGGGCGGTGTCGACAAAGCCGCTTTCGACGCCTTCCGGACGCGGTTCGCCGAGGCGCCGAACATCACTGTCTACCTGCACGCCAACGTCACCAAGATCCGGCGACGGGACGCCGAGATCGTAGGCCTTGATGTCGCCTGCCTTTCGGGTCAGCGACACACGGCCAAGGCGGCGCGCTATGTCCTGGCGGTCGGCGGCATCGAAAACGTCCGGCTGCTGATGGCGTCCGAGAACCTGGGCAACCGGCACGACCTGCTGGGCCGCTTCTTCCAGGGCCACGTCACCTATTCCGCCGACGGCGACGCCGAGGCGGAGGGCACGGCGGTGACCATCTCCCGTGACACGCCCATGGAGCTCTACGCCCCCGCCAAGCGCGGAGCGCATTGCGTGATCGGCGCCGACCTTCAGGCCCAGGCGCGACTGAAGACCGGCAACTTCACCGCCACGCTGTTCCGCGCCACGACCACCAATCCCGACACCAAGGCGATCGCCAGGGCCGGCGGTCGTCTGGCCGGCCGGGGCGATGGCCAAGTGCTGGGCTATTTCGCGATGGCCGAGCACTTTCCCAATCCTGAAAGCCGCGTGACCCTGGACCCTGACCACAAGGACTCTTTGGGCATGCCCCGCGTGCGGCTGACCTGGGTCTATGGCGAGCAGGACTATCCTGATCTCGAACGATCAGTCGCGGGTCTGGCCGACGCTCTGGGCGCCTCCGGCGAAGGTCGGCTGTGCTGGTCGATCCCTCGCGACAAGCTGCTGGCGATCTCCAGCGCCTCGCGCCACCACATGGGGACGACGCGGATGCACGCCGATCCCACGAAGGGCGTGGTCGATCCGGATCTGCGGCTGCACGAAGCCAGTAACTTCTATGTCGCCGGCAGCTCGGTGTTCCCGACCTCCGGCATCGCCAATCCGACCCTCACAATCCTAGCCCTTGTCATGCGCCTGGCCGACCACCTGAAGCGTGAGACCGTCCAATGACCAGCCGCCGCGATCTCCTCGCCACCCTCGCGGCTCTGGCCGCCGCGCCGTCGCTGACCCGCGCCGCCGACATTGACGGCTTCGATCCGGTCGCCGTCCGCCGGATCGGCCAGGCTTGGCGAGAGCTTCATCCCCACATCACCACCCGCGACCTCGCCCGGCGCCTGTTCCCAGACGGACGCGGCCCCGACGCCCTGCCCCGCCTGCGAGCCCTGGCGGCCGCCGACTTCCGGCGCGGGGCGGTGTTCGCCTATCGTGGCTGGCGGCTGTCCGACACCGAAGGAGCGCTCTTCACCCTGCTTTGGCTTGAGGCGCCGTGACCGCGCCGCCGTGTTAGGGCCTGGGAGCCATATCCGCGCGGCGAGCGACAGGACCGCGCCACCAAGGCGGGAAGTTCGCGGCGAAATCGAAGGCGGTCATGGGGCCTCGTGGAGTCTACGGCCTTGAGGAGAGCGTTCGGGATGACGCCTTCGATCTCATCGAAGGTTCATCTGCACATCGTCCGCCAGGGCCGCAGGTTGGGGCTCGTCGCTTTCGGGCACATCGGACTTGGAGACGCGCAGGATCAGTAAGCCAAGCAGGGCCGAGGCCAGCGAGCCGACCAGCACGCCGATCTTAGTCTCGTCGACCAGATAGGCCTGTCGAAAGGCGAGGTTGCCGATGAACAAGCTCATGGTGAAGCCAATACCGCAAAGCACCGCCACGCCGTAGAGCTGGCCGGTCGAGGCGTACTTGGGCATGTCGGCCCAGCCTAGACGGACGATGGTCCAGGCGGTGAGGAACACGCCCAACTGCTTGCCGACGAAGAGACCCAGGGCCACGCCGAGGGGCACGGGGTCCATCAGGCTGGACAGGCTGACGCCGGTGAAGGACAGGCCCGCATTGGCGAAGCCGAACAGCGGGACGATCACGAACGCCACCGGCTTGTGAAGGACGTGCTCGAGCCGATGCAGGGGCGAGGTCACGTCGTCGGGACAGGCGGGACTCTTGCGCAGCGGGATGACCATGGCCAGCGCGACGCCCGCCAGGGTCGCGTGCACGCCCGACTCCAGAACGAAGAACCATAGAAGGAGCCCGCCCAGCAGATAGGGCCACAGCGCCTTCACGCCGAAACGGTTGAGGAGGATCAGCACCGCGAGGATACCCGCCGACACCGCCAAGGCGCCGAGGTGAAGCTCGGCCGTGTAGAAGATGGCGATGATCACGATGGCCGCCAGATCGTCCATGATGGCGATGGCGGTCAGGAAGATCTTCAGCGAGGTTGGCACGCGCGGCCCCAGCAGGGCCAGAACGCCGAGCGCGAAGGCGATGTCGGTGGCCGAGGGGATGGCCCAGCCCGAACGGGTGTCGGGATTGGCGGCGTTGAAGATCAGATAGATCAGGGCCGGCGCGGCGACGCCGCCGAGCGCGGCCATTCCCGGCAGGATGATCCGCGAGGGTCGCGAGAGCTGTCCGTCGAGGACCTCGCGCTTGATCTCCAACCCGACCAACAGGAAGAAGACAGCCATCAGGCCGTCATTGATCCAATGCAGCACGCTCTCGTCGAGCGAGACCGGGCCCAGTGAAAAGCCCAGGTGATGGCCAAGGAATGAAAAATAGACGCCGGCCAAAGGCGTATTGGCGATGATGAGCGCCAGCGCGGCGGCGACCATCAAGACATAGCCGCCCGACGCCTCGTGCTGCAGAAAGGCGCGCAGCGCCGACAGGGGTCGCGCCCGGCCCGGCTGGAAAGGGGTCATGGCGTCAGGCCTCCAGAATCGGAAACGAGAGCGCAAGACGGCCAAGAGCCAGGGCGACGTTCAAGATGGGTCGTGCATGCGTCGGGTGTTCTGCCACGGCGGCCTCCAGATTGGATCGAGCTGTCGTGGCGTCAGGTTATCGACGGACGCCGGACCGTATTCGCCCTGAAGCGCGGCCTGGCCGCAAACTGCGACCTGATATCTGACAGGAAGCTTGTCGCAAGCCGCGCCGAGGTCAAGCACAACCGGCTTCGGGTCGTCTGTTTTAGACGGCGGTCGGCGCGGTGGCGGTCACGCTCAGCCTACTTTCGGTGTCGCCGCCCGGCGCAAGCAACCGGCCAATCGTAGTCGCGACGATTCTGGCTGAAGGCGTCGTTCGTTAGAGAGTCTTGGAGCTCAGCGTCAAATGAGGACGAGAACGACGCCTAGGCCAAAACGCTTTGAACGACGGTGTAAGCCCCGAGTGTAGACTCGTCTTCCTAGACCATACTCAAACGATACAGCGCCGAGCCATGCGGCTGTAGGTTCGATTGGACCCGCCCTTGGGCGCGACCGATATCGATCCGGCTCCAGACATCGCGAACTCGAACGCTCGCGGGCAGCCCCAAGAGCTCCAACGACACGCCGACAGGCCGCGCCTTCTCCCCAGTGTTGAACAGCGCCAAATACGCATCTCCGTTTGGCGCCCGCGCGGTCCAGACACGAACATGATCCTCGACGAAGTGCGGTCGGTTGGCGCTGGACGTCTGATTGACGGCGATCACCTCGGGATTGGTCAGCAGCGCCTTGGTCGGGGCGTCCAGATGGCGCAGGTCGCCGCCCATGATCAGAGGCGAGCGCGCGATGGACCACAGCGTCATCAGGGTGCGCTGTTCGTCCGGTGTGAACTTGGTGTCGCGCTCACCCAGCGCCAGGCGGCCAAGAGGTAGCATGTCCGCGTCAGGCCAGCCCCCCTCGCCAATGTAGGGCGACCAGTTCTCCAGTCGAGTGAACTGGGCGTCCAGCATCTTCCAGTCGTCCCAGAAGTCGTCCGAGATTCGCCACATCTGGGCATGGCGGCGCGCGTGCTCGCCGCGGACCGCCGGCGTTTCGCCCGGAGACATCGACAGGATCATCGGCCGCCCCGTCCGACCGATCGCGCGATGGATCGCTTCGATTTCGGCCATGTGGGCGTCATAGGGCCGGCTGAGGTCATCGACCTTGACGAAGTCGACGCCCCACGAGGCCAACAGCGCGAAAACGCTGTCGTAGTAAGCCTGGGCGCCGGGCTTGCGCATGTCGACGCCGTACATGTCGGGGTTCCAAGAGCAGATGCTGTCGCGATCGACGATGTCGGCGACGGCGATATCGGTTCCCTGGACCTTCAGTCCCCGCTCCACCGCCAGGCGCGGCGCGCCGCGCATGAGGTGGACGCCGAACCGCAGGCCTAGGCCGCGCACCTTGTCGGCCAGAGGCTTGAAGCCCTTGCCGTCGGCCGCTGAGGGAAAACGATTGGGCGCGGGCAGCAGACGGCCATGCGCGTCCATCGTGGGGACCGGCTTGGCCGCGTACTGATAGCTGCTGGCGGTGGGCTCGTACCACTGGATGTCGACGGTCAGGATGTCATAGCCCGCGGGCAGCAGTTCGCGCGCCATGATGCCGGCCTGCTCCAGCGTTTGCGCCTCGGTGATGGTGGTCGCGAAGCTGTTCCAGCTGTTCCAGCCCATCGGCGGCGTCGGCGCCAGTAACGGCGCCTTTCGCGCCTTGGGCTTGGATAGCGCCACACGGGGAGCGGCGCTCAGCAAGGCCGCTCCGCCGAGGAGAGCCCGACGGCTCGCGTTCAGGGATGTCATGCGAACTCCGTTACGGGGCGCGACGCGTTCCCGCGCTCAGGGTTTGACTTCGTTGATCGCACCGTCAGGGGCGTAGGTCAGCGGCGCCACCGTGATCGATCGGCGATGGTCGCCCCCGCCTGGCAGCAGGGTGTCGTGGTAGAATAGCCAGCTGCGGCCCTCGGCTTCCAGAATGGCCTGATGGTTCGTCGAGATCTTCAGATAATCCAGGATCACGCCTTTGTAGGCGTACGGCCCCATCGGAGACTTCGCGACGGCGTAAACGATCTGCCCCGGCCAGCCAGTCGAGAAGCTGAAGTAATAGAGGCCGTTCCGCTTGTGCAGGAACGGAGCCTCGCCATACTTCTTCTTGGGGTCGTCGGCGGGAAAGCCCGTGATCGTCAGGTCTTGGATCGGGCCCGCCAGGCTGATCATGTCAGCGCCCAGCTTGACGATCTTGGGAACCCGCGTGCCGAAGACGAGATAGGCCTGACCATCGTCGTCGACGAGCACCTGGGGATCGATCGGCTCGGCGCCGGCGTTGGCGTCGCGCGCCTTGTCGACCAGGGGCGCGCCGATGGCGTCGACGAACGGCCCTTCGGGCCGCGCGACGCCACGGCGACGCCGATCTTGTCGCCGCCCACCGGGGCGTAGAAGTAGTACCGACCATTGCGGTGCGCGGCTTCCGGGGCCCAGGCCTTGGCGTCAGGCCGAGCCCACTTGAAGGCCGTCACGGCCATGAAGGCACCGGCGTCCTTCCAGGCCTTGAGATCCTTGGACACATAAAGGCGCCAGGTCGTGGAGTCCCAATAGGTTCCCGAATTGGAGGCGTCGTCGGTGGCGTAGACATAGTAGCGGCCGTCGAACACATGCGCCGACGGGTCGGCGCTGAAGCGCGGGCTGATCGGCTCGGCCGCGTGAGCCGGAAGCGCCGCCAAGGCCGCGACCACGAGGCCGCTCCGAAGGATGTTTCTCCAGGTCATGTGTCGCTATCCCTAAATCACGCCTTCGATCCGCAGGGCCACGCCGAACGGATGCAGGGCGGCGTCGGGGACCGTGACGTGCAGGCCGGCGCGATCCTGATGGAACGTTAGCGGGGTCTTGTCGCCCGCCAGCGTGACACGCTTGACCGCGCGCCGCGCGTGGGGACCGCCCTGAGCGAGAGAGACGACGCTGACCTTCCCGCCCTCGGGCCGCCCAAGCGTCAGAGCGTAAAGCGCCTTGCCCTTGGTGGTGAAGCGGATGTCCTTAGCGGTGAAGGGCTGCTGCTTGCCCTCGCTGAACATGCCGGTGACTACGGAGGTCGGTCCCTCGCCGTAGATCACCCAAGGCCGGGTTCCATGGATGGCGTCGGAGAACCGCCCCATCCAGCCGCCGATCTCCTCGACGATGCGCCGCTCCTCGGAGTCGATCGTACCGTCGCCGCGCACCGGCACGCTCAGCAAAAGGTTGCCGTTCTTGGAGACAATGTCGCACAGGCGATGGATCACTTCGGCGGCCGGCCGATAGCGCTTCTTGTCGAAGATTTCGCGGCTGTAGTGCCAAGAGCCAAGGCAGGTGTCGGTCTGCCAGGGCGTGGGGCTGATCTCGGCGCGCAGGCCACGCTCGACGTCGGCGACGACGCCGGGAACCTTGCGATCACCGGGCTTGATATTGACCACGGCCTCCAACTTGCCGCCATGCCAGCCCATGGAAGCGTTGTAGTAGTGCGCCGTGACATCCAAGCCGGCCTGCTCGAGCGGCAGATCGAAATTGTCGAAATAGACCAGATCGGGCTTGTAGCTATCGATCAGGTCCTTGCAGCGCAGATACCATTGGCGAACGAACGCCGGATTGCTCAACGGAGCCTTCTCGTTCCAGGCCCCGTCGTTGGCTTCGTGCCACTTATTGGCTTCGGCGATGCTGGTGACGCCCGGCGGCAGCGGCATCACCGCGCCGCCGTACAGTTCTTGCGGATCAAGGCCTTCCCACCAGGTTCCCAGGCCATCGGCCTTGAACCGTTTGAAGGCGTCGTAGCGTTCGCCGCGCCGAGGCCCTTCGGGGTCGTAGCCATAGGCGGTCTGGAACCAGTGCCAGGCGTGCGCCGAGTGGTTCGAGACGCCGAACCGCAGGCCCCGCTTACGCGCCGCCTTTTCCCAAATGCCGATGATGTCCTTCTTGGGACCGATGCGGACGCTGTTCCAATCGTGGAACTTCGAGTCATAGGCGTCGAAGTTGTCGTGATGGTTGGCCATGGCCACGAAATACTTGGCGCCGGCTTTCACATAGAGATCGAGAAGATCGTCGGGGTTCCAGTTCTCGGCCCGCCATTGCGGATAGATATCCATGAAGCCCGTGTCGGCGGGATGGCCATAGGTCTTCAGGTGATGCTCGTAGGCTGGGCTGCCTTGCTCGTACATGCCGCGGGCATACCAGTCGCCGGCCTCCGGCACGCATTGCGGGCCCCAGTGCGCCCAAAGGCCGAACTTGGCGTCGCGGAACCAGTCCGGCGTCTTATAGGCCGCGTTCAGCGAATCCCACGTCGGCTTGAACGGCCCATCGGCGATTTTGTCGAACCCGGGCGGCGTCAGAATCTCGGCGCTAGCGTTCGCGCTAGCGAAGGCCATGCTCGCGGCGGCGGCTCCGCTAAAAAGATCGCGTCTAGTCGGCTTCATGGCGCTCCCCGCTCCGTTGAAACGCCAGTCGTTCGCGCCGACGCCCCATAATACTGACTACTTCAAAATTTCATTGATGCAATCCTTTTTACCCGCGATAAGATGCAGGTGGCGGCCATGATCGCTGGGCATGAGAGCGCGAAGGCGTCGAGGCATTTGGGAGGGAAGATGGAAAGGCGACGTCAGGACGGGGCGGTTTTGACCCAGGCAATCATCATCGCGTTGTTCTTCCTGTGGGGCGTCGCGAACAATCTGAATGACGTGCTGATCCCTCATCTGAAGAAGGCGTTCTTCCTGTCGGACCTGCAATCGGGCCTCGTGCAGTCCGCCTTCTATCTCGGCTACTTTTTTCTCGCCCTGCCCGCCTCCATCGTCATGAGACGATATGGATACAAGATCGCTGTTCTGGTTGGCCTCGGCCTTTTTGGCCTCGGCGCCCTGATGTTCTATCCGGCTTCCGCGGCGCTCCAATACCCACTGTTTCTGGCCGCCCTGTTCGTCATCGCGTCGGGCCTGGCGTTCCTTGAGACCTCGGCCAATCCGCTGATCACCGTCCTGGGCGACCCAGCGACTTCCGAACGCCGCCTGAACTTCGCCCAGGCCTTCAATCCCTTGGGCTCGATCACGGCGGTCTTTCTCGGAGGCCACTTCATCCTTTCAGGCGTCGAGCCCACCAAGGCGCAGTTCGACGCCATGAGCGCGGCGCAACTGGCCGCCTTCCAGGCGCAGGAAGCTCGATCGACCCAGCTCCCCTATCTAGTGATCGCCGCCGTCGTCTTCGGATGGGCGGCTCTCGTGGCGTGCACGCGCTTCCCCGCCGCGGCCACCCGGCCACCGCGCGAGGACGTCGCTAACGCGCCCTCCGCAGGCGCAGCCATCGCCGCCCTGTTTCGGCGCCCACGCTTTCTGTTCGGGGTGGCCGCCCAGTTCTTCTACGTCGGCGCCCAGGTCGGGGTGTGGAGCTATATGATCCGCTACGCCCAACATGAGGTCGGCTTGGGCGAGAAGGCGGCCGCGGCTTACCTCACCTGGTCGCTTGTCGGCTTCATGGCCGGACGCTTCGCGGGAACCGCGGCGATGGGCAAGATCAGCCCGACCCGGCTGATGGCCGTGTTCGCGGCCATCAACACGGCCCTCACGCTTTTCGCGGCGCTCGCCGGTGGCAAGCCTGGCCTCATGGCTCTGGCCGCGACCAGCTTCTTCATGTCGATCATGTTCCCGACCATCTTCGCGACGACGATCAAGGATCTTGGTCCGCTGACCAAGACAGGGTCATCGTTCCTGGTCATGGCGATCATTGGCGGCGCGGTCTTCACCGCCCTGATGGGCGCGATCTCCGATCTCAGCGCCATCAACCTCGCGATCCTCGTTCCAAGCGCCTGCTTCGCGGTCGTCGCGGCCTACGGGCTGTCGGCGGCGCGGGCGGCGTTGTCGATGGACACCACCACCGCTCTGAAGGCGCCCCACGCATGATGAACACTCTAGTTTGCACTGCGCCGGGCGAACTGGTTCTGGAGCAACGCCCGCGGCCCGTTCCGGCCGAGGGCGAGGTTCTGGTACGGATTCGCCGCGTCGGCGTCTGCGGCACGGACATGCACATCTTCCGCGGCACACAGCCCTATCTCGCCTACCCGCGGATCATGGGGCACGAGTTGGCGGGAGAGGTGGTCTCGGCCCCGACCGGCGTCGATCTCGCGCCCGGCGAGGCCGTCTACATCATGCCGTACATGTCGTGCGGCCACTGCTCGGCCTGCCGCAAGGACAAGCCGAACTGCTGCCGAAACATCCAAGTGCTGGGTGTCCACGTGGATGGCGGCCTGGCTGAGTATCTCTGCGTTCCAGCGGGATTCGTGGGCAAGGCCACGGGGCTATCGCTGGATGAGGCGGCCATGGTGGAATTCCTGGCCATCGGAGCCCACGCGGTGCGACGCGCCCAGATCCAGCCCGGGCAAAGCGTTCTAGTCGTCGGAGCGGGCCCCATCGGCATCGCGGCCGCGCTGTTCGCCAAGCTCGCGGGCGGGGTGGTCACGGCGCTGGACGGCCGACGCGATCGCCTGGACTTCTGCGCCGAGCATATCGGCGTCGACCACACCGTCGACCTCGGCCCGGACTCGGCGCATCGGCTCGGCTCGATAACGGATGGCGACTTCTTCGACGTGGTGTTCGACGCGACCGGCAGCCCGAAGGCCATGGAAGCGGGGTTCGCCTATGTCGGCCACGGCGGAGCCTACGTCCTGATCTCGGTCGTGAGCGCCGACATCACATTCTCCGACCCCGAGTTTCACAAGCGCGAAACGACGCTGCTGGCCAGTCGAAACGCCACGCTGGAAGACTTCGAGATGGTGGTGGAGACAATCCGCGCGGGCAAGGCGCCCACCCGAGCGCTGAACACCCATAGCGGTCGCTTGGCCGATCTTCCGACCGATCTGCCCAACTGGATGAGCCCCGAGGCTGGCGTGATCAAGGCGATCGTCTCGTGCTGATCGACGCCCATCAGCACTTTTGGCGCATCGGCCAGAACGATTGTGTCTGGCCGACGCCCGAACTCGCGGCGATCCATCGGGATTTCGAGCCTCGCGATCTACGCGCCGCGGCGGGATCGAACCTGGCCGGCGCGGTGACGGTGCAATCCCAACCCAGCGACGCCGACACCGACTGGCTTCTGCGGCTCGCCGAAGACGAGCCTCTCATTCTTGGCGTGGTGGGTTGGGTCGATCTTCTGTCGCCGCGAGCGCCCGAGCGGATCGCGGCGCTATCTGCGCGATCGAAATTCAAGGGCGTGCGGCCCATGCTGCAGGACCTGCCCGATGACGCGTGGATCGCGCACGCGGGCCTCGCGCCGGCGATCGACGCCCTGGTGGCGCACGGCCTCTCTCTGGACGCCCTCGTCTTCACACGCCACCTACCGCACCTGCTGACCCTGGCCACACGGCGGCCCGATCTGCGGATCGTCATCGACCACGGCGCCAAGCCGCCAATCGCTGGCGAGGCGTTCGACGAATGGGCCGAGGCGATGTCGCGGCTCGCCGCCCTGCCCCAAGTGCATTGCAAGCTCTCAGGCCTGCTGACCGAGGCGCGACCCGATCAGCCGCCCGAGGCCATCACGCCCTATGTCGACCGGTTGATCGCGCTGTTTGGCCCGGATCGTTTGATGTGGGGCAGCGACTGGCCGGTGGTGAACCTCGCGACCGACTACGCCGCCTGGCTCGGGCAAGTGAAGAACTTCCCCGCCCTGCGCGACCCGGCGTTCGCCCAAGCGGTGTTCTCGGACGTCGCCCGTCGGTTCTATCGCCTGGATGCGGGCCCCCAATGAGACCCCGTCAACCTGACTTGCCCCGTCTCGGCTTTGGCGCAGCGGCGCTCGGGAACCTCTACACGCCGGTCTCGGACGAGACCGCCCAGGCGGCGGTCGACGCCGCGCTCGCCGCCGGCCTCGACTACTTCGACACCGCGCCGCACTACGGCTTCGGTCTCAGCGAGAGCCGGCTGGGAGACCTTCTCCCCAACTCCGCCCGGATTTCGACCAAGGTGGGCCGCCGGCTCGAGCCCATCGACGCGCCGGCCGACGCCGTGCGGCACGGCTTCGCCGGCGCGGCGCCGTTCGAGCCCGTCTTCGACTACAGCTACGACGGGGTGATGGCGACGTTCGAGGCCAGTCTCGCGCGTCTGGGGCGTGAACGCGTGGACGTGCTTCTGGCCCACGACCTGGGCCGCATGACCCATGGCGACGCTCATCCGGCGCAACTGAAGGCGTTCCTAGAGGGCGGCTACCGAGCGATGGTCGAATTACGCGAGGCGGGCCTCGTCGGCGCCATCGGACTGGGCGTGAACGAATGGCAGGTCTGCCTCGAAGCCGCCGCCCACGCCGATTTCGACGTCTTCCTGCTGGCCGGTCGCTACACACTGCTGGAACAGTCGGCGCTCGACAGCTTCCTCCCGACCTGCGTCGCCAAGGGCGTGTCCGTGATCGCCGGCGGTCCTTTCAACTCGGGAATTCTCGTCGAGGACGCGGCCTCGGGCGCGCCGTTGCACTACAATTACGAGCCGGCGCCCAAGGAGATCGTCGAGCGCGTGGCGCGTCTGCGGGCGGTCTGCCGAGACCACGGCGTCGCCCTGCCGGCCGCGGCCCTGCGCTTTCCGCTCGCCCATCCGGCCGTGATCAGCGTCGTTCCCGGCTTGGCTTCAGCGGCTCAGGTGAACCAGGCCCTAGACTGGCTCGACGCGCCGATCCCGGCGGCGTTCTGGCGCGACCTGCGCCAGGCTGGATTGCTCCACGCCGAAGCGCCCGCCCCCGAGGACGAGAGACCCGCATGAGCGTTGTTCTGCTGCATCCGGACGACAATATCCTGGTGCTGGCCGCCCCGATCCAGGCGGGCCAGCGGCTGGAGATCGATGGCCAGCCCATCGTCGCCGCCGGCGACGTGGCGGTCGGCCATAAGATCGCCCGCCGCCCTCTGTCGGTTGGCGAGAAGGTGCTCAAATACGGCGCCCCGATCGGCTCGATGACCGCCGCCGCCGCGCCGGGCGAACACGTCCACATGCACAACATGAAAAGCGACTACATCGCCAGCCATACGCGGCAGGCGACAGGCGAGGACACGGGATGAACATGCAAGGCTATCTGCGCGCCGACGCGCGCAAGGGGATCCGCAACGTCGTGGCCGTGGCCTACCTGGTCGAATGCGCCCACCACGTTGCGAGGACGATCGTCGCCCGGAGCGACGATCCTGACGTCCACCTCATCGGTTTTCCGGGCTGCTACCCGAACGCCTACGCCTTGAAGGTCATGCAGGCGATCGGCACGCACCCGAACGTCGGCGGCGTGCTGCTGGTCTCGCTGGGCTGCGAGAGCTTCAATCGCGAGGCGCTGGCGGCGGCCGTCGCCGCCAGCGGCCGCCCCGTCGAGACCCTGGTTATCCAAGAGAGCGGCGGCACGGCCGAGACCATCCGCAAAGGCGTGGAGGCGGTGGCGCGCCTCAAGGCCAAGGCCGCCGCCGCGCCGCGCGTCCCCATGGCGGTGTCCGAGCTGGTTGTCGGCACGATCTGCGGCGGCTCTGACGGCACTTCCGGCATTACGGCCAATCCGGCCGTGGGCCGCGCGTTCGATCGCCTGGGCGCGGCGGGAGCGGCCTGCGTCTTCGAAGAGACGGGTGAGCTCGTCGGCTGCGAGAAGATCATGGCCAGTCGCGCGATCACGCCCGAGCTAGGCGCTGAGCTCGAGGCCAGCGTGCGCAAGGCCGAGGCCTACTACACCGTCATGGGCTACGGCAGCTTCGCGCCCGGCAACGCCGAGGGCGGCCTGACGACCCAGGAAGAGAAATCGATGGGGGCCTATTCCAAGTCGGGTTCGGCCCCGATCGTCGGCATCCTCAAGCCCGGCGACCAGCCTCCGACAGGGGGGCTCTATCTGCTGGACGTCGTCCCCGACGGCGAGGTTCGGTACGGGTTCCCCAACATCTCGGACAACGCCGAGATCGTCGAACTGATCGCCTGTGGCGCTCACCTCATACTGTTCACGACGGGCCGCGGCTCGGTGGTCGGCTCGGCGATCTCGCCGGTGATCAAGGTCTGCGCCAATCCCGAGACCTATCGCAAACTGGCGGGCGACATGGACATCGACGCCGGCCGCATCATGGAAGGCCGCGGAAGCCTGGACGAGGTCGGCGACGAGATTTTCGATCTCGTCCTCGCCGTCGCCGGCGGCGAGCGGACGGTGTCCGAAGCCCTCGGGCATCAAGAATTCATCCTAACCTACAAGGCCTTCGACCCGATTGGTCCGGCCTGCCTGCCGCTTCGGCGCGCGAGCTAAGGAACAGCGTCATGGGAAGACTATCCGGCAAGACCGCCCTGGTGACAGCGGCCGCGCAGGGCATCGGCAAGGCGAGCGCCGAACTCTTCGCGCGTGAAGGCGCGCGGGTGATCGCCACCGACATCAATGGCGCCCTGCTGGGCGAGGTCCAGGGCTGCGAGCCGCGCCAACTGGACGTCCTGGATCCGGACGCGATCACGGCGCTGGCGGCCGAACTCGGCGCGATCGACGTCCTGTTCAATTGCGCGGGCTACGTCCACTCCGGCACCATTCTGGACTGCGAAGAGAAGGCCTGGGCGCTGTCCAACGACCTGAACGTCACGGCGCAATACCGCGCCATTCGCGCCTTCCTGCCGGCCATGCTGGCGGCGGGCGGAGGCTCGATCATCAACATGGCCTCGGTGGCCAGCTCGATCAAAGGCGTGCCCAACCGCTTCGCCTATGGCGCCACCAAGGCCGCCGTCATCGGCCTGACCAAGGCCGTGGCCGCCGATTTCGTGGCGCAAGGCGTCCGCTGCAACGCCATCTGCCCCGGCACCGTCGACACCCCGTCGCTCAACCAACGACTGGCGGACACCGGCGACTACGCGGCCGCCCGAGACGCGTTCACGGCGCGCCAGCCGATGGGGCGCCTGGGCAAGCCCGAGGAACTGGCGCAACTGGCGCTCTACCTCGCCAGCGACGAATCCGCCTTCACCACCGGCCAGATCCACATCATCGACGGCGGCTGGATCAACTGATCGCCGCCAGGAGGCAAAACCGATGAAGCTTCTCCGTTACGGCCCTACGGGCCAAGAACGCCCAGGCCTGATGGACGGCCAAGGCCAGGTGCGCGACCTCTCGGGCGTCGTTCAAGACATCGACGGCGCCGCCCTCTCCCCCGACAGCCTCGCCAAGTTGGCCGAGGTGGATCCGTCGAGCCTTCCGTTGGTCGCCGCTCCTGGCCGCCTGGGCCCCTGCGTGGGCCGCGTCGGCAAGTTCATCTGCATCGGTCTGAACTACGCCGATCACGCCGCCGAAAGCGGCCTGCCCGTTCCGACCGAGCCCGTGATCTTCACCAAAGCCACCAGCGCCATCTGCGGCCCGGACGACGACGTCATCCAGCCCATAGGATCGACCAAGCTGGACTGGGAGGTCGAGCTGGGCGTCGTGATCGGCACGGAGGCCCGTTACGTCTCCGAGGAGCGGGCGCTTGAGCATGTCGCCGGCTATTGCGTGATCAACGACGTCTCGGAACGCGCCTTCCAGATCGACGGCACCGGCACCTGGGACAAGGGCAAGGGCTGCGACACCTTCGGCCCAACCGGCCCGTGGCTGGTCACCAAGGACGAGGCTGGCGACGTCGAGAACCTCGGCATGTGGCTGAAGGTCAACGGGGAGCTTTTCCAGAACGGCTCGACCAAGACCATGGTCTTCAAGCCCGCCTTCCTGGTCTCCTACGTCTCACGCTTCATGAGCCTGCAGCCCGGCGACATCATCTCGACCGGCACGCCGCCGGGCGTCGGCATGGGACAGAAGCCGCCGCGATATCTCGTCCCAGGAGACGTGATGGAGCTTGGCATCGAAGGTCTGGGCGCCCAGCGCCAGACGGTCGTCGTCGAGACCCGGGTCTGACACGATGCGCCATTGCCTTGCCCTCGACCTCGTCGACGACGCCGACGCCATCGCCCGCTACGAAGCCTGGCATGCGCCCGGCGCCGTTCCCGCCGCGGTGACGCGATCCATCCGCGACGCCGACATCATCGACATGGAGATCTGGCGAGCCCACGATCGCCTCTTCATGATTATGGAAACAGGACCCGGCTTCTCGCCCAACGCCAAAGCCGCGGCGGACATGGCCAGCGAGGACGTCCAGGCTTGGGAGCGCCTGATGTGGGAATTTCAACGCCCCCTGCCCCAGGCCGCGCCTGGCGAGAAGTGGGTGGCCATGAGACGCATCTACGCCCTCAGCCAACAACCATCCTAAGGAACAACCGTGACCTGGCTTGCATGAAGCGCGGAGCGAAGAGCGATCGGCGTCGCTTGCGGGCTTGCAAGGCGTTAAAAGGTCAACGCTACAGCCGTCATGCGAACGCATAGGAACCTGGCTTGACCGAACGCAAATACACGGCCCCCGCGCTGGAGAAGGGCCTCGACATCCTCGACCTGCTCGCCCAGCACGGGCAGGCCATGACCCTGTCGCAGATTTCCGTGGCTCTCGGTCGCTCGGTCGGCGAGCTCTTCCGCATGATCCACGTGCTGGAGTTCAAGGGCTTTATCGAGGCGACGCCATCCGGCGACGGCTACCAGCTGACCAACAGGCTGTTCACGCTCGGCATGGCGCGCGCCCCGGTGAAGAACTTGCTTGAAGCCGCTCTCCCCCAGATGCGCGACCTCGCCGCCGAGACCGAGCAATCTTGTCACCTGGCCATTGTCTCGCGTGATGAGATCGTGGTCGTGGCCCGCATCGAGAACCCAGGCTACTTTGGGTATTCAGTGCGCACGGGCCATCGTCGCCCGATCGTGGAGGCGACGTCAGGCATGGTGCTGTACGCCTTCCAGCCCGAGGCCATCCAAAACCGTTGGCATGGCGAGATCTTTTCCAGTGTCGACGAAGCCGGTCGGGAACGCTTCCTGGCGGACGCGGCGCGGGTGGCGAAGCAAGGTTACTGGCGCGCCGAAAGCGATCTCACGCCGGGTATTGTGGATATATCCGCCCCCGTCGTGGTCGATGGCGCCGCGACGGCCGCGCTCACCATGCCCTACATGGCTCGCAGAGGCGCGCGCCCCGTCGAAACCGCGATAGAGCTCCTGCGCGCGACGGCCCGTCTCATATCGGGCGAGATTCAGGGCGTCAGCTAGGCGCCCCCCCCTCCGGAGGCGCTGGGGAGCTCGAACTCGCTCCGCCTCGGTGAAGATTGGGCCGGCGTCCATAGCTTAGAGAGCTCCATCCAGAACCGTACCGGGCCCCAGCCGATCGGGTCCATGGCCTCTCGTCGCCCACGACGCGCCAACCTGTTTTGCCTCCTCCGGCCGCCCGCTCGAAGCGATCGTCGGTCGGTGTCGCGGCATGCCAGCCCCTTCTCAGGGACTGAGTCGCCGGCGGGCAAACCTTAGCCTCAGCGCCTTTTGGCCTGACCAATTTACGAGCACGAAAGCTCTTCACGCAACCGCGTGTTGCAAAACCGTCGCCTTATAGAACGCGACGTAATATTTTTTATTGTTTATTTTCAATCCACTATCGGAAAGTTCCGACGCAGGCCACAAAGTTTCATTTAAAAAAAGATATTTATATGAGAAATTGATGTGGTTGATCGCTGTGGGGAACAGAAGCGGTCAAGCCAATACGAGCCGCCAGAAAACGGCGAGCCTGACAAGGAGGGAGTACTATGAGTTTCGATCAAAATCGGGCGCGCGCGCTTCGCATGGCGCTACTGTCCGCGACGATTATCGGCCTTCCAGCCACCGCGATCGCTCGACAAGCGGACACCGCCGCCGCTCAGAGCGATACGCTTGAAGCGGTCGTCGTGACCGGTTTCAAGCAGAGCTACGCGAACGCGATACGCTCGAAGAAGAACGCCATTGAAATCACCGACGGCATCTCGTCGGACGGCCTCGGCCGCTTTCCGGACCTGAATGTCGGCGAAGCCTTGCAACGCGTTCCTGGCGTTCAGATCAACCGCGAGGCGGAAGGCCGCGACGCCACGATCAACCTGCGCGGCATGCCCGGCGAATACGCCAAGACGACGCTGAACGGCCAATCCTTCTCGGGTCCGGCGCTGCTGCGCGACAACCAGGGCTCGCCTCTTGGCGCGTTCAACTCGGACATCTTCTCGGCGTTCGTGATCCAGAAATCGCCGATGGCCAACACGGTTTCCGGCGGCCTGTCCGGCAACGTCGACATGCAGATCGCCCCGGCGCTGTCGCGCAAGGACGGCGGCTTCATGAAGGCGGCCTATGAGCACAACACCCTGGGCGACCTGGGCGCGCCGGCCGCGACGATCGGGTACAACAAGCACCTGAGCGACAACCTCGCGGTGTTCGGCACGATCGCCTACAAGAAGGAAAACTTCCGCCGCGATACGCTGCGCCTCAACAATTACGACTACCTGACGGCGGCCTCGACGGGCCTGACGCCGACGCAGTTCAACGCCACCTACGGCCAGTACTTCTCGGCCACGCCCTGCGCGAACAACGCGACGTCCTATTGTCGGTCCCTGTCTCAGGCGCTGGGCCTTTCGGCCGCTGACGCGGCGCCCTTCGTCACCAGCAATACGGGCTCGAAGAGCACCAACGGGGTCTGGTCCAATAGCGCCATTCGCCAGTACACCCGCATGAACGTGGGCAAGGTCTGGTCGGGCACGGCCGGCGTCGAGTGGAAGCCGAACGACAACACCAAAGTTGGCCTGATCGGCTTTATGACCGATCGCAACCTGCCCGACACCGTCCAGTACTTCATGACGAGCTACTTCTCCCCGTCCTCGACGCCGGGAGCGGGCACCGTGATCACCCCGAAGGGCTCGCCGATCCAGACGAACGACGGCCGGTACCTGTACGAGAGCTACGACTTCAACAACCTGACGGTCCTGACCTCGAACCGCCTGTACTCGCAGCACCAAAAGTCGAAGGGCGCCATCGGCAATATCGATTGGAGCAACGAGCAGTGGCGCCTGGCCGCGGCCCTGAGCCTGTCGTCGGGCTCCAACGCGTCGGTCGAGACCTCGGTTGACTTCGTCAACTACACCCGTCCCGGCGGCGGCGCCTCGGGCTCGCTTTCGACGGGCCTGGGCAACATGGACGGCTTCTCCTACGTCACCCGCCCGAACCCGCAGAACTCCATCGACGCGGGCGCGAACTGGACCTGGGGCGGCGTGGACGATCCGGTGTCGTGGTACAACAACGGCACGTCTGCCAACAGCACCAACCGTATGGCGCTGGAAGGCTCGGAGAGCTTCGCCAAGAACGACCTGAACAGCCTGGGCCTCGACGCCGAGCGCTTCGTCACGCTCGGTCCGATCAAGAGCATCCAGGCGGGCGTGCGACTGGAGCGCGAGAAGTATGTCTCTACTGGCTATCGCTCGTATGCCTACGGCATCCAGACGTCCAAGATCACTTCGGACATGATGGAAACCTCGCCGTTCCTGAAGGATTTCATGGGCGGCACCGCCGGCGCCATCAATCAGAACTGGCAGACCCTCAAGGTCCGCGAGTTCCTCGACGCCGTTCGCCCCGTCCAGACCTTCCCGGGCGGCGGCCTGTCGTCCATGGGCCTTAACATCCAGTATGCGGATGGCGCCTACTACGACAAAAACTTCACCAACGAGAACGACATCAATCAGTTCTACGTCCAGGCGAAGTACGACACCGAGATCTTCGGTCACGGCGTGCGCGGTAACTTCGGTGGTCGCTACGAGGACACCAAGAACACCATCACGGTGCTCGACCGCAAGGTCGCGCCGACCAACGGGATTGGTTCGCCGAACGACTTCCAGACCGTCCAGTACAAAAACAAGTACAATTACTTCCTGCCGTCGGCGATCTTCGCCGCCGATGTCACGGACGACGTGGTTCTGCGCGGCGCCTACTACAAGACCTATGTCCGCCCGCACCCGCGGCAGTATTCGCCGGCCACCAAGGTCGACCCGCTGCAAAGCCTGAACAAGACCCTCAGCGTCGGTTCGCTGAGCGTCTATGACACCTGGGTTTCCATCGGCAACAACAAGCTCAAGCCGTACATGGCCGAGTCGTTCGACCTGTCCCTGGAGTGGTACAACCGTCCCAACGGTCTGATTTCGCTGGCCTACTTCCACAAGGACATCACGGGCCGGATCACCTCGACCTCCGATCCGTCGATCCTGTGCCCTTCGGACGGCTCGACCTGGGGCTTCGGCGCCCTATCCTGGGACGGCACCTACTGCACGGCCACGGCCCTCAGCAGCGCGACCAAGCAAGTCCACGTCAACGCCAGCGCCAGCTATAACCTCGACTCGAAGACCACCGTCGAGGGCCTGGAGTTCAACATCCAGCAGAACCTCGACTTCCTGCCGGGCTTCTGGAAGAACTTCGGCGGCGCCTTCAACTACTCCTATACGAAGTCGAAGAGCCCCGCGATCGCGCCGTTCCCCGGCATCTCCAAGAACAACGTCAACCTGATCGGCTACTACGAGACGCCGAAGTACGGGGTGCGGATGGTCTACAACTGGCGTTCCGACTATCCGCTGAACGCCAACGGCACCTACACGGGCGGCGCCCGTTCGGTGAAGTCGCGTGGCCAGCTGGACATGTCGGCGTCGTACAACGTCAACGACGCCCTCAGCCTGTCGCTCGACGTCTACAACCTGACCGACGCGGTCCGGTTCGAATACGAGAACGATCGTCGAGTGGCCCGCTGGGTCGACTATGACGGCCGCACCATCACTCTGACGGCGCGCGCCACGTTCTAACGACCAACCACCGAGGGCCGTTTCGTCAGCGGGACGGCCCTCCCTCTCTTCCTCCCTCCACACCATCGAGCGCATCAAGCGATGCATGGCAAGCAAGGCCCCTCGGCGGATGACACAGACCGGATCTGGCGGCCGGCCGGCGTTTTGGCCGAGCGGCTGGATCGGCGCCATCGGACAGGCGGCGCCGAAAAATGCTTCGCGACTGCAAGCGCGATGCAAGTCCACTCCTCCCTTGCCCGCCGCGTTCGCCCCCCCGTTGACGCGGCGGGCGTCTCTTTGCCGCGCTAACAAGCCAAGGGATCAGCATGCCCATCGACCGCCGAACCCTGATCCACTCCCTGCCCGTCGCGGGCGCGGCGATCGCCTCGCTGGCTCCAGCCAGCGGTTCGGCGGGATCAGCAAATTCTTCTCCGCGTCAGCGCATACGCTTGGATCAAGGGTGGCGGTTCGCCCTTGGCCATGCCGCCGATCCTGATCGCGACTTCGGCTTTGGCGACTTTCAGCGCACCTTCGCCAAGCAAGGCCGCGCCGCCGGCCCCTTGGCGCTCACCGGCTACGACGACAGCCGCTGGCGGGAGGTCACCCTGCCCCACGACTGGGCGGTGGAGCTGCCGTTCGTCAACAACATCCGCTTCAGCCGCAATCCGGCCGACAAGGACGACGAGGACCTCGCCGCCGCCCACGGCT
Organism: Caulobacter segnis ATCC 21756; assembly: GCF_000092285.1. Lineage (NCBI taxonomy): Bacteria > Pseudomonadati > Pseudomonadota > Alphaproteobacteria > Caulobacterales > Caulobacteraceae > Caulobacter > Caulobacter segnis. The sequence continues at coordinate 1,971,858 of NC_014100.1, read as the reverse complement.
ATAAGCCTATCGGGCGGAATTTTCCGGAGACGTCGGTCGGCTGGTACCGCTTAACGCTGCCCGTCAGCCCGTCCGACGCCCAGGGGCGCGTGGCGCTGGAGTTCGACGGAGCGTTTCGCGACGCCACCGTCATCGTCAACGGCTACATCGTCACGCAGCACCATGGCGGCTACGCCTCGTTCGGCGTCGACATCACCGAATTCCTGAATACCGATGGCGCGCCCGACGTGCTGCTTGTCCGCCTCGACGCCAGCCTTGGAGAAGGCTGGTTCTACGAGGGCGCCGGCCTCTACCGACACGTCTGGCTCGTAAAGACGACCCCCGTTTTCGTGCCGCAATGGGGCGTCTTCGCCCGCGCCTCGCGCGACGGCCAGGTCGAGGTCGACGTCGAAGTCGCCAACCGCCGCGAGACCGGGGCCGACGTCAGGATCGAAGCGCTTGTGCTGGACGCCGGCGCGCCGGTGGCTTCGGCCCAGGCGGCGCAATCGGTCGCGGCATGGCGCGACACCACCGCCCGCCTGACCTGCAAGGTCGCCTCCCCTCGCCTCTGGTCGACGGACGCGCCCAATCTCTACGTCCTGCGCGTGACTCTCCGCGAGGGAGAGACGGTCCGGGATGTGTATGATGTCAGCTTCGGCTTCCGCGAGTTCCGGTTCGACGCGCGCGAAGGCTTCTTCCTCAATGACCGTCCCCTCAAGCTGAAGGGCGTCAACAACCACCAGGATCACGCCGGCGTCGGTGCGGCCATTCCAGACGCCTTGCAGATCTGGCGGCTCAAGCAGCTGAAGGCGCTCGGCGCGAACGCCTATCGCGCGGCCCACAATCCGCCCACGCCGGAGTTGCTCGACGCTTGCGATGCGCTGGGTTTGCTGGTGATCGATGAAACCCGTCAGATGAGCTCCGCGCCCGAGCCCATGGACGAGCTGCGGCGCCTGGTTCGCCGCGACCGCAATCATCCTTGCGTGATGCTGTGGTCCATCGGCAACGAAGAACCCCAGCAGGGCACGGCGCGCGGCGCCAAGATCGCCAAGGCGATGGCTCGCGAGATCCGCGACCTCGACCCCACCCGCAAGATCACGGCCGCCATGAACAAGGGCTATGGCGAAGGGATCACGGAAGCGATCGATGTGATGGGCTTCAACTACCACGAAGAGCTCATCGAGCCCTTTCGGCTGAAGTATCCGGACATGCCGATCATCGGCACCGAGACCGCCAGCGCCGTGTCCACCCGCGGCGAGTACGCGCGGGATGACAAACGCTCCGTCGTCTCGTCCTATGACGTCGACGCGCCCTACTGGGGCAAGACCGCTCAGGCTTGGTGGAAGCTCTACAACGCCAAGCCTTACCTTCTCGGCGGCTTCGTCTGGACCGGGTTCGACTATCGGGGCGAGCCGACGCCGTTCAACTGGTGGCCGTCCGTCTCTTCCAACTTCGGCATACTGGACCTCTGCGGCCTGCCGAAGGACATCTTCTACTACTACCAGGCCTGGTGGAGAGACGATCTGCCGGTCCTGCACCTCCTGCCGCATTGGAATTGGGAGGGCCAGGAAGGCAAGGCCGTCGAGGTCTGGGCGTACACCAACCTTGATGCGGTCGAGCTGTTCCTGAACGGAAGATCCCTGGGCCGGCAAAGCCCACCCAAGGATGGCCATGTCCAATGGTCGGTTCCCTACGCCCCCGGTCGCCTTGTCGCCTATGGCTTCAGGGGCGGTAAGGTCGTGCTGAAATCGGAGCGAAGCACCGCCGGGACGCCGGCCAGGCTCGTCATCGAGACCGATCGGACGCGTCTGACCGCCGATGGCCAGGACGTGGCCGTCATCAACGTGTCGGTGCGCGACAAGGCGGGCGTCATCGTGCCGAAGGCCGCCGTCCGGGTGGACTTCGATCTCATCGGCGCCGGGCGATTGATCGGCGTCGGCAATGGCGATCCGAATTGCCACGAGCCCGACAAGGCCGACTACCGCACCACCTACAACGGGTGGGCCCAGGCGCTCGTCCAGACGCGAAAGGCGCCGGGCGACATCCGTCTCATGGCGCGGGCGGAAGGCCTGACCAGCGCGGCCGTCGCGCTCTCAAGCCGCTAAGAGCCAAGAGGAAGTCCGAGTATGTCCTTTCCCATCACCCTGCTGGCCGTCGCGCAGATCGTCACGGCCTCGCCCGACAAGAGCATCGCGATATCCATCGCCGATGACGGAAGCGCGTTCTCGGTGGCGCGTCGGTCGGAACCGCTGATCTTGGACTCTTCGCTGGGCCTGGACCTGTCGGGAGAGACGCTGGATCGTCTAGAGCTGAAGTCGGTCGAGCGTCGAGCGATCAACAGGACCCTGCCCCTGGTCGCCACCAAGGCCGCTCGCGCCGGCGACGTCTACAACGCGACGACCCTGACCTTTCGGGCGAAGGGCGACAGCGCCAGAACGCTGAAGGTCGAGGTTCGGGCGTACAACGACGGCGTCGCGTTTCGCTATGTCCTTCCGGATGGCGGCCCGATCAAGCTTCGTGAGGAACGCACCCAGTTCAGGTTCGATGGCGATCTGCGGTGCCTGACGAGCGAATACAGGTCGTCCCACGAGAACATTTGGACGTTCCTCGACCTTTCCGCGATGGATGTCAGCAAGACCTACGACATCCCCGCTGTCTGCACGTCGAAGAGCGGCCGTACGACCCTGGCGATCGCCCAGTCGGACCTAAGCGGCTACACAAGCTCGGCGCTCGTTCCCACCGGAACCGGCTTCCACGTAAAGCTGGCGCCGCGCGTGGATGATCCGAGCGTCGCCGTGATCTCGGATCACGGCCTGACCACGGCGTGGCGCGTCCTCGTGATCGGCGACCGGGCTGGCGACCTGATCCCCTCGCCGCTGATCGGCAATCTGGCGCCCCGGCCGGCCGGCGACTTTACATGGGTGAAGCCTGGGAAGGCAGCCTGGGACTGGTGGTCGGGACCGACCAATGGCGAAAAGCCGACGATGGAGCGCTTCCGCCGCTTCATCGACTTCGCCGCTGAGAACAAGTTCCCCTACTTCCTGATCGACGCCGGCTGGGCCTACAACGCCACGGGCTGCTGTGACGCCGATCCCAAGACGGACATCACCCGCGCCGACCCGGCGATCGATATGCCCAACCTCGTGGCCTACGCGAAGGCGCGGGGCGTTGGCCTGCTGCTCTGGGTCCATTGGAAGCACATCGAGCCTCGCATGGACGAGGTGCTCAGGCGGTACGCCGAATGGGGGATCAAGGGCATCAAGGTCGACTTCATGGAGCGCGACGACCAGGAGATGGTCGCCTTCTACGAGCGCCTGGCCAAGGCGACGGCTGCGCATCACCTGCTGCTCGACATGCACGGCGCTTTCCCACCGTCGGGCTTGTCCACGACCTATCCGAACTACATCACCCAGGAAGGCGTTCTGGGCGCCGAGTACGACAAGTTCCCGACCAAGCGCGTGACCGCCAGCCACAACGTCCATCTGGCCTATACGCGCATGTTGCTTGGTCCGATGGACTACACCCCCGGCGGCTTCCGGAACGGCGTGCCGGAGAACTACGCGCCCACCGAGGTGATGCCGTCCACCCAAACGCGGCGCGGCCAGGCCCTGGCGATGTACGTCGTTTATGACAGTCCGCTGCAGATGGTCTCGGACGATCCGTCGGCTTATCGGAACGCGCAGGGCTTTGAGGTCCTGCAAGCCGTACCCACCGCTTGGGACGAGACCCGGTTTGTGGGTGGAGCTCCCGAAACCTACGTCGCCCTGGCTCGACGCTCGGGAACGCGTTGGTACCTAGGCGTCATGAACAATGAGGAATCCCGGTCTATCGACTTGCCGCTAGGCTTTCTGCCCAAGGGAAGGTTCAGCGCGAAAATCTGGGCCGACGGCGCCGCACCAACCGAGGTCGTCAACTTCAGCCGAGCCGTCGACCGGAACACGATTCTGAAGATGGACCTGAAAGGATCCGGCGGAAGCGTGATCGTCATCGAGCCACGATAGGCGTCGTCTATCGCCCCCCTACCCCATCAAATCAACGCTAACCGCCCGGCGGCCTGATGGGTCGGTGGGGGCGAAGGAGAAGATGTGAAGCTGTTCGTTCGATCGATGCTCTATGCGACGCTCACGATGTCGGCGTTGGCGATCTTGCCCTCGGATGCGAGGTCCGCCGCCCCGGCGCATCGTTTCGAGGTCAGTGGCGCTGGCTTCCTGAAGGACGGCGCGCCCCACCAGGTCATCTCGGCCGAGATGCACTATGTCCGCATTCCGCGGGCCTACTGGCGCGATCGCCTGCAAAAGGCCAAGACGATGGGCCTCAACACCATCACGACCTACGCCTTCTGGAACGTCCACGAACCGCGCCCCGGCGTGTACGATTTCACGGGTCAGAACGATCTGGCCGCGTTCATTCGCGCCGCGCAGGCGGAGGGCCTGGACGTCATCCTGCGCCCCGGTCCCTATGTGTGCTCCGAATGGGAGCTCGGCGGCTATCCGTCGTGGCTGCTGAAAGACCGCAACGTCCTTCTGCGCTCCACCGAGCCCCAGTACGCCGCCGCCGTCGAGCGCTGGATGGCGCGGCTGGGGCGAGAGGTGAAGCCGCTGCTCCTGAAGAACGGCGGGCCGATCGTCGCCATCCAGTTGGAGAACGAGTACGGCGCCTTTGGCGACGACAAGGCCTATCTCGAAGGTCTGGAGGCGACCTACCGCCGGGCCGGCCTGGCCGACGGCGTGCTGTTCACGTCGAACCAGGCTTCCGACCTGGCCAAGGGCTCGCTGCCGCATCTGCCGTCGATGGTCAATTTCGGCTCGGGCGGCGCCGAGAAGTCGGTCGCCCAGTTGGAAACGTTCCGGCCCGACGGCCTGCGGATGGTCGGCGAATATTGGGCTGGCTGGTTCGACAAATGGGGTGAGGAGCACCACGAGACCGACGGCCGCAAGGAGGCCGAGGAACTGCGCTTCATGCTGCAGCGCGGCTATTCGGTGTCGCTATACATGTTCCACGGCGGCACCTCGTTTGGCTGGATGAACGGCGCGGACTCCCACACCGGCAAGGATTATCACCCCGACACGACCAGCTACGATTACGACGCGCCGCTCGATGAGGCGGGCGCCCCCCGCTACAAGTACGGGCTGCTGGCCTCGGTCATCGCCGAGGTCACGGGCAAGCCGGCCGCGCCGACGCCTGCGGCCAGCATCGCCAAGACCTTCCCGATCTCGCCCGTGAAACGCAGCGCCTCGCTGTGGCGCAACCTCCCCGAGCCGGTTCGAGCCGACCGCCCCCTGACGTTCGAGGAGCTTGATCAGAACTACGGCTATGTCCTCTATCGCGTCCCGCTTCGCCCGGGACAGGGCGGCGTGCTGACGCTGAAGGGCGTTCACAGCTACGCTCAGATCTATGTCGATCAGAAGTTGGTGGGCGTGATCGACCGTCGCCTCGACCAGGAAACCGTCACCCTTCCCGGGCGGTCGAGGGCGGCGACGCTGGATATCCTGGTCGAGAACACCGGGCGCGTGAACTACTCGCGGGCGATCAGGACCGAGCAGGCGGGCCTGACCGGCGAGGTCACGCTGGAGGGCCAGCCGCTGAACGACTGGCGCATGTACCGCCTGCCGATGGATGACCTGTCCAAGGTGCGGATGTCGGCCGAGCCCTGTGTCGGTCCCTGCTTCTACGAAGTGGAGATGAAGGTTGATCAGCCCGCCGACACCTATCTGGACACGCGCGGCCTGCACAAAGGGCAGCTCTGGCTCGGGGAGCACAACCTGGGCCGCTTCTGGTCCATTGGGCCCGTACATACCCTCTACACGCCCGCGCCGTGGATGCGGCCCGGCGCCAACCGGATCGTCTTCTTCGACCTGACGGGTGACGCAAAAGAACGCCTCACTACGGTGAATGCGCCGGTCTTCGGCAAGGTGACGAACACGCGTGAAGCGCAGTAGTCGGCACGAGAAGATCGCCGCCCTCGAACTCGATAACGACATGTCGGACAGACTGGAGCGCGATCAGCTCATGACCAACACACCGACCGCCGCCCCTCTCCTGTCGCCCACGCGCCGGGGCATGATCGCGGCGGCGGTCGGCGCCGTGTTGGTCCCGACGGTCAGCCGGTCCGCCGAGCCCGCTATCACGGTCGCGCTTCGTCCCGATCTTTCACGCGCCTCGACGGTGTTCGAAGGCTGGGGCACGGCCCTGGCGTGGTTCGCTAACGTCACGGGAGGCTGGCCGGCCGCGGATCGCGAACGACTCGCCGATCTGCTCTATGGCCAGAACGGGCTTGGCTGGACCATTGCGCGCTACAACATCGGCGGAGGCGACAGGCCCGACGCCAAGCCCTATCTGCGCCCCGGCGCGGCCGTGCCCGGCTTCTGGCGCCAGCCAGAAGGCGCCGCTGGCGCCGATTGGTGGGATCCGGACGATCCAGCGATGTGGGACTGGTCGGCCGACGCCAATCAGCGTTGGTGGCTGGACGCGATCAAGGCCCGCGTCCGAGCGCCGATACTGGAAGCCTTCTCCAACTCTCCGCCCTGGTTCATGACCGTCAGCGGCAAGGTCTCGGGCGCGGAAAGGCGAACCGACGACAATCTCCGCCCTGGACAAGAGGATCTGTTCGCCACCTATCTCGCTCGAGTGGTCGAAGAACTGCAGCGACGCCATGGCGTTGCGTTCCGCACCCTGTCGCCGGTCAACGAACCCAATACCGACTACTGGCACGCGGCCAATACGCAGGAAGGCGCGCACTGGAGTCCGCAACGCCAGGGCGCGATGATCCTGGCCACCGACGCCGCCCTAAGGGCGCGTGGCCTCGCCGCCGTGGTCAGCGCGCCGGACGAGACCAACTCGCATCTCTTCCTGGCCGACTGGGACGCCTATCCGCGCGAGGTCCGCGCCGCGATCGGGCAGTTGAATGTGCACAGCTATGGAACGGTGAATCAGACCGGCGTGCGTGACGTAGCTCGCGCGTCAGGCGTCCGCCTCTGGATGTCCGAAAACGACACCCCGTTGGACAAGGATCCGGAAGACTTCGAGGGGATGGCTTCGCCGCTCGCCTTCGCCGAGCATGTGGTGCTGGACCTCAAGCGCCTGGAGCCGGCTGCCTGGGTGTTCTGGCAGGCGGTCGAGAACCTCAGCGCCCGCGACGGCGGCAAGGGCTCGAACTGGGGCTTGATCAAGACGGACTTCAGCACCTCGCCCGAGGGGCCGCACACGATCCACGTGACGCGCCGTTACTGGGTGATGGCCCAGTTCAGCCGCTTCATTCGCCCGGGCTACCGGCTGGTTCCGGTCGACGACCTGGACACGGTCGGCGCGCTGTCGCCCGACGGCAAGGCCCTGGTGCTGGTCCACGTCAACGGCGGACTGTCACCGCGCCGCCTGGCCCCACCGGCGGGCTGGTCCGGGCGGATGATCATTACGGACGCTCAACATCGCGCCGAGCCGGTGACCGGCTTGGTCGTCCCGCCGCGCGCCGTGGCGACGCTGATCCTGAAGCGAGGCGCCTAGTCAGGTCTTGCTCGGCGTCCTGCTCAAGAGCACTGCTTGCGCGAGGCTATTATCGTGTCCGGGCTCTGGCGAACCGCCTGGCGCTCTAGCGTAGCGCCTTGCGCCGCTCAACTCCCCTGGGGCGCGGGCGACAAATAGATCGGATTGCCGATCAGAAGCAGCCGCCCTTGAGCATCGCGAACATTAATCCGGACCCAGGTCTGGCGCCGCCCCATCTGGATCTCGAACTGGCCCGTCGCGGAAACTGGGGGGTGGATCGGCAAGCCGTCTTGAATGAGCTCCAGCCCGGCGCGATCCACGCCCGTGATCGTCGCGACGAAGGAGATAGTCTGGCCAGGTCTGGCCTCCAGCACTCCGCCCATGACTGCCGAAACGCCGTCCACGCTGGCGGAAAGGTCGAGCATCCGATCGCGGGTCCCTTCCAGGTCGACAAAGACGCGCCCGGCGCGCAGGCCCGTCAACAAGGCCTCGGATGAGAGTCCCTCGGCGCGGATCACCGTCGTGGGTCGCCCCAAGGCCGATGGCTGATCGTGCGGAACGCCGGCGTCATGGTTGTCGCTACCGCCGATCGCAGTGATCCGACGCCCTTGATTCAGCTGGTTCTCCCAGAACGGAACACCCGACAGGACGCCCTCGAATCCGCCCAACGCCTTCTCGTTTCCACCATTGGCCACCTCGATCGCCTGGACTGCGTCGAAGTCGGTGTCCTTGGCGGTCCAGCCGCAGCCCATGCATTGTTCGCCGGACGGGACGGCGGGGTGGTTGATCGAGAAAATCCCGCCCGCGGCCGTCACCGCCCGTTGCAGGTCGCGGATCGTCGGCACGCTGCTGGAGCCCAAGCGAAAGTCGATGAAGGCGGTCGGCCCGAAGACATTGGCGTGCCCCTGGAAGGTCGTGACCTCGCGGCCGGTCATCAGCAACAGGTTCGGGAAAGACGGCTGTAGCTCGGCCAGGGCCTGCGCCTGGCTCGTGGTGTTGTGGTCGGTCACGGCGATGAAATCGAGCCCGGCGGCCAGAGCCGCCAGCACCGTGCGATAGACCGGGCAAGGGGCGCGCGGCGCGTCTCCGGTGACGCAGCCGCCATCGCTATGGGCCGTGTGCATGTGCAGGTCGCCGCGATACCAGCCGGGCGTCGTCGCCTTGGCCAGCGCGGCGGGTGGTGGCTCCGGGGCGCGCTGGAACCAGACCTTCGCCTCATAGGTCGCTCGGGACCCGGGCCGGGCGTTGGGAACGCCTAGAAGCAAGGTCCACTGGCCGGCCGGCAGCGGCCCCGGCAGGTAGCTCGCGGTCGCCGCCTCTGTGGAAATGAAGAGAGCTTTCTTGTTCCCGCCGCTCCAGCCCCGGAACCGGACAGGGTCCAGAAGGCCAAGATCGACCACGGTGCGGTTCTCCCGGCCCGTATAGTCGAAGGCGATGGACAGGCGAGCGACCCCCGCCGGCACGTCAAAGGTCACGGGCTTGTAGGTCTGGTGATCCGCGCCGGTGATCTCGCCGTTGAGGATGAGGTCCGGCTTCCCAGTCTGGGCGTAGGCGGGCCAAGCGATCAGCAGCGCGACGAGGACGAGCCAGCGGAGCATGGGCGGTCTCCAAAAAAAGAAGGCGGCCGGGGCTGCGGCCGCCCGAGTTCAGGGGAAGAGGCTCAGGTGGCGCGCATCAGAAGCGGAAGAGCAGCGCCGCCTTAAAGGCCCGGCCGAACTCCGGCCGGCCGACGCCGTAGAGCGCCCCGGCTTCGCCGCTGATGATCTGCCCGGCGCGCGGATTGCCCTCGGTCAGGCCCAGCTCGTTGGTCAGGTTCGTGCCGTACGCGTAGATCGACAGGGCGTCGTTGACGTTGAACCGCACCGTGGCGTTTACCAACGTGTAGGCCGGCAGGCGCGAGGTGTTGGCCGCGTCCGAGAAGCGGTCGCCATAGCGCTCGATGCTGCTTTCGATCCGCAGGCGACGGTCCATCAGGTTGACACCGGGGGTCAGGCGGAACGCGGTCTTGGGCACGCGGACCAGGCGGTTGCCGGTGAAGTCGCGCGTGCGGCTGGCGGTTCCCGCCGGCGGCTTGATCTGGCAGGTCGGGTCCGACGCCGAGACCGCGCAACTCTCTTCGAACTTGTAGTCGCCGAACTCGGGGTTCTGGACGGTGGCGCTGAAGCCGAGGTCGAACCAGTCGAGCGGGCGGATCGTGCCCTCTAGTTCCAGGCCCAGCGTCTTGGTGTCGGTGATACTGGTCTGGTTCACATAGGCGCCGGTGGTCGGGTTGAAGACCAGGCTGCCGAAGGTCAGGGCGTCATAGGCGGTGTGGAACACCGTGGCGTAAAGATCGAGCTTGCCGGTGGTCAGCTTGTAGCCCGCCTCGGTCAGATCCATCGTCTGGACGATCGGCGCGGTGTTGGTCGCGTTGGTGATGTAGTCGCCCAGCGACGGCAGTCGGAACGCCGAGGTGTAGCGGGCGAACAGGCCCATGTGCTGGCTCAGCCGATAGTCGGCCCCTAGCGTCCAGCCGGTATGGTCGAACTTGCGGGTGAAGCGGTCGTAGACGCCCGAGCCCGCCAGCACCGTGTCGTCGGCCGGGGTCGGCGAGAGGCCCAGATTGATCGTCGCGGTCCGCTCGCTGCGGCCTGTGAACTCCACCTTTTCCCAGCGCACGCCGGCGTCGATGCGCAGGGCCGGCGTCACCTGCCACTCGTCGGTCAGGTAGAGCGCGGTGGTGTTGGACTTGCCATCGCCATTGGCGAACTCCGCGCCGTAGCGGCTGACGCCGTTCTCGGTGAGGCTGGAGAGCACCTTGCCGGTCGCGTCGACGGCCACTAGGTCGAGGCGTCGCGCGTTGTCGCGCACGTCCAGCAGGGCGTTGGCCGAGTAGCGGTTGAAGGCTTCTTCGACATGGGCGTGGTAGACACCGGCCGCCACGTCGTGGGTCTGGCCGCCGATCTCGAACTTGTGCAGCAGGCGCGTGTCGCTGATCAGCTCGTCCAGCGGCACGGAGACGTAACGCAGCGAGCCGTCGAGCACGAGGCCATTGCCGTTCTGGCCCGCGCCCGTCGTGCTGAACACCTCACTGGGGTTGGTGGCGTAACGCAGCTGAACGTCGGTCGCGCCCGGCGTCGCCGCCAGCAGGGCCGCGCGATACTGGGCGATCCGCGCCGAGCCCAGCACCGGCGTGTTGGGGAACAGGCCAATACGCTTGGACTCCGACGTCCGATAGCGAAGCGTCTCCTGCAGACGCCAGCCGTCGGCGATCTCGTACTTCAGGACGGCGGTGGCCTGGGTCAGCTTGACCTCGGTGCCGCGCGAGAGGTCCCAGTTGAAAGGCCCCTTGGGGCCGCGCAAGGTCAGCTTCTCGGTCTCCGGCCCCGCCAAGGTGCCGGTCAGCGGATCGAAGCCCGGCGCCGCGCTGGGCTCGCCCGCGGCGTTGAACTTCAACGGCACGCCGGCGAACAGGATGACGTTGTCGTCCAGGTGCTTGATGTTGAAGTCGACGCTGCCGCGCTGGAAATCGCGACCGATCGAGGCGCGGACCTGGTAGCCCTTGTTGGCGGTGAAGCCCGGATCGCGGATGCCGTCGTCGTCGCGCCAGAAGCCGCCGAGGCTGGCGCGCCAATCGCCGATGGGCCCGCCGACATAGGCGTCGACGCGCTTGAGGCCGTAGTCGCTGGCCTGGACCTTGATGATCCCCTCGCGGGTCTCGCCCTTGCGGGTGATGAAGTTGACCGTGCCGCCCGGCGCGTAGGACGCGAAGATCGACGAGGGACCGCCGCGCACCACCTCGATGCGTTCGATCGTCTCGTCCAGGCGGAACGACTGGTCGGCGTTCAGATATCCCAGCCCGCCGTCATGCTGCACGGGCGCGCCATCCTCCTGCAGGGCGATGGCCGAGAAGCCTTCCTGCGGAATGCCGCGGGCGCGGATGTTGGCGCTGGCCTCGCCGCCCGAGGCCTCGACCCAGAAGCCGGGCACCGACTTCAGCGCGTCGGCCACGCCCATCGGCGAACGCAGGCGCAGGGTTTCCTCGTTCATCGTCGTGACGGCGTAGCTGGTCGACAGGCGCGTGCGGGCGTCCGAACCCGCGCGAGCCGTGACGATCAGCTCCTCGACGGTGGAGACTTCAGCTGCGGCCGCGCCGGCGGCCAAAGGGCCGGCGCTCCGCTGGCGCAGGGTGATGACCTCGGCGTTGGCCGAAGCGACCTCCAGATCACTACCCGCGATCAGCCGCCGCACCGCGTCCTCGCGATTGTACACGCCCTGCAGCCCCACCGTGCGATGCTTGGCCGCCACGTCGTAGGGGAAGAGGATCTGCACCCCAGCCTGGCGCGAGAAGGCGTTCAGCGCCTGGGCCGTATCGCCGGCCGGGATCTTGAATTCCACCCGCGCGGCGGCCTGCGCGTGGACCGCCGCCGGCGCGACGACGACAAGCGCCGAGGTGGCCAGAAGCAGACAGGCGCCAAGGTGCGGCGCCCCGTGGCGCGTCCAAGTCTTGATCATCATATTTCGCCCCATATCGGTCGCCGAAAAAACCGGCGTCTCGCTGAGCAAGATGAAAGGAGCGCGAGAAACCTCTATCGAGATTTGAGAAGAATTCGTGACGATCCGTCGTCGATGATCCGTAGACCGAACGTTGTCCGCAAGGCGTCGAGGAAGCTTTCGGGATTGCCGGTCATGAAACGGCCGCCCAGGCGCAGGGCTCCGACCTTGGGGTCTTCTATGACCATCTTGCGTACGAGGTAGCGGTTGTACTCCTCGACAGCGTCGGACAGGCGTTGCCCCTCGAAAACGATTTCACCGCGACGCCACGCCTGGACGTTCTGGACTTCGTCTTCAGGCGCAGCCGCGACGGCGACGCCCGTGGCGGTGACCGCTAGGGTCTGGCGGGGGTCAGTAGCACTGACGACGGCGGCCTGGGTCTCGCCCGCCGCGGTCCGGATCGCCGCCCGGCCGGCCAGCACGATCAGGTCCAAACCCGTCGACCGCAGGCGCGCGTTGAATTGACCCGGCGCGAGGTTGGCCAGCCCGGTCGGCGTGAAGAGTTCGAACGGCCGCAGCGCATCATGGGCGATCGTCAGCGCAATCTCCCCGCGCCTCAGCCACAACCGCCGCCGGTCACGACCAAAGCGCCAGAGCACCTCGGTGTCGGTGTTCAGTTCGACAGAGCTGCCGTCAGGAAGCGCCATCGTGCGACGCTCCCCCACCCCGGTGACCGTGCGGGCGCGCAGCCATTGATCGCGCCCCAGATAGGCGGCCCCCGAAAGCCCGGCCGCCAGGGCGAGACCACCGCCCATCCAAGCGCGCCGGGTCATCGCCGGCTCGGCGCGAGACGGCGCGTCGCGCAGGGTGTCCAGCCGGCTCCAAGCGGCGGCGACCTCGGCGAAGGCGGCCGCGCGGCGAGGATCGGCGTCGCGCCAGGCTTCGAATTCCCGAGAATCCGCTCGTCCGGCGTCCAGACGCGCCAGCCACTCCGAAGCCTGGGCGATCAGCGCGTCTCTGTCTTGATCGCCCGCTTGCGCCATGTACTCGCCTTAACTCCGATCCTTCGGCTTTCGTCCGCCGCCAACGCCTTGGTGAGCAGGGCCAATCCCTTGGCCAGATGCTTTTCAACCGTAGAGATGGACAAGTTCAACCGAACCGCTATCTGGCCCGGCGAAAGCCCTTCCATTTTTCGCAGCATGACCACGCGCCGACACTGTTCGGGCAGCCGCTCGACCGCCTCGATCACCCGCTGTAGTTCCTCGCGAGCGCTGGCGACGGCGTAGGCGTCGGGCGTGGGATCCGGGAGGGTCTCCATCTCCAGCACCCCGATCTGGCGAATGCCGATAACCTTGGCTCGTCGCACGCGCTCGAAGGCCAGGTTTCGAATGATGGTCAGAACAAAGCGCTCCGGTCGCTCCAGCCCACGCCAGTCAGGAACGCCCAGCACCTTTGCGTAGGCTTCCTGCACGAGGTCCTCGGCCTCGACCGCGTCGCGCGTCAGCTTGCGCGCGTAGGCGCGGTAGTTCGCCGCGAACGGCAACACCGCCTCGGCGAACCATTTGTCGATGTCGCGTAGCCAAGCCATCGCACTGCGCCTCGCCGACAAAGGCCGCCGACTCTTATGACCTGCCCTAGCGGGCGGAGATGTCAGTTTGGCGACGAAGCGGCGCGGCGGAGCCCCCAGCGACGCCCTCCCGCCCTAAAGACGACCTTTTGGCCTGAACGCTGCGGATATCCGCGGCGCTTGGAACCGAGGATCGTCGTCACCCGCGCTTACGACTGGCCGTCATAAAGGGGTGCTAGCAAACTGGGCTTATGACCTTAGCCACACATGAGCGGGCGATCTGGCTGGCGCGCAACGCGTTGCCGCACGAGCCGGCCCTGCGCGCTTGGCTGGCTCGCCGTCCGCTGGCGGGCCTCGAGGTCGACGACATCGTCCAAGAGACCTACGCGATCCTCGCGGCCCTGGAGAGCGTCGACCACATCCTGAACGGCCGCACCTACATGTTCGAGGTCGCCAAGTCGGTGGTGCTGCGCAGCTTGCGTCGCAGCCGCATCGTCGCCTTCGAAGCCCTGGCCGAGGCCGAGGCCCTGGAGCCGCCCAGCGACGAGCCCTCGCCCGAGACCGTGGCCGCCGACCGCCAGGAACTCTCGCGCATCGCCGGCCTGATCGCGGGTCTGCCGGCCAAGTGTCGCGAGGCCTTCACCTTGCGCAAGGTGCATGGCCTGTCGCAGCGCGAGGTCGCGCGCCGCATGGGCGTTTCCGAGAACACGGTCGAGAAGCACGTCGGAAAAGGCATAGGCGTGCTGATGAATGCATTGGGACGTGGCGGAAACCGACGCTTCCAGGCATCTAGGAACCGTAGCGAGCAGGACCCGAGTGACCTTGACCACGATCCGAGAGAGCAGCGCCGACATTGACGCCGCCGCGGCCGCCTGGGCCGCGCGCGTCGACCGGGGGCCGCTGTCGGATCAGGATCAGGCCGCCCTTGAGGCCTGGGCGGCGCAGGATCCGCGTCGCGCCGGGGCCTACGCCAAGGCTCTGGCCGTCAACGCTCACCTGGACCGCGCCGCCGGGCTGGGCGCCGATTTCGCGCCCGCCTCGCATCCCACCGCGAAAGCCGCCGACCGCCGCCGCCTGCTGGCCACGGGGGGTCTGCTGGCGGCCGCCTCGGTGGTGGGAGCCGTCGGGTATGCCGCGCTAAGCCTCAGGGGGCGGGTGACGACGGCCAAGGGCGACATCCGCCGCGGCGCCCCTTGAGGACGGCTCGGCCGTGACTCTGAACACCGACACCACCATCCGCGCCGCCTTCGACGGGAAGATGCGGCGGGTCGACCTGCTGCGTGGCGAGGCCCTGTTCGATGTGGCCAAGGACCCAGCCCGTCCGTTCGTGGTGGTGGCCGGCGACGTGCGCGTGCGGGCGGTCGGCACCAGCTTCACGGTCCGCACCCATGACGACGGTCAGGTCGGGGTCATCGTCCGCGAGGGCGTCGTCGAGGTCTGGCGCGGGGCCGAGGGCAAGCCGGTGCGCCTTTCCGCGGAGCACGCCGTGCAAGTCGCGACCGCCGGCGCGCTCGTCCCCACGACGGTCGGCTCGGCCGCTGTGGATAGGGCCATGGCCTGGCGGCAGGGCCAGATCGACCTGGACGGCCTGACCCTGGGCCAAGCCGCCGACGAGTTCGCCCGCTATTCCGATCGCCGCATCGTCATCGACGACCCGGCCGTGGCGAAGCTGAAGATGACCGGCCTGTTCTCGGCCAGCGATCCCGACGGCTTTGCAAAGGCCGCGGCGCTGAGCCTGGGTCTAAGGGCTACGACGGAAGCCGATGGCGTGCGCCTCTCGCGCGGCTGAACTTTTTTCGAGGGCGGCATGGCGGGAGTTTCGACATGGAGGCTCCACCCCGATGAGGCCGGCGCGGGACCGGCGAATTTCGGGGCGATCATATGATGCGGAAGACAACCCTGGCCGGCGGCGCGGCCGCTCTTGCTCTCCTGACCTGCGCCATGCCGGCGGCAGCCCAGCAGCGGACCTTCAACGTGCCCGCCCAGGGCGTGGCCTCGGCCATCTCCGCCTTCGCGCGGCAGGCGGGCCTGCAGGTCGTAGCCCCGGCCGACGGGTTGGAAGGCGTCCGCACCCAGGCTCTCAAAGGCCCGATGGACGCCCGCGCCGCCCTACGAAAGCTGATCGACGGAACCGGCCTGGAGATCGTCTCCGACAGCAACGGCGTCATCGTCCTGCGTCGCGCCACGACGCAGGCCACCGCTATCGAGCCGGAACCCATCGCGCTGGACACCATCATCGTCACCGCCCAGAAGCGCGAGGAAGCCGCCCAAGGCGTGCCGATCTCGCTGACCGCCTTTTCCGGCCGCGCGGTCGAAACCTATCGCCTGGAAAGCCTGCGCGACATCTCGCGCCTGACACCGGGACTGCTGGTCTCGTCGTTCAGCCAGTCCAGCCCAACCATCGCGATCCGCGGCGCGACCAACACCTTCACCCAGATCGGCGCCAACAAGCCGGTCGCCGTGGTCATCGACGACCTCTTCGTCCCTCGCAACAGCGCCGCCGCCTTCGAGCTCTATGGCCTCAACTCGGTGCAGGTGCTGAAAGGCCCCCAAGGCACGCTGTTCGGTCGCAACGTCACCGGCGGCGCCATCGTGCTGGACACCGGCAAGCCGGCCTATGGAGATGCATCGGGCGCGATCCGTATCGGCGCGGGCGACTATGACCTGAAGCAGGTCGACGGCCGCGTCGACATCCCGGTCGGCGACACCCTGGCCTTTCGTCTGGCCGGCTCACTGAAGCAGCACGAGGGCTATGGGAAGGACCGCTTGACCGGCCGCGAGCAGGATGACCTCGACAGCAAGAGCCTGCGCGCCCAGGCCCGCCTGCAGGCCAGCGACGACGTCGAGGTGCTGCTGGGCGCCGATTATGCCGAGGACCACAATGGCGGCCGCACTCTGTCGTCCAAGGCCGCCGGCTCGGATGGCGACCGCCGCACCTCCGAGCTGGGCTACAACCAGGGCTTCGCCCGGAACCAGTGGGGCGCCTCCGGGCGGATCTACTGGAACGCGCCCGTCGGCCAAGTCACCGCCATCACCGGCTATCGCGGGTCGCAGTCGGGCGAGGACTATTCGGGCACAGGCGCCAGCTATCGCTTTCTGACCGGGACCAACACCCAGTCGGTCAACCGCGACGTCGACGATGTGGGCCTGTTCTCGCAGGAAGTCCGCTGGGCCAGCCCGAAATGGTCGCGCGGCGACCTGGTGGCCGGCGTCTATTTCGCGGACGAGGACGCCAAGCGCCAACTGCGCACCAGAGGCCTGGCCGCTGTTTCGGGCGTGGCCTTGTCCGACGTCCTGACCGACCAGGCGGTGAAGACCAGAAGCTACGCCGCCTTCGTCGACGGGACGCTGCGCTTGCCGGCCGCCTTCGACCTGACCCTGGGCGCGCGCTACACCCATGACGAGAAGACCGCCTCGCTGGTTCGCACCGATTTCGTTCGCCCGGCGACCGGCAGCTTCATGGCCCGCGACCTCAAGGCCGACTGGAGCGAGGTCACGCCCCGCGCCGTGCTCAGCTGGACGCCGCGCGAGGACTTCAAGGTCTATGGCAGCGTCACGCGCGGCTACACGGCCGGCGGCTTCAACACCGACGCGGCGGTGATCACGGCTCTGACCAAGCCGTTCGATCCCGAGACCGTCACCAACTACGAGCTGGGCGTGAAGTCCCAGTGGCTGGCCGACACCCTGCGGATCAACGCCTCGGTCTTCCACATGGACTACAAGGACAAGCAGGAGCTGTTCTTCAACAACCTGACCCGCGTGCTGACCATCACCAACGCCGGCCAGGCGACGGTCGAAGGCGCCGAGGTCGAGATCGCCTGGCGTCCCCTGCCCTGGCTGAACCTCAGCGCCAACTACGGCCTGCTGGACACCGTCTACGACGATTTCGTCATTCCGGGTGGCGCGGTGAACACCGGCAATCCGCTGGGCTCGTCGCCGCGCAACAAGGGCTCGCTGGCCGCCGACGTCCGGGTCCCGCTGGACGGCGCGGGCTATGTCACCGGCGCGATCAGCTGGGCCTATACCGACAGCTACTACACCGGCGCGACCAAGGACCCGAACCTGCATATCGACAGCTACGCTCTGACCAACCTGTCGCTGGGCTATGAGAGCCAGGATGGCCGCTGGATGCTGACGGCCTGGGCCAAGAACCTGGGCGATGTCGACTTCCTGCTGACCCCGTCCACCCAAGGTGTGCTGGCCGAGTATCTGGGCGAGCCGCGCACGGTCGGCGTCATGCTGTCGGCCAAGTTCTGATGGCGGCGGTCGTGACCCGGCGGGGGCTGCTGCTGGGCGCCGCGGCGCTGGGCGCGGCCGCCCCTCTTCCTGCTGGCGAAGATGTCGTCGGCCAGCCGCTACGCCCGTGGCGGCCCGGCGGCCTGGACATCCACCACATCGCCACCGGCAAAGGCGACTCGACACTGATCATCGGACCGGATGGCTCCAGCCTGATGATCGACGCCGGCGCCTCGACCACGCCGACGCCAGCCAGCCTGGACGCCCGGCCCAGCGCCGAGCGCCGTCCTGGTGAGTGGATTGGCCGCTATGCCCGACGGCATCTCGCCGCGACCGGAACGCCAAAGCTGGACGCCTTCCTGGTCAGCCACCTGCACCCCGACCACATCGACGGCCTGTACGATGTCGCCAAGGCGCTGCCGATCGGCAAGCTGGTCGACCGCGCCTGGCCTGACTATACCTATCCAAGGCCATCGGACGCGCCGTTCCTGAAGGCCTATGTCGCCTTCGTTCATGAACGGGTCCAGGCCGGCGGCAAGATCGAGCGTTTTCGGGTCGGAGCGGCCGACCAGCTTCAACTCCCCGGCGCCGAAATCCGCAATCTTGCCGCCAACGGCGAGGTCTGGACCGGACACGGAAGCGACACTCGCCGCCTCTTCCCGGCCATCGACACACTGGCGGCCACCGACATCCCCGACGAGAACGCCTGCTCGGCCGCCATCCGGCTGCGCTACGGCGCGTTCGGCTATTTCGCGGCCGGCGACCTGACCAGCCAGAGCTTCGACGGGACCCTGCCCTGGCGTGACGTCGAGACGCCCGCCGCCCAGGCCGCCGGTCCCGTGGACGTGGCGGTCGCCGCGCATCACGGCATGTTCGACGCCACCGGCGCCGACGTGGTGCGCGCCCTGAAACCGCGGACCTGGATCATCCCCGCCTGGCACGTGGCCCATCCCAGCAGCGACGTGCTGGAACGGATGTTCAGCCAGAGGCTCTATCCCGGTCCGCGCGACGTCTTCGCCACCGGCCTCTCGCCGGCCAATGAGATGGCTCACCACTGGCTGACCGACCGCCTGACCGCGCGCGAGGGGCACATCGTGGTCCGCGTTGCGCCAGGCGGCGCGGACTATCGTGTGGTCGTCACGGACCATCGCAGCGAAAGCGATCGCGTTGTTTCCGTGTCTGTTCCCAGAGCCCCCTAAGCGCTATCTGGCTAGCAACCATATTGGTCACGCAGCCTGCCTCGACCAGGCTTGGATCTGGCGGGGACGAGATTGTCGGCTTCGATGAACTTTCGAAGGAAAGCGCGCCTACCGGACGGCGGCGCCTACGGCTCAACCGCCGAATGTACGCCGCCGGGCCAGATCGACCGCGTCCTCGCCCGCGGGAAAGTGAATCCGGCCCGAAGCGTCGTTGGCCGCGACCCAGATCGCTTCGGCGACATCACGCTCTTTCGTCGTCATCTGCGGCGTGGCGAACGCTTCGAAAATCGGCGCCGCGAACGCCTCGTAGGGCGCGGGAATCAGATCTAGCGGATTGATCGAGGTGTTCTGAGCGAACCGCGTGGTCGGAGCGTAACCGGGCTCCACCAGCTTTACGCGCACGTCGAAATAGCCGAGTTCGTGGACCAGAGACTCTGAGAAACCCTCGATCGCCTGCTTGCTGGCCTTGTAGGCGGCGGCAAGAGGCATGTCCGACAGGGTCACGCTGGAGGTGACGTTGACAATGACGCCGGAGCGTCGCTCTCGCATCTGAGGGATGAGGGCTTGGCACATGGCCATCACGCCAAAGGTGTTCGTGTCGAACACCTTGCGGATGTGGTCCATTGGCGTGGCCTCGAAGGCGCCGACGACCCCGATGCCGGCGTTGTTGACCAGGACGTCGACTGAGCCGGCGACCTCGACGCAGGCGGCGATGCTTCCGGGGTCGGTGACATCCAGGGGGAGGATCCGCAGGGCCTCCGAGCGCGGCAGGGTGTCGGTTCTGGGATTGCGCATCGTCGCAATGACGTTCCAGCCCTTGGCCAGGAAGTGGCGGGCCGTCTCGAGGCCGTAGCCTGAGGATGCGCCGGTGATCAGGACGGTCGGCATAGGGGATCTCCAAGAGTTTCAGTGATCCCTCAATACGGTCACGGCGGAGGACTATCGATAATCAAATGTCCAAATTTCATTTCCAATCATCCAATATAGTGCGCCAAGGCTCCGACGGCGCGCTCGCGCTGCGCCGGATCGAAGCGGCCGGCGACAGCGTCGCCCGCGCGAGCAAACCGTCCGGGGGAGCAGCCCAACCGTTTGCGGAAAGCGGTGCTGAAGGCGCTGGCGGATTCGTAGCCGATCTCGTCCGCGATCCGGTCCAGGGTCTTGGCCCCGCCGATCAGGGCGTCCTTGGCCAGAGCCATGCGCCACCGCGCCAGATATTCAATCGGGCCACAGCCCAGCGCTTCGCCGAACCGCGCGGCGAAAGCCGATCGCGAAAGGCCGGCCACCTTGGCCAACCCCGCGACCGTCCAGTGCGCCCGCACGTCCGAGTGCATGGCGCTCAGGACTCGCGCCAAGGCCGGATCGCGCATGCCACGAAGCAAGCCGGTCCGCGCGTCATCTCCGGCCACGGGGCGCCAGCGCAGCGCCTCGACCAACAGGACCTCCAGCAGCCGCTGCAGGATCATGTCCTTGCCCGGATCCTCGCGGGCGCATTCCTGCACAATCAGCCCAATGAGGGTCCCAAGCCTGGCCGTCCGCCCCTCGGACGCGGGAATGTGGATCATGCGGGGCATTAGGGCGAGCAGTAGTGGGGCGTTCGCCCGCTCGATCCGGAAGGCGCCGCCCAGTGACTCGAACTGCGCTTCGCCCTCTTGGTCGCCGTGCCGCACCGGCGCATCGCTTGGATCGCGCGACGGGCCGTCGACGTCGGGATGGCTGCCCAGGACGAACGCCGGGGTCGACGGGAGCAGAAGGAAGTCGCCTTCCTCCAGAGCCATCGGTGCTTGGCCCTCGAAAGCGATCCAGCAGCGCCCCTTCAGAATGATCGTATAGCCGGGCATATCATGGGCCGCGTAACGCACGCCCCAGCGCCCCCGCCCAGTGATCGGCTTGGAGACGATCGAGCTCGGGCGAAGCAGGGTAATAATGTCGCTGAGGGGATCCATGGAGGACGACCGAAAACAGATTTGCCAAGTTGGATGATCAATCATCCACATTTGGCTGTCTAGATGTTCGGCCGCGCTCGTCGTTTTTCACTCGACACGGTCTACGCCCGTCTGTTGAGCGTTCGCGCACCCGCAGTCGTAACCGGCGGCGCAGCGTCAGGAGCAGTTTCTAAGACAGCTCCGAAAACACGGCTCCGCACGCGGCGCTTAAACACATAAAGATATCCTTATGTCCCATTGACACCGTTAGTGGATGGTCGTTTGATAGGGTTGTCGTGGTTCTCCCCATCCTCTTCGGAGGGCGTGGAGCTAAGAGGGAAGCCGGTGCGACGCCGGCGCTGCCCCCGCAACTGTAAGCGGCGAGCCGAAGGTCCATCTCGTGTCACTGACGTCCTCGGGCGTTGGGAAGGCCGGACCGGAAGCCGTGACCCGTGAGCCAGGAGACCTGCCCCGACAGATAACGTCCTCCGGCGGGGTGTCCGGTCAGGTCGCATGAGCGCCGCGACCGGACCACTCCGCGCGGGCGGTCGCGCGTCCCTGCCCGCTGTCTCGCCACAGCATCAACGGCGGAGACCATGCTCAAGAGCGAATTTGCATTCACCATCAAGAGCACTGCGCTCGATGAGGACTATCGTCCCGCCGAGAACACGCGGATCACGACCAACTTCGCCAACTTGGCCAGAGGGGAGAACCGGCAGGAAAACCTGCGCAATACCCTCAGGATGATCGACAATCGTTTCAATTCCCTGGCGCATCGGGACAATCCCAAGGGGGATCGTTACGCGGTCGAACTCAAGATCATCTCCGTCGAGATGAATGCTTCTCCCGAAGCGGGCGGCGACGCCTTCCCGCTGATCGAAATCCTTCAGACGACCATTCTCGACAAACAGACCGGCGAGCGCATCGACGGCATCGTGGGGAATAACTTCTCTTCGTACGTCCGCGATTATGACTTCAGCGTGCTTCTCCCGGAGCACATGAAGCGCCACCCGAATTCCGGCGCTCCGGAGGGCTTCGGCGACCTGCATGGAAACCTGTTCAAGCGCTTCCTGAGTTCAGACGCCTATCGGGATAATTTCAGCAAGCCGCCCGTCATCTGCCTGAGCGTGTCGAGTAGCAAGACCTACTATCGGACCGGCGCTGAGCACCCCGTGCTGGGGATTGAATATGAGAACGACGAGCGCTCTTCGACCGATCAGTATTTCGCGAAAATGGGAATGAAGGTTCGCTACTTCATGCCCAGAAACAGCATGGCTCCTCTGGCCTTCTACCATATCGGCGACCTGACCGGCGACTACACAGATCTTGAGCTGTTCAGCACGATCAGCACGATGGAGACGTTCCAGAAGATCTATCGCCCCGAGATCTATAACGCCAACTCCCCGGCGACCGAACAGTATCAGCCGAGCCTGAAGTGTCAGGACTATTCGCTGACTCGGATTGTCTACGATCGGGAAGAACGGAGCCGACTGGCCCTTGAGCAGGGCAAGTTCGCCGAGGAACGTTTCATCAAGCGGTATCGGGCCGTCCTCGAACAGTTCTCCGCCGATTTCGCCGCCTGATCAGCCAAAACGTACAGAGTCATCTATCATGAAAACCCTGTTGCCCACGTCGACCGCCGGCAGCCTGCCCAAACCCGCCTGGCTAGCCCAGCCCGAGACGCTCTGGTCGCCCTGGAAACTGCAAAATGAGGAACTGATCGAGGGCAAACAGGACGCTTTGCGTCTGTCCCTGGACGATCAGCGGCGGGCCGGCGTCGACATCGTCAGCGACGGCGAGCAGACGCGCCAGCATTTCGTCACGACGTTCATCGAGCATCTCGCCGGCGTCGACTTCGAGGCGCGCAAGACCGTCAGAATTCGCGACCGCTATGATGCGAGCGTGCCGACGGTCGTCGGCGCTGTCAGCCGCCCGAAGTCGGTCTTCGTCGAGGACGCGAAGTTCCTCCGTCGGCAGACCACCCAGCCGATCAAATGGGCCCTGCCCGGTCCGATGACGATGATCGACACCCTCTATGACGACCACTACAGGAGCCGCGAGAAGCTGGCCTGGGAGTTCGCCAAGATCCTTAACCAGGAAGCCAGGGAGCTGGAGGCCGCCGGCGTCGACATCATCCAGTTCGACGAGCCCGCGTTCAACGTCTTCTTCGACGAGGTCAACGACTGGGGCGTCGCGACCCTGGAGAAGGCGACGGAAGGGCTCAAATGCCAAACGGCCGTCCACATCTGCTACGGCTACGGCATCAAGGCCAATACGGACTGGAAGAAGACCCTGGGTTCGGAGTGGCGTCAGTATGAGGAAGCTTTCCCCAAGCTGAAGCAGTCCAGCATCGATATCATCTCGCTGGAGTGCCAGAACTCTCGCGTCCCGATGGATCTGATCGAACTCATTCGGGGCAAGACGGTGATGGTGGGGGCCATCGACGTGGCGACCGACACCATCGAGACGCCCGAGGACGTCGCCGACACCCTGCGCAAGGCCCTTCAGTTCGTGGACGCCGACAAGCTCTATCCCTCCACCAACTGCGGGATGGCCCCGCTGGCTCGTCACGTGGCGAGGGGCAAGCTGGAGGCCCTGAGCGCGGGCGCGGCGATCGTCCGCAAAGAACTCTCGGCCTGACCTCGATGACTGCTCTTCTCAGCCGTCCGCAGCGCGCCAGAAGCCGACGCCCGGACCGTTCCGAACTCCGGACCGTCAGTTACTCGCGCCGCGGAAGATCGACCTTTTCGGAAGTTCTCTGGCGTGAGCCGTTAGGCCAATAGGTCTCTCCGGTGTCCTATGCGCGCGCCAAGTTCAGGCCAGGGGGAGGCTGTCCTGTTGCAGGCGATCGATGATCGGACAGTCGGGGCGCGCGTCGCCGTGGCAGCTTTCCGCCAGGTCCAGCAGCGCGGCGCGCATGGCTTCCAGCGCCATCGCCTTGGCATGAAGATCCTCGGCTCGCGCCAGCGCCATCGCCTTCACCTCGGCGCTGGCGCGCCCCGCGTCGCCCCACAACGATAGCAACTCCCGGATCTCCTCGATGGGAAAACCCAGATCGCGCGCGTTGGCGATAAACCGCAGACGATTCACGTCGGGCTGGTCGTAGTCGCGATAGCCGCTGTCGCGGCGCGGCGGCGGCGGAACCAAGCCGATCTTCTCGTAGTGGCGGATCATCCGCTGCGACACGCCGGTGGCGGCCGAGGCCTGGCCAATATTCATAGACGGGCTCCGTTCAGGCGCAGGGCGTTGGTCACAACGATGAAGGACGACAGCGCCATGGCCGCGCCGGCCAGCATGGGCGACAGCAGAATACCCGCCACCGGATAGAGCACGCCAGCGGCGATCGGCACGCCGACGCCGTTGAATAGGAACGAGAAGAACAGGTTCTGGCGGATATTGCTCATGGTCGCCCGCGCCAGCCGGCGAGCGCGCACCGCCGCCGACAGGTCGCCGCCGGTCAGGGTCATGCCAGCGCTTTCGATCGCGACGTCCGAACCCGTGCCCATCGCCAGACCGACATCGGCGGCCGCGAGCGCGGGCGCGTCGTTGACGCCGTCGCCGGCCATGGCGACGCGCGCTCCGGCCGCCTTAAGCTCGCCGACGATGCGCGCCTTGTCCTCGGGCTTGAGGTCGGCTCTCACCTCATCGACGCCGCCGACAGCCAGCGCCACCGCTTGGGCCGTCGTGGCGTTGTCACCGGACAGCATGACGACGCGCAGGCCTTCGGCGCGCAGGTCGGCTATGGCCTGGCTCGCGGAGGGCCGAACCGGATCGGCCACCGCAAGCAAGCCGGCGAGCGCGCCATTGACCGCCACCAACATCACGCCGCCGCCCTCCACGCGCCGAGCCTCCGCAGCGCTCGCGACGGGTGAAGGATCGACGCCCAGGCTCTCCATCAGCGCGGCGTTGCCTACGGCCACCGCGCGATCGCCAACGCGAGCGGTGACCCCCTCTCCTGTCTTCGAGGCGAAATCCGTAGCCGTCGCGAGGGTCAGTCCCTGTTCACTGGCCGCCGCGACGACCGCGTGGGCGAGCGGATGCTCGGAGCGCGCCTCGACCGCCGCGGCCAAGGCCAGAACGTCCTTTCGCGCGAACCCGCCAAAGGTCTGGATCGCCACCAGCTTGGGACGGCCTTCCGTCAGGGTCCCCGTCTTGTCGATCACCAAGGTGTCGACGTTCTCGAAGGCCTGCAGAGCCTCGGCGGTCTTGATCAGCACGCCGGCGCGCGCGCCTCGCCCGGTCCCGACCATGATCGACATCGGCGTCGCCAGGCCCAAGGCGCAGGGGCAGGCGATGACCAGGACGGCAATGGCGTTCAGCAGGGCGTGGCCAAGGCGGGGCTCGGGCCCGACGATCCACCAGACAACGAAGGTCGCCAAGGCGATCAGCACGACGAGCGGCACGAACCAGCCCGAGACGCGGTCGGCGGTCGCCTGGACCGGCGCCCGGCTCCGTTGAGCGTCGGCGACCATGCGCACGATCCGAGCCAGCACCGTATCGGCCCCAACGGCGCGCGCCTCGATCAACAGGCTGCCCGTACCATTGACTGTTCCGCCGGTGACGACGGCGCTCGCGGCCTTGCCGACCGGCGCCGGCTCACCCGTGAGCATCGACTCGTCCACCGTGGAGCGCCCCTCCACCACAACGCCGTCGACCGGGACCGCCTCACCGGGTCGGACGCGGATCTGGTCGCCGACGGCAACCTCGGCCAGGGCGATCTCCTCTTCAGTCCCATCGGGCTTGAGCCGGCGCGCGGTCTTGGGCGTCAGGTCGAGCAATGCTCGGATCGCCCGCCCCGTGGCGGCGCGGGCGCGCAGCTCCAGAACCTGGCCTAGCAGCACCAGCGTGACCACCACGCCGGCCGCCTCATAGTAGACAGGAACCATGCCGCCATGGGCCTGGCCGGTCATCGGGATGAGGCCAGGAAAGAGCGTAGCGATCAGGCTGTAGGCGAAGGCCGCCCCGACGCCGAGCGCGATGAGGGTGAACATGTTGAGATGGCCGGTCCGCACGGACGTCCAGCCACGTTGAAAAAACGGCGCGCCGGCCCATAGGACGATCGGAGCGCTCAAGGCCAGTTGCGCCCATGGCGACGCCTCTGGACTGACGATATGGACGCCCAGCATCTCCGCGCCCATCGAAATCAGCAGGAGCGGAACCGCCAGCACGCCGGACACCCAGAGCCGCCGCGTGAAATCCACCAGTTCGGGGTTTGGGCCATCGTTGAGCGACGCCGCCTCGGGCTCCAGCGCCATGCCGCAGATCGGACAACTCCCGGGGCCCGGCCGACGAATTTCCGGGTGCATGGGACAGGTCCACATCGCCCCCGGCCCAGCGACCTCCGACCTCGGGGCGCTACCAAAAATGTAGACCGTGGGACTGGCGACGAACTTGGCTTTGCAGCTCGCACCGCAGAAATGGAAGGATCGCCCGCCATGCTCGACGTGATGCCGCGCGCCAATTGGATCCACGGCCATGCCGCAAACGGGGTCCTTCACCGTCGTTGGGCTTGCCCCTTGAGCATGATCACAGCCCGCGTGGTGCTGATGGTTCATCCGGATCTCCTATCCGGGGAGAGTCTGCGGCCTGACATGATGTCAAGGTCAAGGCGTGATTGGCCACCGCTGTGGAGGCTCCCTCACGGGGAGAGCGAAGCGCCAGAAGCCGCCTTTGGCGTCGCTCGGGGAGCTCTACAATCAAGGATTTGGAATGCGCGGAATGGGGCGCTTCCGTAGCCAGTCTCGGCCCGCCGCGTCGACGCGTGGCTTGGAAACGCCGAATGGGGTCAGCCCTTGCCCGACAAGGCCGCGAGCACGGCGGCGGAAGTGATGGGGATATGCCGAAGGCGTACGCCGACGGCGCGGAAGATGGCGTTGGCGATGGCCGGAGCGACAACGGTGGTGGCGGGCTCGCCCAAGCCGACGGGGACCTCGACGCTGTCGACGAAGCGGATGTCCAGCTCTGGCGTGTCGGCGATGCGGAGCGGCGCATAGGTGTCGAGGTTCACGTCCTTGACCTGTCCGTTCACGAACTGGGTCCCCTCGTGCAGCGCCATGCTGAGGCCCCATAGCGCCGCCCCCTCGGTCTGGGCCCGCGCGCCGTCGGGATCAACGATGGTGCCGGCGTCGGTTACGATGGTCAGTTTTCGCACCGTGACGACGCCGCTGGCGCGATCGACATGGACCCGAGCGACGCAGGCCACCCAGGTCGGCATGTCGCGTTCCTGACCAAAGCTCGTGGCCAGGCCCAGCCCCGTATCCTTGGGCAGGGGCTGGCCCCACCCCGCGGCTTCGGCCGCGCGACGCACCACTTCGGCCTGACGCCTGGCGCCGCCCTTTGTGCTGGCGTCACCGCCGGCGTTGGCGCCCGCTCCGGTCAGCAGCTTCAGCCGCAAGGCCACGGGGTCGGTCTTCAAGTGGTGAGCCGCCTCGTCGATGAAGCTCTCGCTCGCCCAGTTGGTCCAGCCCGGCCCGACCGAGCGGAGCCAGCCGGGGCGAAAGGTCTCGTTGGCCAAGTCGTTATTGATGGCGCGCACCTTGTGGGCCCCGACCTCGTACCAATGATCGGCGCCCGAGATCGCGAAGGGGTCGTAGGCCACGCCGTTCTTGCCCTTCGGCATCAAGGCCGGCGCATTGGCTAGCGTCGGCCAGCCCGCGGCCGCGTGGTGCTCCTGGGCCAGGATATTTCCGGCGCCATCGAAGGCCATGCGCACCTTCTGAACCGAGGGGGAGCGCACCGAGTCGAAGCGCGCGTCGTCCTCCCGTGTCAGGACCAGCTTGACCGGCTTGCCCAGCGCCTTGGCCGCCAGCGCGGCCGGCACCGCGTAGTCGCCGGTCAGCCGTCGACCAAAGCCGCCGCCGAGCATGTAGGTGCGCATGACGATGCTGGTCTCGGGACGGTCCAGCGCCTTAGCCAAGGTCGGCAGGATCAGGCTCTGCCACTGGTTTCCGGTGTGGATCTCCATCACCCCGTCCTTTTCAAAGGCCAGGGCGTTGAGCGGCTCGAGCTGGAAGTGCAGCACGGTCGCCGTTGTGTAGGTCTGCTCCAGCACCGACTTGGCGGCCTGGAAGGCCGGCGCCGTGTCGGCGGTCTTGGTGTCGAGCAGAGCGCCAACATCGGGCTTGGCGATCAAGGCGGCGGCGTGGTCCTGCAGGTCCTTCTCCGACACGCTGGCGCCCGGGCCGGCGGTCCATGTCACCTTGACCAGTTCGGAGGCGCGCAGGGCGGCGGGATAGCTTTCGGCGATCACCAGGACCCAACCCGGCACGGTGTCGGACGGATCCTCGATCGTCAGGCAGCGCAGGTAGCCCTTGATCTTCTTGGCCGCGCCATCGTCGACCGACACGACCCTGGCCCCGTGGCGCGTGGGCGGCAGCTTGGGTCGGGCGAAAACCATGCCCGGGACCTTGGCGTCGATGCCGTACACCGCCGTCCCATTGATCTTGGCGGCGATGTCCAGGGCCTTTCCCGGCTTGCCGATCAACTTGCGCTCGGCCGCGGGCTTGATCGGGAGCTTGGCCAGCTCCTCGGGCGTGAACGTCCGCGCGACGCCGCCACGCTTGACGATGTCGCCATAGGATATCGACCGGCCGCCCACATGGACCACTCCGCCGCGCGCCGTCCCGCCGGCGGGCGAGACATTCATCAGCTTGGCCCCCGCCTCGACCAGGGCGATGCGGCCGGCCGCGCCGGCCTGGCTGAAGATCGGGAAGGTCTGCCACACGGACCAGCTACCGCCGGTGACCATCAATCCCCACTTGGGATCGGAGTCGACGTGAACGATCCGCACCTTATCCCAGGCGACGTCTAGTTCATCGGCGAGAATACGGGCCAGCGCGGTGCCTACGTGCTGACCCATCTCGGCGCGGATGATGTTGACGGTGACGATCCCGTCGCCATCGATGGCGAACCACAGGGTGGGCTCGAACCGAGGCCCGGCGCTGGCGGTTGGCGCGCCGCCGGGAACGGTCGGGTCCATCGCCGCCTCGACCAAGGCCGAAAAGCCAAACGCCAGGCCTGCCCCGGTCGACGCGATCAGGAAATTGCGGCGCGATAGGAAGCCGCCTGGCGCGCCCTTCCGCTGGAGGCGGCTCACGACTTGTCTCCCATGGCCGCTGCGGCTTGCTTGATGGCCGCCCGAATGCGGGCATAGGTCATGCAGCGACACAGATTACCGCTCATCGTCGCATC
Organism: Caulobacter segnis ATCC 21756; assembly: GCF_000092285.1. Classification (NCBI taxonomy): domain Bacteria; kingdom Pseudomonadati; phylum Pseudomonadota; class Alphaproteobacteria; order Caulobacterales; family Caulobacteraceae; genus Caulobacter; species Caulobacter segnis. The sequence continues at coordinate 1,942,813 of NC_014100.1, read as the reverse complement.
GATGTCCTGATCCGTGGGCGTGGGGAAGTCCTTGAGCATGGCGGCCGCCTGCATGATCTGGCCCGACTGGCAGTAGCCGCACTGCGGGGCCTGCAGGTCCAGCCAGGCCTTCTGCACCGGATGCTGCCCCGCGGGGTCCAGGCCCTCGATGGTCGTCACCTCGGCACCGTCGACCGCGCTGAGCGGCGTGATGCACGAGCGCGTCGCGCGCCCGCCGACGTGGACGGTGCAGGCGCCGCACATGCCGATCCCGCAGCCGAACTTGGTGCCGGTCAGGCCGATGTCGTCGCGGATCACCCACAGCAGCGGCGTGTCCTCGTCGGCGTCAATGGAGACGGCCCGGCCGTTGATCGTGAACTGGGTCATGGCTGGCTCACTTTCCCTGCGCGCGGATCGCCGCGACCTTCTTTTCGAGGTTCGGCCAGGCGGGCTTGTCCGTGCGGGTGGCGCGCAGATAGGTGGCCAGCCTGGCGACCTCGGCGTCGCTAAAACGGTTGAAGCCAGGCATCACCACGCCCGGCGCGCCGTCCTTGGCGCTGACGCCGTAAAGCACCACGCGGATCAGGTTCGTCGGGTCGTCCAGATTGACGGCGCTATTGAGCGCCAGGTCAGGGCGCAGCGGGTTGGGCTGGCCAACGCCGTTGTAGTGGCACGAGGCGCAGGCGGCGGTGTAGAGCCGCGCGGCCGGATCGTTCTGTGGCCCAACGTTCAGGCGATCGGCGACAGCGGCCCTTCGCAGGGCCGGCGCCAGAGCCCCGCCCCTGCCCGCCGCGCCGTCCACATCGGCGAAATAGATCGCCAGCGCCCGGATATCGGCGCCGGGCAGCTTGATCAGGCCGTCATGCACCACCGGCGCCATCGGGCCGGCGGCGACGCCGTGATAGCGGCTGACGCCCGTCCGCAGATAGGCGGTCAACTCGGCCTGGTCCCAAGGCGCGGGCGAAGGATTGGCGGCGGTGAGGGGTGGAGCGACCCAGCCGTCGATCAGCGCGCCGGCGTAGGCCTTGCCCCGCTTCTCCGCCCCCAAGGCGTTGCGCGGCGTGTGGCAGGCGCCGCAGTGGCTGACGCCCTCGGCCAGATAGGCGCCGCGGTTCCATTCGGCGCTCTTGGCCGCGTCCGGCTCGAACCGGCCAGGCTTGAAGAAGAGAAGCTTCCAGCCGGCCTGCAGGGCTCGGATGTTCAGCGGGAACGGCACGCTGTTGCGCTTGGCCGAAGCGACGACCGGCGGGCGCGTCATCATGTAGGCGTAGAGCGCCGACACGTCGTCGTCCGAGAGTTTTGTGAAGTGATCATAGGGAAAGACCGGAAGGAGGTGCGCCCCGTCTCGGGCCACGCCCTCGTGCATCGCCCGACGGAAGGCCGCCTCCGACCAGGTCCCGATGCCGGTGCCGGGATCGGGCGTTATGTTGGTCGAATAGATCGTGCCGAACCCGGTCTTCATGGGGTAGCCACCGGCGAAGGGCTGTCCCCCTTTCGAGGTGTGGCAAGTCGAGCAATAGCCGGCCCCGGCCAACGCCTCGCCTCGCGCGACGAGGTCCGGAGCGAAGCTGGACGGCGCGGGCGGATCGATCTTGCCGATAGCCGGACGCCAAGCGAACACGCCCAACCCGACCAATCCGACAACCGCCAGCGCAAGCAATCCGGCTATGAGACGTTTCAGCACGGCGCGCCCTCCAGCGGCCTCGTACGAACGCGCCAAGCTCATCCGCAACAAGGTCAGGTGCGAGACTTTGAGAGCAAACCTCGCGCGGGGCAAGATCGACACGCGTGCTGCGACACGATCGCAGCAGGATCGTTCAAACCAAGCCTCCGCCGCGGCGAGCCCTCCCCCAGCGACCGCCGAGGTAACCGCTGAAAGATGGGCGGCCTAGAGGAAGCCCCCTGCTCGAAAAACGCGCGACTTCCTTATTCCATGAAACAGACGGGCTCAGCGCGGCCCAACGCGGCGACCCTAGCCGTCAGGGCTTCCTGAGAGTTCGGACCGCGGTTCTCGTGCACCGCGACGCCATGCATCGCAAGAAGCCGGTCGGAATAGAGGATCATCACTGGGTCTCGGGTCGGGCACAAAGTCAGGAAGGCGTCTTCGGGCAGGTCATTGAAGCTAGCCATCCAGCGGAAGAAGTTCACGTCGATGCGGGCCATAGTGGAAAAGGCGTCCTGGCGACGGATTTGCCTATCGATGTCCGCACGGATATTGGCGACCTGCGCCTCAACCTGGTCGGCGGGGATTTGCGAGCCGATCGCCTTGCGGAGTGCGCCTTCATCGATCGGATGCGCACCGCCGTGGAATAACAGCAAGGCGTCGTCGTCGATCACTCGCCGGTCGCCGGCGGTGAACAGATAGTTGGCGCATGAAGAAGCGCAGACCCTCTGCGCCACCACGGTGGTCTTTAGCGGCGCAAGCGCTTCACCCATAGCTATGCCGGCGTTGATTTCGCCGCCATTCGAATGGACCACGATCACCAGGGGCGTCGCCGGCTCGAGCGTCGCCAAGGCGTCTACAAACGCCGCGGAACTGGCGCTATTGATCTCCCCTGAGAAGCACAGACCGTCGGGCGCGACCCGGTGGACGGGAAGGACTCGCGCGCTGCCAGGGCGGTTCCATGCCCTGCAGGCCTCGACGACCGCAGCCTCACGGTCAGAACTAGCGATGTTTGCAATTCCGAGCAGAGAGGCGATCAGGGAAAGCCACATCGAGACGTTCCTTATGGGTTGAATCACGAACACTTCAGCCTTGCGACTTTCCGTGCGCTTGCGCATCAAGCGTGGGTCACAAAAGGCGCCTTAGCCAAACCTGCGTGTCGTTTACTCAGCTCGGCCAAGATGCGTTGTCCGCCCTGGGTTGGCGGACAACGCATCTCGTCTGACCTTGGCGCCTATTTCGGCTGAGCTACGTCCGGCGCGGGCGCGACCAGGGGCTTGCCCTTCTCGACGATGTAAGTCGCCAATTCGGCGCCGTTTGTCGTCCCGGGGTTATGCGCCTTGTGAGCGACGCCCTTGGGCACGAATAGAACCTGACCGGGCTGCAGCGTCACCGGGCTTTGGCCTTCGAGCTGGTACTCAAGAACGCCTTCGAGGACGTAGATGACCTCCTCGCCGGGATGACGATGCCAGGGCGCGGTCGCGCCCGGCGCGATATCGATGCGCGCCTGCACGGTCTCATGACCTGGGATCGACAGGTCGTGACGCTGCAGGTCCGTACGCTTGACGCTCGGTTGCGGCGGGATCGGCGCGGCGAGCGTCGCCGAGCCGATGAAGACGGTGGCCAGGGCCAGGCCCAGAATCTTACGCATGATCTTTTCCTTCAAAAGTCGAGCCGCGGGGGCTCTGAATAACTAGGTGCGGCGAAACCTACTTGGCCGAGACGCCTTGGGCCGCCGCCTCGATCACCGCCGCCACCGCCTTGGGTTGGGAGACGAAGACCACGTGGCTGCCCTTCACTTCGGTCGCCTTGGCGCCGATGCGGCGGGCGGTTTTGCGCAGGAGCTCGGGCGCGATCGCACCGTCCTCGGTGGCGACCACGGCCCAGCTGGGCTTGGTCTTCCAGGCCGCGACCGTCAGCTTGGCGCTGAGCGCGGCCATCGCCACGGGATTTTGCGAGGCCTGCAGGAAGGCCGCGTCTTTCTCCGACAGATCGCCGGCAAAGCCTGCCCGGAAGCTCTCAGCCTTGAGAAAAGCGAATCCGTCCGGCGTTTCCTGGGGCTGGAAATTGGGCGGCGGCGGGATGTCGGCGTACTGGTCAAGCACCGATTGGCCGACGTCCGGCGCGAAGGCCGCGACATAGACCAAGCCCGCGACCTTGGGATTGTCGCCAGCCTGGCTGATCACCGCTCCACCATAGGAGTGGCCGACCAGGATCACCGGACCGTCTTGCCGGGCGATCACGCGGTTGGTGGCGGCGACGTCGTCGGCCAGCGAGGACAGCGGGTTCTGGACGATGCTCACCTTGTAGCCGTCGGCGGTGAGCCGGTCGTAGACGCCGCGCCAGCCCGCGCCGTCGGCGAAGGCCCCGTGTACGAGGACGACATTCTTCACAGCCGGCGCGGCGGGCTGGGCGAAGGCCGACGCCGTGGCGGTCAGGGCCAGAACGCTGGACAGCAGAACGGTCTTAAACATGGTCAGCTCCTCGGATTTGATTATTGCGGTATTTGTTATCGTGATATCCAATTGCCCTCAGCCACGCCGAACGTCAAGCGCAATAATGTTTATTGCGATATCTTTTTGAAGGGGCGCCCTTGGGGAGTGAGGCCGGAGGCACGGCGAAGAACGCGCTCTCTCTCACGCCATAGCAACGAGGGCTTGGCCGTCGGAATGATCTTTCGTTTAACGGTCGAAGCGCGACGAGAAGGCGCACGTCCGCCTTCCGTCGTGGTCTGCGGCCCGAGGGGCTAGATTGGGCCCGACGCTGAGAGCGCTGAGCTGACCGGGCTCACCCAAAAACCGGTCTGCCATTTTCGACGTCGAACGCTTTAGATTGCCGCACCGTCGTTGCAAGCCGGGGTTTAGGCGTCGCCTAGCAAAGGCTTCCCAGCGCGGCTTTGGGATCGGTCAGGCCGGTGAGCTTTTTGTCCGTGACCACGGCATGCTCCTGGGCTCGCGCCTCAACGGGTGTCCGCGTCCCCAAGAAGCTAGCCGACCCGTGGCGGCGCAGAATCTTCAGGCAGGATGTCTCTTGGCGCGCGAGCCCTGCGCGGTAGATCAAAACGTCCGTATCTCCAGCTCGGTCGCGCCAGTTGGCGACACAGGGAGCGTTCTAGAAACGCGACATTGGGCGAGGCCGCTGTTTGATCCGGGTCACCGACGCGGACCAACTTGGCGCGGCTTCTCACGCTATGAGTTCAGTGCGCTCAAACTCGGGACGACGGACGCCGGCTTCAGCGCAAGTGCGGACGTAAGATCTCTGGACACACCAGCCTCGCACGCGTTCCTGAATTCACGTGGCGACCGGCCGTACTGTTCGCGGAAAGCTCTGCTGAAATGCGCCGAGCCGTTGAAGCCCCAGCGAAAGCAGATCTCCGAAATAGAAAGCCGCGCATGTTGCGGACTGGCCAGATCGATCCGGCACCGCTCCAGACGACGCGAGCGCAAATAGTGGCTGAAGGTTTCGTTGGCCGACGCGAACAGCTTCTGCACGTAGCGTGGCGAGACGCCCTCCTCGTCCGCCACGCGACGGAGCGACAGGTCCGGATCCGGCAGCAGGGTCTCGATGGTTTGGCAGAGGCGCTGCAGATGCGCCGTCGGGGTCGAAGGATCCAGAGCGTCTGACGCAGCCGCCCCCCGCTCCAGCAAGCACTGAGCCAAGAATTCCGTCAGAGCCAGGTCGACCGGTCGCAACTGATCGACCGACAAGTTCTCCAGTTCCTCGGCCGTACCGCGCAGCAGGTCGGACAGGATGCGCGGCACGCCCTCTGATCCCTCCAGCCACCCCACGCGCAAGTTGAAGGGCTTGATCAGGCGGTGATCCAGGGCCACGCGAGGCGCGCGGACGAAGAGCAGGCGCGAGCGGGTGTCCAAGCGAAGAGCCGCCGCCTGCCCCGTGGGGCCGAAGGCGATGTCCCCGGGAGAGACGCCGACAGCCAGATCGTCGGTCACCAGGGTCGCTTCGCCATGCAGCAGAACCGCCAGCCACACGGCGGCGGGCTGCCCCGAAAGTCGGCCCGAAATCGTCTGGGCGCCGGCTTCGACCAGGGCGAACTCGATGCCCAGGGGGGAGGTCAGGCAGATCACCGAAGCCGCGGCCGGCTCGCCGGCCGACAGTCCCTCGATCGGCAGGCCCAGGCGTCCCATCGCATCACGCCAGGCCTCGGCCCGCTCGGCGCGGGGATGGCTTTCGGTGCTAAACGACCAAGCCTTCATCGTCCTATTCCTTGAGCTTGGGGAAGATGTCGCGGGGAATCCTGACGTGGCAGCCCTGGGTGCCATCGACGACCTGGGTGACGCCAAAGTCCGCGGCCACGCTCATCAGCGAATAGGCGTCGTTCTTCGACAGCCCGACCTGCTCGCTGAGCAGGCTCAGCATCTTGGTCGAGGCGTCGCGCATGGCCAGGTTCAGGTCTTCATTGAAGCCATGGACGATCCACCACTTTGGCGTCTCCAGCAGGGGGCCGGGGGTCTGGATGTCCTTGCGCAGGACGATCTGCATCAGGACGTTCAGCGAGCTCTCGATGGCCGTGCCCGACAGCTCGCCATCGCCCTGGCTGACGTGGGGGTCGCCGATGGAGAACAAGCCGCCGTCGACTTGGACAGTATAGTACATCGTCGCCCCGGCCCCGATGCGCCAGTTGTCGATGTTGCCGCCGTGCTCGCCGGGCGGAATGGTGCTGACGCGGCCGTCGACCGCCGGCGCCACGCCCGCGGTGCCCAGGTGCGGCCGGGCCGGAATCCGGATCCCCTCCAGGGCCGGCTGGCGGTCGCACTCGGGACAATGGGTGATCGTGCCGGGGATCAGATACTTGCCCTCGAAGTCATAGGCGTAGAGCGCGCTGGCGGTGTTGGTGTTCGGATCCAGCTCGTAGATCGTCACCCGCTCCTTCTCGCCGAACTCCTTGTAGAGATAGCCCCAATTGGCCGCGAGGTTGGAGCCGTAGTTGTTGCGCGGAACCATGCGCAGGTAGCGCACCTCCAGCACATCGCCAGGCTTGGCGTCCTCGACGTAGATGGGCCCCGTCATGATGTGGACGCCGGGGTTGCGGTCGTCCTCGGGGATCTCCTTGAAGATCCGCGTGACGCCTTCGTCCATCATCAGCTCGGGCGCGTCGCCGGCATGGTGGGTGATCGCCTCGGCCTGGACCAGGTCCCCGCTCTTGATACGCAGCGACGGCGGCGTCGAAGGATCGAAATAGCCCCAATGCACCGTTTGGGGCGTGGCCTTCAGGGTGTGCAAGGCGCCGGGAACGACGTCGGGACGGGTCTGGCCGGGTTCGCAGATGAAGGGCATCGGGTCTCGGTCCTCAGGCGCTGGCCAAATGGGGGATGGAGAGCGTGACGGAAGTCATGCTCAGCGAGCCGTGCTCGATATGGTCGGGGGCGAAGGTCGGGACGTCGCCGGGCAGGCGCGCGCCCAGCACGTACAGTAGCGGCCAGTAGTGGTCGGGCGTCGGCACGGAGCGCTTGGCGTCCTGGCCCTGGCTCTCGAAGTCGACAGCGCGCTGCGGGGCGTCCTCGACGATGGCGGTCTTGATGTAGTCATTGAAGCGCTGCGACCAGTCGTAGGGCGCGCAGTTCCGGTCGCCCCAGTCCATGGCCGGCAGATTGTGGACAATGTTGCCAGTGCCGACGATCAGCACGCCCTCGTCGCGCAGGGGCGCCAGGCGCTGGCCGATCTCGTAATGCCAGGCGGGCGGTTTGCTCGCGTCCATGCTGAGCTGCACCACCGGCACATCGGCGTCCGGGAACGCCTTGCCCAGGACCGACCAAGTCCCGTGGTCCAGGCCCCAGGCCTGTTCGTCCATCGCCACCGGCGTCGGGCTGAGGATTTCACGCACCCGCGCGGCCAGCTCGGGCGAGCCGGGCGCCGGATACTGCTGATCGAAGAGCGCCTTGGGAAAGGACGCGCCGAAGTCGTGGATTGTGCGGGGCCTGGTCATGGCCGTCACCGCGACCCCGCGCGTCAGCCAGTGGGCCGAGACGCAAAGGATCGCCTTGGGCTTGCCGACAGCGTCCCCCATGGCCTTCCAGGCCCGTGTGGTGTCGTTGGTCTCCAGCGCGATCATCGGGCTGCCGTGACCGAAGAAGATGACGGGCAGACGGCTCATGCGGCGGCCTCCGTATTGGCGGCGGCGGGCGCCTCGCCGGCTTTCAGGGCGGCCCAGGCCTTCTGGTAACGCGGCGTGAGCCAGCGGTTGAACTGCACCTGCGCCCCCTCCTGCCAGGAGTAGCGCCCCCGGATGGCGAACCGCGAGCGCAGGCCCTGCTGGACCAGTTCGTCGACATGCATGTCCTGGGCGATGATCTTGCCGGCCGAGGTCATGATCATCTCGAGGCGCTCCTCGAAGCCGGGGCTCTCCGTGGCGCCAGGCGCCACGAGGATTCCCGTGTCCTGCTCCATGGTCTCGGGACCGGTCGGGCGCAGGATCAGGTAGATGACCATGTCGCTGGTCATCACCAGCGACAGCGTCGGCGGGATGTTGGCGAAGGTGGCGCGGTTGCGGTCCTCGTCGGTCAGGTTCGGGAACACCGGCAACACCGCCTTCTGCGTCGGGTTGAAGCTGGCGTCTCGGTGCAGCGTGCCGTTGTAGCGCAGAAAGCCGGCGTCCCCCTCGCCCGCCTCGGGGAAGCTGCACAGCTCGCTCGGAATGAAGTCGTGCAGCGGGCCCCGGTGCAGCTTGCTGGCGTGGTAGCCGTCGTTGTTGTTCTCGAACATGACCTTCCAGTTCCAGGCGAACTGGCCGGTCATCGGCGGGGAGAGCCCATCGGCGTTCGAAAGGTCGTAATTGGCCACCGCCGCCTCGACGGTCGTCAGGCGCGGCGCCAGCGGCGGGGCCTCGGCGTCGAAGTTGATGAAGATGAAACCCAGCCAGACCTCGACCTTGAAGGTCGGGAGCTTGATGGCCTTCTTGTCGAACTCGCAGGTGCGCTCCATGGCCGGGGCGTTCACCAGGTCGCCGTTCAGCGAATAGACCCAGTGGTGATAGGGACACACGAAGCCGCGCGTATTACCCCTGCCCTCGGCCACCAGCATGGCCCGGTGCTGGCACACAGCCGACATCGCCTTGATCTGGTTGTCGCGGTTGCGCGTGACGATGATCGGCTCGCCGATGATCCGCGTCGTGAAGAAGTCTCCGGGCTCCTTGACCCAGTCGACGCGGCCCACGCACAGCCATTCGTGATTGAACAGCGCCTCCTTCTCGAACTCGTAGAAGTCGGCGTCGACATAGCAGGCGGGCGGCAGGGTCTCTGCGGTCTCGACGTCCCGCATCGAGCGTGACAGGCCTTCGAAGAAGACATCGCTGAGAAGGGGCGGCCGCGGGCTCATCGTGAAGCGCTCTACAAGGGCGGAAGTCGACCATCACGCTAGGACCGCACCGTGAGCCGGTCTTGCCTCAGCGCGCACGAAGAGTTGGTCAGCAACCGCCCTCCATGGCGCGACGCCGGGTTTGCAGGCGCTCGGCGCCCCGGAGACGCCTTTGGCGCCCAATCCAGGATCACATCCGGCGCCGTCAAGAAAGCTGTCGTGCGCGTTGAGACAAGACCGCCACCCTCGCCGCGCCTAGGGTCATGTCGTGCACATCGCCCCACGGAGGATGCCATGACGCCGACCGCAGACATCGCCATCAAGGACCTGAAGCCGGGCTTCGGGGCCGAGATCTCCGGCATCGACCTGGCCTCCGCCCCCGACGCGGCCCTGGACCAGGTCGTCGACACCTTCCACCGCCATGGCGCCATCGCCCTGCGCGGCCAGAAGATGACGCCCGACGACCTGATGCGGTTCATCGGACGGTTCGGCGATCCGGAAGACCACACCCAAACCCGCTTCACCCTGCCCGGCTATCCGAAGATCTTCATCCTCAGCAATCGCGTTGTCGATGGAAAGCCGATCGGCGCCCACAATGACGGCGTGGGCTGGCACACCGACTACAGCTACAAGCCCGAGCCGGTCATGCTGACCATGCTCTACGCGGTCGAGGTCCCTGACGAAGGTTCCGACACCCTGCTGGCCGACGGCTGCGCGGCCTGGAACGCCCTGCCCGCCGACAAGCAGGCCCTGCTGGAGGGTCTTCGGCTGCACCACAGCTATAAGCACTTCATGGCCACTCGCCAGTTCGGCCAACAGCAGACCCTGTCGCCCGAGCTGGAAGCGGCCAATCCCGACGTCGAACACCCGCTGATCCGCACCCATCCGGCGGATGGTCGCAAGGCGTTGTGGCCCTCGACCGGCACCGTCACCGAAGTGATCGGCATGCCGGGTCCTGCAGGTCTGGCGCTACTGGACGAGTTGGTCGAGTTCATGACCGAGGAGCGGTTCGTCTATCGCCACAAGTGGCGGGTCGGCGACCTGCTGATGTGGGACAACCGCTGCACCCTGCACACCGGCACGCTGTACGACGACACCAAGTACATCCGGACCATGCACCGCCTTTGGGTGAAGGGCGACAAGCCGTACTGATCCCGCTTTCGGTGGAGTTGGCATGACCAAGACCTGGATGATCACCGGCGTCTCCGGCGGCCTGGGCCGCGAGATCGCCCGCGCCGCCCTGGAGCGGGGCGACGTCGTCGTCGGCACTGTGCGCAGGCCCGAGGCCGTCGCCGCGTTCGAAGCCCTCGCGCCCGGGCGCGCGCACGGCGTCGTCATGGACGTCACTGACACGGCGGCCATCGCCACCGCCGTCGCCAAGGCCGAACGCGCGACCGGGACCATCGACGTCCTGGTCAACAACGCCGGCTATGGACTAGTCGGCGCGGTCGAAGAGGCGTCTCTGGACGAGGTTCGCGCCCAGTTCGAGGTCAACGTCTTCGGGCCCCTCGCGGTCCTGAAGGCCGTCCTGCCCGCCATGCGCGCGCGCCGCGCGGGCCGGATCATCAACATCACCTCGGTCTCGGGCCTGGCCGTCTGGGCCGGCACGGGCGTCTACTGCGCCAGCAAATGGGCGCTGGAAGGCCTGACCCAGACCCTGGCCCAGGAAGTCGCGGAGCTCGGGATCCTGGTCGTCAATGTCGCGCCCGGCGGGCTGCGCACGGACTTCGCCACGGGCTCCAAGGTCATCGTGGCCGACAAGCTCTCCGACTATGACGGCCTCGCCCGCGACGCCGAGCGGATCATGGCCGATCACGCCGGCCAGGAACCCGGCGACCCGGCCAAGGCGGCCCGGGCGATCCTGACGATCGCCGATGTCGAGGCCCCGCCGATGCACCTGCTGCTGGGCGAGGACGCCCTGAAGTACGCCGGCTACGCCGCCCAGGGCCTGGCCGCCGACATCGAAGCCTGGAAGGCCCTGAGCCTCTCCATCGGCTTCAACGACTGACCCCCAAATGCGAGCGCAAGCCTTGACCAACACCCTGATCTTCGTCGACCTGGCCTCCGATGACCCGTCCGAAGCCGGCGACTTCTACGCCAAGGTGTTCGGCTGGCAGAACGACGCCCGCCCAGAGGGCGTCTACCACCGCATGGTGCCGGGCGGCTTCTTCAAGAAGCCCGACGGGACCGACAGCGAGATCGGCAACCTGCACCTTGGGATTTTCAAGGCCGCGAACGCCCGCCCTCATCCGGAACCCGAAGGCGTCGAGCCCCGCGCGCTGAGCACCGAAGGCCGCAAGCCGCGCGTCTGGGTGCTGATCAGCGACGACGACAGCGCCGACCGCATCCTCGGGACCGCCGAAGAGCTCGGCGCCAGCGTCCTGTGGCGGAACCACTACTGGAAGGAATTCAACGGCTACAACCACGCCTTCCGCGACCCCTGGGGCAACGAGATCGTCCTGTGGGGCAAGGCGGGCCCGGATCCGCAGATCCCGGCCGACTTCACGCGGGAATAGTCAGTCGACGCGCCCGAGATCGCCGACGAAGCCCTTGGCGCAGTACCCGCCGCCCTGGAACGGCGCGGCGGCCGGGGCCTCGGGCGGCCCGGCCATGATCTCGGCCGCCCAGGCCTCGGCGTTATCGCGGGGTTGATAGCCGAGGAAGGCGACCGCCGAATTGTCCCAGAAGGTCCGCGTGTTGGCCGAGACGCCGTAGACGGTCGCATAGCCGAAATCGGGCGCCTCGACGCCACAGCGGACCAGCTCGACCATGTCCCGCGGGCTGATCCACACGGCCAGTTGGCGCGGGTCCGACGGCCGCTCGCGATAGGCGCCGATGCGCAGGGACAGCACCTGCAGGCCGAACTTGTCGGCGTACATCCGGCCCATAGCCTCGCCGAACACCTTGCTGACGCCGTAGTAGCTGTCGGGGCGAGGGACCAGCGTCTCGGCGGTCGGCGTCTCGCGCCGATGGAAGCCCGCCGCGTGATGCGACGAGGCGAACAGCACGCGCTTGATGCCAGCGAGCCGCGCGGCCTCGAACAGGTTGTGGACGCCGACGATATTGGCCGGCAGCACCTGCTCCCACGCGTTGGTCTCGGGCTCGACCGGAACGCCGGCCATGTGGACGACGCAGTCGATCCCGGCCATGGCGGCGGCCAGGCCGTCGAGGTCCAGCAGGTCGACCCGCACGGTCTCCTCGCCCTGGCCCGGCGCCGACAGCGGCGCGATGTCGGCGAGCCGCATCAGGGTGTAGCGGCCGGCCAGCCCCTCCCGGATCGCCGAGCCGATGCCGCCGGCCGCGCCCAGCAGAAGAACTCTCAAACCGGCTTGTCGCCAGCGACCGTCACCCGATAGCCCGTGCGGGTGTCGGGGAAATAGTCCCAGATCGCCTGGTGCCAGGTGCAGCGGTTGTCCCAGAAGGCGACCGAGTTCGGCTTCCAGCGGAAGCGCACCTGAAAGTCCGGATTACTGGCGTGCTGGTAGAGGAAGTTCAGGATCGCGTTGCTCTCGGCCTTGGACAGGCCGGCGATGTGGGTCGTGTAGGACGGATTGACGAACAGGCTCTTGCGGCCGCTGACCGGGTGGGTGCGCACGATGGGGTGGGTGGAGCAATTGTACTTGCGGTCGATGTCCGGAAAGATCGCCTTGTAGACGGGATTGGCGTCGTGCACCGCCGACAGGCCTTCCAGATAGGCCTTCATCCGGTCCGACAGGGTGTCATAGGCCCAGTACATGCTGGCGAAGCAGGTGTCGCCGCCATCGTCGGGCAGGACCTTCATGTAGAGGATGCTGCCCAGCGGCGGCTCGGGATCGCAGGTCAGGTCCGAGTGCCAGTTCTCGCCGGCCACGAACTTGGAATTGGCATCGGCGTGGATGGCGACGATCTCGGGGTGGTCCGGCAGGCCCGGCACGCCCGAGTGGATGGCCAGGTTCCCGAACTTGCGGCCGAAGTCCTTGTGGGCGTCGTGCGACATCTCCTGGTCGCGGAAAAAGATCACCTGGTACTGGGTCAGGGCCTGATGGATCTCTTCGAACTGACGGTTCGAGAGCGGCTTGCCCAGGTCGACGCCGAAGATCTCCGCGCCGATCCGGCGGGTCATGGGCTTCACGTCGAGCACGTCGTAGGCCATCCGGCCGCCTCCCTAAGCGTTGAGAAAAGCGCCGCGCACATAGACAAGCGGCGTCTTGGTTTCGTCGGTCACCACGCGCAGCACGCGTCCGACCAGGATCTCGTGATCGCCGCCGTCGTGGGCGTCGCGCAGTTCGCATTCGATGGCCGTGACACAGCCGTCCAGCAGCGGCGCGCCACACATCCCGGCCTCGACGGCCGTGAGGGCGAAGCGGTCGTCGGCCCCGCTCTTGGCGAAACGGTAGGCCAGGTCGCCCTGCTCCCGGGCCAGGATGTTGACGCAGAAGGTCCCGGACTGGCTCAGCGCCGCCAGGGTGCGGCTGTCGCGCTTGAGGCAGACCATGACCAGCGGCGGGTCCATCGACACAGAACTGAAGGCGCTGACCGTCGTGCCGACCAGCCGGCCGTCGTGGCAGGTGGTGACCACGGTCACGCCCGCCGCGAAACTGCCCATGGCCTTGCGGAAATCGGCCGGCTCGGGCGCGTGTGATTGGGGCGCGGCGCTCATCCTTCGGTTCCGAACGGGTTATCGGGATAGACCGCCGACGCCGGTCGCGCGACGCTCTCATCGGGGCCGGCGCGACCGCAGATCGCCAGGGCTGTCAGGGCGTAGATGAGGGCGCTGTCGACCAGATCCTTCGGCGTCGGCCGCCAGCGGCGGAAGCCGGTGGTGATGGCCGGGATGCGGTGCATGTTGAAGACATTGTGGTCTCGCCACATGCTGGAATATACCCGGTTGGCCAGGGCGACGGGATGGCCGAGACCCAGCTGGGTGGCCACGTCGACGGCGCCGACCAGCGGGGCCACCTCGGCGGCGTCGGCCTCGAAGCCATGGCGCACCACGACCGGCTCGATGTCGATGCGGCCCAGGCCGGCCTCGCGGACCAGGGCCTCCAGCGAATGCTGAACGTCGGCGACACGCTGCTTGGGCGTCAGGCCCACCTCCAGATAAAGGTTGACCAGCTCGGTGCCCGCACCGAAGGCATAGGGAATGCCGCCCCGGATCGAGGCGATCTGCGACTTGGGTTGGGCCACGCCGCCAGGGCTGTCGTAGCGGCTGTTCTTTTCGTACTCGCCGCTCCAGGCGTGGATGGCCTCGGTCAGCTTGCCGATCTTGTAGATCGGGTTGGGATGCTGGGCCGCCGTCGCCGGATGCTCGAGCAGTGGCGTGAAGACGCCCTCCCCCCAGACCTGGAACCGGAACACCGCATAGCCGCACCCCACCCAGGTCAGGCCGAAATCGCAGCCCTCGGCGGCGATGGCGTAGTCCGGCGCGACGCCGCCATGGTGGAAAAGGTAATGGGCGCCGATGTCCTTGCCCATGTAGGCGACGCCCCGATGCTCTTCGATCGGTTCGGGACCGATCTCGCCGGGACAGGCTGTCAGGTACATCTTGCCGGCCAGTTCGTAACCGGCCTTCTTCAGCGCCTTGGCCGCGATCAGGAAGCAGCTCATCGGCCCGCGGTCGTTGGCGATCGGATAGCCAAACAGCTTGCCGTCCTCCAGCCAGCACTTTTCCCACTCGGGATTGGCCAGGGTCTCGGGCGCGTACTTGTAGGCGTCCAGGTCAGGGTTCCAGGTCGGAGCCTCGGTGTCGAGGTGGGCGGTGAACAGCAGGTTCTTGCCGACACCCTTGCCGCCGTGCGTGCCGATGATATTGGGTCGCTCGGGCGTCGCCCCGACCTTGCGCGGCGAGAAGCCCTCGCGCGCCATCCAGTCATGGACGTAGTTGGCGACCTCCAGCTCCTTGCCGGACGGCGCGGGAATGTTGCCCAGGGTCAGGGCCAGCTCGACGATCTCGGCCTCGTCGATGGCGGCGGCGATCGCCGCGCGATCGGCCTCGGTGACCTTGTAGGGGGCGCTGGCGCCCAGGTTCGGAAATCCATCGGCCATGGGTCAGACGCTCCAGGCGGCGGCGATCGCGGCCGTGTCGGTCAGGATCGCGCTGTTCAGTTCCATCACCTTCAGCGAGGCGGCGTGGATGTCGGCCTCGTAGGCGGCGCAGGCGTCCGCAGCGACGAAGACGTGATAGTCCAGGCTGAAGGCGTCGCGCACGGTGCTGTCGACGCAGCACTCGGTGGTCAGACCAGCCACGACCAAGGTGTCGACGCCAAGCGCCTTCAGGCGCGCGTCGAGCTCGGCGCCGCCGAAGCCGCTGTAGCGCGTCTTTTTCACCACCGTCTCGCCGGGCAGGGGCTTGGGACCGTAGAAGTCCGAGCCGACCTCGCCCTCGCGGCACAGGGCGCTCTCGTTGTCCGGGTCGCCGCCGCGACGGCGCATGCGCTCCTTCCAGCTGGCGGAGTCGGTCTCGGGCGTCGTGAACAGGCCCACGAAGACGACAGGAACGCCCGTCGCCCGGGCGGTCTCCACCAGCCGCTCGGCCGCCGCGACGGCCGGCTGGACGACGGCCATATCGACATAGGCGCCCAGAGCGCCTTCGGGCGAGGCGAAGTCGACCTGCATGTCGATGACCAGCACCGCCGTCCGCGACGGCGCGATCCAGGCTTTCAAATCGTCGGCCATGCCCGCCGCTGTCGTCATCGCATTCACTGAAACACCGCCCGCAGGCCCGGCAGGATCTCGGACCCGAACATGGTCAGCCCCTCGACATAGTCGGGGAAGATCATCATCAGGCCGTCCAGTTCGCAGTAGCGCAGGAACGTCTCGATCTGCTCGCCGCAGGTCTTGGGCGAGCCGACCACGGTGTGGGTCATGAACGCCCCCTGGGCGGCCGCCACGCTGGAGAGCTTCTCGGCCGGCACGCCCCAGCTTTCCAGCATGGCCAGGATGGCGCCCATGTCGGCGCCGCTCTTGTAGTGCTCGACCTTGGCCTCGGCGTCGGCGTCCGTGTCGCCGTGAACGACGGTGCACATGGCGAAGGTCTTGATGCTCTTGCCCATCGCCTCGGCGGTCTTCTTGGCCCGCAGCGAGGCGTCGCGTCGCTCGTCCGGGGTGCGGCCGCCGATGAAACAGATGTCGGCTTCGCGCACCGAGAACTGGAAGCCCCGGTCGCTCATGCCGGCGCAGACCAGGTCCGGACGCGGCTTGGACAATGGCTTGGGCTTGGACTGGCAGTCCTTCATCGTGAAGTACTTGCCCTGGAAGTCGACGCTGTCCTCGGCCCACAGCCGCTTGACGATCGTCGTCCACTCCTCGGTCAGGGCGTAGCGGTCGTCGTGGGTCAGGGAGTCATCCCACGCGCCCATCTGGTCGAACTCGCCCTTGTAGGCCCCCGCCACGATGTTCAGGCCCGCGCGACCGCCGCTGATGTGGTCCAGGGTGGCGATCATCTTGGCCGCCACGGCCGGGTTCTGCAGCAGCGGATGGATGGTCGCCCAGATCTTCACGGTCTTGGTGGCCTCGGCGATGCCGGCCATCATGGTCACCGACTCCAGAGCCGTGCCCCAATGGTCGGTCTCGCCGCCGAAGCCGCGGAACTTGCCCATCGACATCACGAAATCCATGCCGACCTCATCGGCCTTCACCGCGGCGGCGCGGTTCTGAGCGTAGAGCCCATCGAGGACCGGCGCAGTCTTGGAGATGATCCAGCCGCCGTTGGCGACCGGCAGGAACACTCCGAAGTCCTTGTGCTGAGAAGGGCGGTGGAACATGGCGTTGCTCTCCTTGTTCTTTGGTCTTGGTCCCTACGCGGCGTCGCGCAGCAGGACAGGCGTGGGCGCCGGGACGGGCGCGAGCGTGCTTTCCTCGATCGTCTTGCGCGGCGGGCGCATGAACAGCGCCGCCACGAAGATCACCCCGATCACGGCGGCGAAGACCTGGAAGGTCGGCGCGAAGCCGCCCAGGTGGTCGCGCATGAAGCCGCCGATCACCGGCCCCAAGGCCGAGACCGCGCCAACCAGGCAGACCATCGAGAAGAGCTCGAGATTGTTCTTCCGGCCATAATAGTTGAGCAGCAGGATGCTGACGGCCAGCACGGTCATGCCGAAGCCGACACCCACGCCGAGAGCGAAGATCACCATCATCGGCCAGGTCACGGCGTTGGCCAGGGCCAGCAGGCCCGCGGCCATCATCCCTTGCGCGCCCGCGAGCAGCCAGCGCGGGTCGATGCGGTCGCCCAGCAGACCGCCGCTCATGCGGGCCACGACCTGCATCAAGGATTCCAAACTCAGCGCCGCGACCGCCACGGCCGAGGCCACGCCCATCTCGCTGAAGTGGCTGGGCGCCAGGCTGACGGCGGTGACCCCACCCAGCAGATGGGCGAAATAGGCCGCGACAATGACGTAGAATTGCGGGGTGCGGATCGCTTCCTTGACCGTCCAGTCGACCTGGGTGCGGTAGACTCGGGCGTTGGCCTGCTGGGCGGCCGCCTCTTCGGCCACGGCCTTGTCGGTTTCGACCGCGGCGCTGTCCAGCCAAGCCTTGGCGGGAACCAGGGCGGCGGCCAAGACCCCCACCACAGCCGAGGCGATGGCCTGCCAGACCCAGTACGGCCGCCAGGCGCCGCCGGCGATCTCCATGCCGACCAGGGCCATCCACGGACCAGCGACGCCCCCCAGCGAGCCGATCGTGAAATAGACCCCGAACGGCAGGGCCCGCTTCTTGAACAGCATCGACAACAGATGCGTGCCAGGGATCAGGGCCATCATCTGGTAGCCAACGCCCAGCAGGGCGGTGCCGAAAAGATAGATCGGCAAGCCGCGCGCCACCGCCAGGCAGATGAAGCCGGCGATCATCACCGCCGAACCGACGATGATCGTGGCCCGCACGCCAATCTTGCGGATCAGCAGCGCCGGCAGCCACGACGAGCCGCCGCAGAAGGCGCCCAACAGCGTAAAGCCAAGGAAGGCCGAAGCGAAGCTCCACTGCTGGTCCTTGATCATGGCCGGCAGGACCACGCCCAGCGACGAGAACGTCGAGGCGGTGATCAGGAACAGGAGAAGGGAAAGAGCGCCCAGGAGAGTCCAGGAGCGCCATTGGATCGTCGACATCGCATCGAGCCTCCATGCAAGCTCGCGGCGCATCCCTCGCTGGGGCGCGCCGCGCGGGGAACTAGAACTTTCGAGACAGGGTCACGCGCCACTCGCGCCCCTTGCTGGGCAGCGCGCCGAGGTTGGCGTAGCTGTCGGCGTCGGGCGTGAAGTAGAGCTTGTCGAACAGGTTATCGACATTGAGCGTGGCCGTGTACGGACCGTATTCGTAATAGACGCTGCCGCTGGCCACCCAGTAGGCGGGATAGGTCACGGCGTTCTGGACGGTGCCTGAGGTCTTGGTGACATGCGTCACGCCCAGCGTGCCGCCGACCTTGCCCCACTCATGCTCATCGCTGGTGTAGGCGCCGTACAGGCTGACCACCGACTTGGGGATCAGGGTGTAGTCGTAGTCGCCCGAGCGGCCCGGCAGGCTGCTGAACGCCCACACCACATAGGTGCCGCCATAGGCCTGCGCCCCCGCCACGCCGGCGGTGTAGGCCGGGATGTACTGGAACGAGTTATCGGGCCCCTTCACCGTGGTGTGCTGGGTGTTGCCCGAGAAGGTGAAGCTGAGGTTCTCGCTGGCCAGCCAGCGGACTTCCAGCTCCACGCCCTTGGCCCGGGTGCCGGTCGGCGTTCCGGTGATGCCCGTCAGCTGGGTGCGGTTCTGGCGATAGCCCGCCAGCGAGCCGACCAGCGTGCCGCGCAGCCACTGGAACTTGAAGCCGGCCTCCGCCAGGTCGCTGTTGGACAGCCAGGCGTCGCTGGCGTCGGCCACCAGGCCCGGCGCGATGTCGCCCGCCTGGCTCATCTCCAGGGCCGAGGCCTTGGCGTAGGTGATGTAGGGCATCACGCCGGCCGGGGCCTTGTAGGTGGCGCTGGCGCTGTAGGTGAACTTACCCTTGCTGGCCTTTTGCTTGCCCGTGATCTGGTAGCTGAGGAAGCCGGTGTCTTCCGAGGTGACGTCGTAGTCGTCGTAGCGGCCGCCCAGCATCAGGTTCAAGCGCTCGCCGACCTTGATGTCCGTCATCGCGAACACGCCCGTCTGGGTCCATTCGCTCTTGTTGTCATTCTCCCACTGCAGGCCCTGCACGCCGGCGCCGGTCTCGGTCGAGAACGGGCTGTCGACGATGTCGGTCGGCGTGGCCCCGAAGCTGATGTCGCGGCGGTCCAGCGCGATCATGCCGCTGTTGTAGCTCTCGCGACGGCGGCCGTCGAAGCTGCGGTAGGACGCGCCGATGAACGACTTGGAGCTGATGATCCCCATGTCATAGGCGAAGTTGTAGGTGAGGCGCGCCTCCCACACCGAGCTGTCGAACCAGGCCGGATAGCCGTAGCTGACAAAGCGCTTGTTCTCCTGGTCGTCGTAGAACAGCTGCAGTTTGATCGTGCTGTCGGGCGTCAGCGACTTGGCCAGGTCGTAGTAGAGGGTGTTGGTCTGCGTCTTCGAAAAGTCGGCGCCGCTGATGTAGACGGTGCGCGGGTCAAGCTTGGTCGTTCCGACGCCGGTGTCCAACGTGTGTAGGGCGTTGCTGTCTGGATAGCCGTAGTAGGCCAGGTATGTGGCGCTACCGTACGGATAGAAGCCGACCTCGTTCGGCGTCAGGCGACCATTGCCGTCGGTGTCCTTCAGCGTGGTGTCGCGGCCGGTGATGTAGGTCCGGTTGTCGATCAGGGCCTGGGTCAGGCGGTTCCAGCCCGGCGTCTGCACGTCACCGTCCGAGTGGTAGTACATGCCGCCGAACGCCGTGGTCCAGCCATCGCCCAGGTCGAAGTCCGATGAGGCCTCCAGCGTCTGACGGCGCGGATAGATGCCCTTATAGTAGCTGTGGCTGTCCTCGACCTCGCCATACAGATAGACGCCGCCGGTGACCGAGCCGAAGTTCGCGGGCAGGCCCACCTGGGCGATCGCGTTCTTCTTGTTGTACGAGCCGTAGGTCACCGTGAACTCGCCGGTCGGCTCGGTCAGGTAGCCGCCCTCGTTCTTGCCCGACTTCGGGATGAAGTTGAGCATGCCGCCCACCTTGCCCGAGCCGTAGATCGGGGTCGGCGGACCGCGCACGATCTGGATCTGGTCGGCCGCGCCGATCGGGGTCGAATAGGTCCCCCGGTTCTCGATGCGCTTGAAACCGCGGAAATAGTTCTCGGCCAGGGTGCCGCGAATGTTCAGCGCGCCCGGCACGCCATAAAAGCTGGCGGTGTAAGTGCCCGGCGAGACGGCGGTCAGGCCATCGATCGTCTCGATGCCGTAGCGCTGTAGCGTCACGTCGCTGACGAAGCTGGCCGAGCGCGGCGTCTCCAGCAGCGGCTTATCAATGCCGAAGACGGTGTTGTTGGGCTGCTTCTCCAACAGCCCCGCCTTGTCACGCGCCTTGACCACGACCTCGTCGACAGTGTCGGACGGCGTTGCGGCCTCGTCGGCGAAAGCGATTTGCGCGTGCGCCAGCAACACAAGGGCGGAACAGCCCGCCATCAAAAGCCGGTAGTTCGACATGCGGTCCTCATGCGAGGCTGTCGCGCCCACCGCCTGCGGCGGTTATCCCCAAGGACGACACCTCCAGACCATCATCAACCGGTCAGGCGCCCCGGCGAGGCGAGCTGCCTGACATTTCACTCAAAATGTCCCTCCAGCATGCATCTTGGGCCGTTGGCGACTTCGAAATCAGCGGGATGGCGCTGAAATTTGCTTCAAGGCGAACCAGACGCGCCTCAAAGGCGTCCATACCAGAGCACGATCGCTGCGGGATGCGAGGGGCGCCATGCGCCTGAGAGCTGGCCGTCGCCGTGGAGGCGCAACTCAGCTAGCCCTCCAGAACCCGACCTTCCAAACGTCGGCGAAGAGTCGGCTTCCTCGTTCACAAGACCTGAGTCGCCGCCCTCCCCGTCCGCAACCGGGGCCCCGGTCGGAGTGGATTAGTGGCCTCGGCGGCGCTGGCGGCTCCGTCGCGCTCTAGCGGAGTTGGCGCCCCTTGTCGGATGAAACTGATCACTACGAGTACGCTATCGTACTCAAACGCCCTCCGAGGACCGACAAGGGACGTCCGAGGTTGCGGAAGAAAGCCCCCTCACCTTCCGGCATAAGGTCCAAGGTCCCCCTCCCTTCACAGCCGTTCGGATGGTCCTCTTAACGCCGGATGCGAAGTCGAGGCCTCCGCCTGGCTCGCCACTTGCAGTCAACTCAGGCGCAGGTGCGGGTCCTAGTTCCAGCTTCGACCCAGGCGAGGAGATCGGCGGCGGCGTAGATCACCCGTCCGCATCCTTCTTGAAGACCGGTCCAGTGCGCGCCTCCCTCGAGTGCGCTAAACACACCGCATTCTCCACGTAGATGCCGTCGGTGCATCCACCCCATCGCTCTCTGCCGTGATTAGGCGGTTCGCTTGTAAACGGCCGCCAGCGACAACGCGCCTGCTTAAACTGTGCCGACTCGCATGGGCCCTAGTTCGCTGGCGTTTGATCGATCACCCCCCTAGCCCACAACCATAGGTCCAAAAGTTCGGGCCAGGTCTGCAGGATCGGACTGCCGCCGCCAAGGCCGCTGCCATGACGGCCGTCAGCGAAGGCGTGCAGTTCAGCGGGCACGCCGTGGTCGACCAGCGCTTGGTAGAAGCGCGTGCTTCCCCCAACCGGAACAAGCTCATCGTTTGTCGTGTGAAACAGGAACGTCGGCGGTGTTTTGGCGCTGACATGGGCCAGGGGCGCGAACTTGGAAAACTGACTGGGCGTGCAAGGCGCCTTCAAACGTTGAATGAAGTCGCAATAGGACGAGCCCCCGTCGGCCCTTAGCTGAGCGCCTTCCAGCCAGGGATAGACCAAGACCAGGAAGTCGGGTCGGCTGCTGGCGCGCTCGACCGGATCCTCGGCCTGTGGCTCACCTGGGGTGGCGTCGACCGCCGTGGTGGCGGCAAGGTGGCCGCCGGCGGAAAAGCCCATCATGCCAATCCGGTTGGGATCCACGCGAAAGTCACCCGCGTGCGCACGCACGAACCGCATCGCCCGGGCGCCGTCCGTCAGCGGTATCGGGAGCATGGCCTTGGGCCCGACCCGGTAGGTTAGGACAAAGGCGGTGACGCCGCGGGCGGTGAACCAGGCGGCCGGCTCGGCTCCCTCCAGACGTGACGCGAGGCCGATATAGGCGCCGCCCGGCGCGATCACTACGGCGGCCCCGTTCGGTCGCGCGATAAACGGCCGATACACGGTCAAGGTCGGCGTCGAGGCCGCTGTCGCGTCCCCACCTCCCGGCGCCGCGTCGGGCCAGAGCCGATACGAGGTGTTCGTCAAAGCGCCCGGCGTTGGGGCCGACGTCAGCGTGGTCTCGGCCGCGCGCGAAGCCTGCGCCTGAACGACCGCAGATAGGCACAGGGCCAGCGTGATTCCAAACTTCACCATCGTCGCCTTCCTCCGGATCAGCGTCATCGTCATCGCGCCGTCAACCCAATGCCTTGCCCGGCGCCGTCTCGACAATCGGCGCGTCGTCCCCGGGGCTCCGCGCCGTCACCAAGCGCGATAGGCGCGCCTTCAGCCAGCGCTCGACATCATCGACGAACTCGTACGCCGCCGGAACCAGGACCAGCGACAGCAGGGTGGAGCTCACCAGCCCGCCGATCACCGCGATCGACATCGGCTTGCGGAACGCCGCCCCCTCACCCAAGCCCAGCGCCGTGGGGATCATGCCCGCGATCATCGCCAAGGTGGTCATGACAATCGGACGGCCCCGTTCGCGGCAAGCCTCGTGCAGCGCCGTCCACCGGTCCATCCCCGCCTTCTCTGCCTCAATCACGAACTCCACCAGCAGGATCGAGTTCTTGCCCGCTAGGCCCAGCAGCATCAGGAGCCCGATCAGCACCGGCAAGGTGATGGGTAGGCCCGCCAAGGCCAGGCCGGCGAAGGCTCCCAGCGCCACCAGCGGCAGGGCAGACAGGATGGTGATCGGCTTGAAGAGGCTGTGGAACAGCAGGCACATGACGCCGTAGATCAGGAACACCCCTGCCCCGAGCGCCCAGACGAACCCACCGAACGCTTCCTGGGTCTGCTCCATGTCGCCGGCCGCGACCTCGGTGATCCCCGGCGGCAGCCTGCGCATGGTCGGCAGGGCGTGGATGGCGGCGAAGGCCTGACCCGTGGTCACCCCTTCGAGATCGGCCTCGATCGAGGCCCGGCGCCGGCGGTCCTGCCGGACGATCTGACCAGGTCCCGCTTCGAAACCGAAGTCGGCGATCGCCGACAGCGGCGTCGACTTGCCGTCCAGGGTCGGGACGCGCAGAGCCCCCAGGACCTGCGGATCCTGGCGAGCCTCGCGCGCCAGCCGCACGCGGATCGGGGTGCGGCGCTCGCCTTGGGAGATCTTGGCGACGTTGGCGTCGATATCGCCGATCGTGGCCACTCGCAGCACCGAGGCCAGCGCCCGGGCGTCGACGCCCAGGCGCGCGGCTTCGTCCAGGTGCGGCCGAACCACCAGCTCCTTACCTTGCGGCGCGGGCGCGGGACGCACGCCGGAAATCTCTTTGAGGGCCGCCATCTCCCGCATCAGCTGCTCCTGGGTGCGGGTCAACAGGGCCGGATCATCGCCGGTCAGGGTGATCACCACGTCGGCGGCCGCAAAGCCCGTCTGGGTGGCGATCCTCACATCCGGGATCTGGCGCAGCAGCGGCCGCACCTGGCGCATGAAGGTGTCGGTGTCGCGCGCCCGGTGATCGGCCAGCACCACTGTCAAGATCGCCTCTGACAGCGCATTACCGTCGCCGACCACGGCCATCACGTGATGCGTTTCCGGCTGGGCCATCAGGGCGCGGGTGGCGGCGGCCACCGATTGCTCCATGGCCGCCGCGCTGGCGCCGGGCGGCGCGGTCAGAGTGATGTAAAAGAAACCCGCGTCCTGGGTGGGCTGGAAGCCGATCGGCCGTGTCGCCGCCAGCCCCAGAGAGGCCACCGCGGCCAGCGCGCCGATGCCCGCGGTCTTCCAGCGGTTCTTCAGCGCCCAGTCGAGCGTGCGACGATAGAAGCCTGGCATGCGCTCCACCACCGCATGCCCCGGGGGCTTGGGCTTGAGGAAGTAGGCGGCCATCACGGGGGTCACCAGGCGCGCGACCAGCAACGAGAAGCTCACCGAGATCGCCACCGTCAGGCCAAATTCGCGGAAGAACTGACCGACGATACCGCCCATGAACGAGACCGGCAGGAACACCGCCACGATGGTGGCCGTGGTGGCCACGACCGCCAGGCCGATGGCGTCGGCGCCGACCAGCGAGGCGCGGTAGGGACTAAGGCCCGCCTCGATGCGCTTTTCGATATTCTCGATCTCGACGATGGCGTCATCGACCAGGATGCCGATGACCAGGGTCAGGGCCAGCAGCGTCAGGCCGTTGAGCGAGAAGCCCAAGAGCTGCATGACCGCGAAGGTGGGGATCAGCGATAGCGGCATGGCCACCGCCGCGATCGCCGTGGCCCGCCAATCCTTGAGGAACAGGAAGACCACCAGGGCGGCCAGGACCATGCCCTCGATCAGCACGTGCAGGGTCGAGGAGAAGCTCTCGCGCGTCTGCTTGGCCGTCGACAGCACCTCGGTGAAGTCCATGTCCGGGTGGGCCTTGCGCAGCTTGGCGATCGCCTCTCGCACCGAGCGTTCGGCGGTGACGTCGCTGCCCTGGCGGGTCTTCTGGACCTGGAAGCCCACGACGGGCCGGCCGTCCAGGCGCGCGAAGCTGCGCTCCTCGGCCGCCCCCTGGGCAATTTCGGCCACGTCGCTCAGGGCCACATAGCGCCCCCCGGCCAAGGGAATGGTCAGGTTGCGGATCGCTTCGGCCCTTTCGGCGGACGCCAGGACCCGAATGGTCTGCTCGCCCCCGCCTAGGGCCGCACGTCCGCCGGTGTCGTCGAGACTGGCCTGGAAGAGGGCGTTGTTGATCTGCGGCGCGGTGACCCCAAGGGCGGCCATCCGGTCCGGGTCGAGGATGACATTGACCTCCTGCTCGACCCCGCCGACCCGGCTGACCTGAGCCACGCTTTTGCCGCCCTGCAGGGCGCGCGAGACGGTGTCGTCGACGAACCAGGAAAGCTCGGCGATCGACAGGCCGCCGCCGCTGACCACGTAGGTCAGGATCGGGGCGCTGTCGAAGTCGACCCGATCGATGGTCGGCGGGTCGATCCCCGGCGGCAGCTCAACCCGGGTGCGGTCAACGACCGAGCGCACGTCGTCGACGGCCTTTTGCAGGTCCACGCCCAGCTCGAACTCCACGACCGTCGAGGAGACTCCTTGAGTGACCGTCGAGCTGACGTGACGAACCCCCGCGACGCTGGCGAGCCCCCCCTCGATGGGCCGGGTGATCTGCTTTTCGATCTCGGAGGGCGCCGCGCCGTTCTGGGTGACGGTGACGCTCACCACCGGGACGGCGGTATTGGGCAACAGCTTGATGGGCAGTTGCAGGAAGGCCGCCGCGCCGGCGATCAGCAGGCCGGCGAAAAGGACGACGACCGGAATCGGGTTGCGGATGGACCAGGCCGAGACGCGAAGGATCACAGGCCCACCCCCGGATGCGCGGCCTGCGCGACCGCCCCGTCGCTCGCCTTGACCTTGTCGCCGGGCAGCAGCAGCGCCCCGCCCGACAGCACGACGCGCTCGCCGCCGCGCACGCCTTGGACGATCTCGACGCGATCGCCGCTCAGCAGGCCCGTCTTGACGGGGACCTTACGCACGCGCTCGTCTTCGCCGACGACCAGGAGGCTGGCGCCGTCGCCATCATAGAGCACCGCGCTCTGGGGCGCGGTGAGCGCCTGGCGCGGACGGGCGTTGATGGTGGCTTCGGCAAAGCCCCCTGGATGCAAGGCGTCAGACAGGGGCAACCGCACGCGCACGCGGCCCAGCCTGGTCTGGGGATCGACCTCCGGCGAGACCAGGCGAACCGCGCCCGACAAGGTCTGGCCGTCCGGCAGGCGCACGCTGGCGCGCGCGCCGGGAGACAGGCCGCCCAGCCGGGTCTCCACGGCCTCGGCGTCCAATTCGATGAGGCCGTCACGGACCAGGCGGAACATCACCTGACCGGCGGCCGCGACTTCGCCGGGACGCACGGACCGCGACAGGACCCGGCCTGACACCGGCGCGCGCACCACCATCATCGACTGGCGAAGGCGCAGATCGGCCAGGACCGCCTGCGCCTGGGCCAAGGCCGCCTTGGCGCTGCGCGCCTGCAGCGCGCGCGCTCGGCGACGGCCTCGGGCGACAAGGCGCCGACCTTATCCAGCCCCGCGACCCGCGCGGCTTCCTGCTGGGCGCGCTCGGCGGCCACCGCCTGCTGCTCCACGACCGCCGCCTGCTGAGCGATCTGGCCGCGCAACAGGGCGTCGTCCAGCACCGCCAGCGGCTGCCCCGCGCGCACGCCGTCGCCCAGATCCGCCAGCACCTTGGCCACCCGATAGCCGTTGAGCTCGGTCGAGACCGCCGCCTCCTCGCGCGCGACCAGTGCGCCCGATAGGCGCAAAGGGTCGGCCAGGGTTCGGGTGTCGATCCGCGCCACGCGGGCGGCGTGTTCGACGACCGCGCGGGGCGCCGGTTCAGGCTTTGAGCACGCTTGCAGGGCGAGCAGCGACAGGACGCCGGCCAGGCCGGCGCGCGAACGAGGATCAGCGATCATGGGAGGTCTCGAAAGCAAGCTGCATGACCTCGGCCGGCGACCACCCGCCGCCGAGGGATTTAAAGGCGAGGACCGCGTCGTTCAGTACAGCGGCGCGACCGGCGATCAGGCTCGCGCGCGCCTGGCGCCAGACCCGTTCGGTCTGAAGCAAGGCGGTGGCGTCGACATAGCCGGCCCGGAAGCCCTGATCCTGGGCGTCGAAGGCCGCCTTGGCCTGGCGTTCGGCCTCGGCCAGTTCGACGAAGCGTTCGCGATCGGCCCCGAAGGTCACCAGGGCGTTTTCGGTCTCGGCGTAGGCCTCTCCAACGGCGCGTTCATAGGCGAGCACGGCCGCCTCGGCCTGCGCCGAACGCAGGCGGCTCTGCGCGCGCAACCTGGGCAGGTCGAGGACGGGCGCGGCGAGGTTGGCGCCGAGCGTCCAGACGCTGACGCTCGGACCCGCTTGCGGCCGCGTCGCGGTCAGGGAGGGGATCAGTGACAAGGTCGGCAGTTGCGCCAGCCGCGCCGAAACCACCCGGCCCGCGGCGGCCTCGACATTGGCCTGCGCCCGGCGCAGGTCGGGACGCCGGATCAACAATTGCCCCGGCGCCAGGGTCGGCGGCGTCGGCGGCTCCAGATCGGGGTGTTGCAACGGCAGGGCGTCGAGCGGATCGCGCGCCTGGCCGACCAGAACCATCAAGGCCCGTCGCTGCACCTTGGCCTGCGCCTGCAGCTGGGCCGCCTGGGCCTTGGACGAGGCCAGCTCGGCGCGAAAGCTGGCCGCGTCAGCCTGGCTGAGGATGCCCCGATCGGCCTTCAGCTTGGCCACCCTGGCCAGGTCGCCGGCGATGCGGGCGGTTTCCTCGGCCTCCCTGGCCTGGGTCTCCAGCGCCCGGGCCTGGAAAAGGGCCTGAGCGACATTGGCCGCCAGGCTGACCCGCGTGGCCTCGAAGTCGAAGGCGGCCGCCGCCAAGGTCGCATCGGCGCTCGTGCGCGCCGCGCCGCGCCGGCCGATCACGTCGATCTCCCAGCTGACGTCCCAATCGAGCACCTCAAGGTCGGCGCGCCCCTCACCGGGACGTGTCTTCTGGCGAAGGGCGCTGACCGACGGCGTTCCCTGCGGACCAAAGCCGCTCAACGCCCCCTGTCGCACCGCGCGCGCCTCTGCCAGCGACGCTTGCGCCGCGCGTGCGTCCGGACTGCTGCGGAAGGCTTGGGCGATGAGCGCGTCGAGTTGCGGATCGCCGAACCCGGCCCACCAGCGCTCGATGAACGCCTGGGGCGCCTTCGGGTCCTGGGCCTGGCCTGACGCCGGCCCGGCATAGGCGGCGGGCAGAGCCACATCCGCCGCGCGCAGATGGGCGCCGCATCCGGCCAAACCACTGGCCGCCGCTACCGCCGCGGCGATCGCCGCCCCTCGCCTGCCCCGACTCATCAACCCACCCTTATCGTACGCTATCGTACGATTATAGAAGTCGAGACCGGCCGCCAAGCGCGTCAGGGCGACGCGGCGGACTTTGGCTTGGGGTGGTCCCCAAAGGCCCCAGGCGCGAACGGGCG
This sequence comes from Caulobacter segnis ATCC 21756, assembly GCF_000092285.1. Taxonomy (NCBI): domain Bacteria; kingdom Pseudomonadati; phylum Pseudomonadota; class Alphaproteobacteria; order Caulobacterales; family Caulobacteraceae; genus Caulobacter; species Caulobacter segnis. The sequence continues at coordinate 1,914,635 of NC_014100.1, read as the reverse complement.
TCGACCGACCTTAGTCGCCGGCGGGCAGGTCCAGGCGCGTGCGCGCACCCAACAGGGCGTGGCTTTGTCCGCGCCAGACGAAGACGCCAGACAAGCCCGCGGGTTTGCGAACCTCGACCACGAGGCGCTGGCCCTTGCGTCGATACTTCACCTCCACCGGGCCCTGAGGGGTCGCAGCCGCGGCGTCGAGCCGTCTGAGCGCGCCAAGGTGCGGCTCGACACGCAAACGGCCATAGCCGGGCGCGTCGGGCCGGATCCCCGCCACCAGCTCCAGAAGGTCGGCGGTGGGATGGGCGCTCCAGGCGTGAGTGTCGGAGCGAGTATTGCCCCGTTCCTCGGGCCAGGTGGTGTAGTCGAGCGCCAGCAGGCCCCGCCAAGTATCCAGCAACGACAGATAGCGGTCGGCCTGGCCGGCATGGTCGAAGGCGCGCACGAGATACCAGGCGTAATAGTAGCTGGTCGAAATCATGCCGGTCGGCGCGTCGATGCCCGCCTGGCCGACGGTCCTGTCCAGGATTGCGGCGGCGTCCTTCGGCGCGGCGACGTCGTAGAGGACCGCCAGGGCGTTGGTGTGCTGGCTGAACGAGGCCTTGTCGGGCGTATCGGCGAACAGGCCCCGATCCGGCGCCCAGCATTGGTCGCGCACAGCGGCGGCGATGGCCTCGGCGCGCGACCTGTCTCGCCCGGCCAAGGATGGCTCGCCCAAAGCCGCCTCCAGGTCCGTCATGTCGCGCAGCGCGCCCAGATAGGCCAGGGACAGCAGGCACGAGCGCCCCTGGGCGTCGTAGGACGGGAAGGCGTCGCGGCTCAGCAGCCGCCCGTCCTTGACCGCCCAGTCGACGAAGCTCCAGCCGGGGGTCTTTCGCATCAGCCCGTCGGGTCCAAGATAACCGTCGAACCAGGCCAGGACCTCGCGCGCCCGAGCCAGGTGGCGGCGCGCCGGCTCCGGATCGGGATGGCGCGACCAGTAGTCGTGGAGCATGCCGATCCACAGCAAAGAGAACGGCGGAATGGGATTGGATGTCCGACTGGGATAGGCGCCTTCGGTGACCCCTCCCAGGGCCCGCGATGCGCCGAAGGCGTCCATGGCCTGCGTCGCCAAGCGCGGATCGCCGCTGACGGCATAGGAGATCAGCGCCTGCAGCCGCGTGTCGCCTACATATTGCAACTGCTCGTAATAGGCCGTGTCCATATAGGTTTCGTGGGCGTCGATCCGCGCGGTCCGCCAGCCGATGTCCCAGATCCTGTTGAGCTCCGGATCGTCGGACACGAACTTGCCGACCTGCCCGAACGGATAGTCGGTCTCGGCCACGTCCAGACCTTGCAACCGCAAGGGCTGGTCGGCGGTCTGCACCTCGATCTCAAGATAGCGCCAGGTGCGCCACCACAGCGGCGCGAACGCCCGCGCGCCGCCGTCGGCCGTGAAGCGATCGCTCAGTCCTCGGATCGTGCGGTCGCCGACCTCGCTGCGCAGGCCCTTTCGTCCCTTCGCGTCGATCAGCGCCTCTGCGTAGGTGAGCTTGATCGAGGCGTCCTTGCCGCCGGTAACGCGCAGGGTGGGATAGGCCGCCACCATGGCCGGCCGCGCCAGCAGGATCTTCACCGTCTTGCGGGCGGGAATGGTCACCGGCTGGCGTGGGAATGCCTTGGCCTCATCAAGGTTGGTTCGCGCCACTAGGCCGGGGTCGACCGCGCGATATGACATCTGCGGCAAGGGATCGGCCGACAGCGCCCAAGGACTGGGCTCGCCGGGCGCCAAAGCGGGCGTCGCAGCGACCGGGGCCGCCAGAGGGACGCGCGCATCAACGATCTCGCTCGGACCCGCCGCGTAGAAACCGGCGACCTGCCCCATCACCGGAGCGGCCGAACGCGCGCTGTCGAGTTGCACGCGCCACGTTGGACCGCTGTCAAGCTCCGGCGCGCCAGGCGCGCTGAACCAAAAGCCAAGCCGCGCGGAGATCTGCGCCACGGGGCCAGTCTGGTTTCGCTGGTTGCGGAAGGCCGCGGCGTTCTTTTGCGCGGGGGACAAGCCGTCGGGGATCGGCTCCTCCGGCTTGACGTAATTCCAAACCACTGCTTCCAGGTGATTGGAGCCGCGCGTCAGATAAGGCGCCAGATCGAGGGTGGCGTAGCGCCAATGACCTAGGTCGCTTGTCGCCGGCCCCGCGCCAACCCGCCTTCCATTGACGAGCAGGATGAACCGGTTATCGGCGCTGACGCGCACGGGAAAATGGCCCGGCTTTCGCGCAAGCGTCAGGTCGCGCTCAAAGCGCACGACCGTCGGCGCAGACGGCGCGGCGGGGTGGGTTATCCAGATCGGCTCGGCGCTGGCCGCCGGGCCGAACGCCAGGGCCAGCACAAGAACCAAGCTTGGCCGATACGCTTTCACCATTGGGAACGTCCTTGCAGGAAGATCGCCACAGCCCGCTCGACATAGAGCGCCCGGCGGGCCAGATCATCGACATCGGCCTCGCCCCGCGGCCACCCCATGATCATGGCGATGAACGCCTTGGCGGCCATTTCCGCGTCCTTGGGCGTGTCTTCGGGCCCAGCGTCACGGCTAAGCAGGGCCGAGACCAGCGCCACGCCGCGCCCAAAGCCGACCGCCTCGAACTGGGCGGCCAACTCGGGGAAGCGCTCGCCGCCACCGGCCACCAGCCGTTCAAGCGCCCGCGCCTCGGGGCTGCACGCCGCGGCTAGAATAGACGTACCGTAAAGTCGCAAAGCGGTCGCCAAAGGCGTGCCCGGCGGGGTTGGCGCGGCCTGCGTGGCTGCGTCCGACCATTGCTCCACCTGGGTCTCGGCGACGGCGCGGAAGAGGTCGGCCTTGCTGGGGAACCGCGCATAGAGCGTGCCCTTGGAGATCGCCGCCCGGTGGGCGACGGCGTCCATGGTCGTCTCCTCGAAGCCTTCTTCGTAGAACATGGCCCGGGCGATCTGGACGATATGCTCGGCAAGTCTGGCCGCCTGGCTGGCGTTGGGCCGGCCGCGCCGGGCAGGCCGCGCTCGCAGGGCCGTCGGCGGCGCGCGGCGAGAACGGTGCGTCGCCTCGCTCACGGCCGGCGCTTCAGCCAGCCCTGGCTCGCCAGCCAGTCATCGAAGGCGTCGATCCAGTGATCGCTGGCCAGGCCTTGCTGGTTGACACCGAAGCCGTGGCCGCCGCGCGGGTAAAGATGCAGTTCGGCGGGACGGCGCGCCGCGCGCCAAGCCTGATAAAGGTCGATCTGTCCGTCGACCTTCAAGAGCGGATCGTCGGCCGCGGCGGCCAGGAACAAGGGCGGAGTCTCCCGCCCGACCGCAAGATCGCCCGGCCGGCCCGGATAGATCGCCGCCACGATGTCGGGCCGCTCCTGCGGCGAGTCGGCGCTGGCCGCCGACAAGGCGACCCATCCTCCGGCGGAAAAACCGATCAGGCCCACGCGTGCTGGATCCAGGCCCCGCCCGGCGGCTTGCGCGCGCACGACCCGCACGGCCGCACGCCCGTCTTGGGCCGCGGCCGCGCCGAACCTGTCGAGGGCTTGGGGCGAGATGGCGCCGGGACGGAAGAGCTTGAGAACCTGCTGCTTGAAGGCGTCTTGATCGGCGGGCGTGGGCGCGGTGCGGTAGCGCAGGACGAAGGCGGTGACGCCGCGATCAGCCAGCCGCCGGGCCAGGGCCTCGCCCTCGCCATCGATCGAGAGAAACTGGAAGCCGCCGCCTGGCGCGATGATCATCGCCGCGCCCGTCGCCTTTCCCGCCGGAGGCGCGAACAGGGTCAAGCTCGGCTGCGCGACGTTGCGCACCACCCGGCCGGGACCGCCGAACGGCGAGGGACTGGCGATCCCGCGCTCGCCCGACGCCGCGCCGGGAACGGGGAGCAAGATGGTCTCTGACGCGTGCGCCGCGCCGAGCGCCGAGTCGATGGGAGTGATGGCGAGCGCCGCGACGAAGGCCGCGAACCCCAAGATGCGTAGAGACATCGGCCCTCCAGGCCAAAAAACGGCGGGCCAGCCAAAAAAGGCGGCCCGCCTAAGGCTCTACCGATCGAAATTATAGCGGAACGAGATCCCGACCTTGCGCTCGGCATTGACCCGGGCGGTGCGATAGCCGCCCGCCACGCCGTTCACATAGACCGTGCCAACCGAGAGCTGCTCGGATTTGTCAAACAGGTTCTGGGCGAACAGCGAAGCCTCCCAGGCGCGGTCCGCGCTGCGAACGCCGAGGTAGAGATCGACGGTCGCATAGGCCGAGAAATGCTGATCGACGTTGGGCAGATAGGACCTTGGCGTGTAGCGCGCCAGGCCGCGAGCGAACAGATCGACCGCGCCGACATTGCGGACGTATTCGCTGTTGAGCGACAGGTTGAACTTGCCCGGCGCAAGGCCGGTGTCGTTGGCCAACTTGCTGTTGCTGGCGCAGACCGAGACCTGCCGGCCCGGCTGGACAAAGGCGCCGCCGGCGTCCGGCACGCCGTCGTTGTTGTTGTCGTTGCAGTAAAGCAGCGCGTTGTCGTAGTGGGCGTCGACATAGCTGGCGCTGATCGTGGCCTGCCAGCCTTCGGTGATCACCCCGGTCACTTGCACCTCGGCGCCGGTGATCACCGCATCGCCGTTGGTGTTCAGGTTGATCCCGCCGGTCGCGGCGTCATAGGGATAGGATCCGCCCGGCCCCGGACCGGCGGGCTCGCCGGCGACCGCCGCCCCGCGCGAATTGACGCCGTTCACGCGGCTGATGTAGCCGTCGATCTTCTGGTGGAAAATGTCACCGTTCACCTGCAGACGACGGTCGAGCCACTGGCTTTTAACCCCCAGTTCGAACGAGTCGGACGTCTCGTCCTGATAAACGCGGTACTGCGGCGCCAAGGCCGCCGCGGTCACGAACTGCGTCGTGCCGCCCGGTCGGAAGCCGCGACCGTAGCTGGCATAGGCCATCAGGTCGTCGGTGAAGCGATGCTTGTAACTGGCCGACCCGGTCCAGGCCGTGCTCTTGCGGGTGACGAATTCCGGCGGCAGGACCGGCGCCGGAGGGCCGGCCACGGCGAGCAGGTTTTGCGCCGTCGACTCATGACGCTGCCAGCGTAGGCCCAGTTCCAGATCATCGCGGCTGGTCAGAGCGAAGCGATGATCGGTGAAGAACGCCAGGTCCTTGCCTTCCGCGGGCTTGGAGATCCCGCTGAGCGCGAGCGAGAAGCCAGGCGGCTGATAGGGACCAAAGAAGATGTTGTAGTTCTGGTTGAACGCCGCATAGGCGTCCGATTTGCCGTAATAGCCGCCGATCAGATAGTTCCAGAAATGGCGATCGGTCGATTCCAGCCGCAGCTCCTGGGTCAGCTGGTGAGCCGTCGCAAAAACGCTCTGAACGTCGCTGAAGCCCTTGATGACGTTGGTGACGTCCTGGTCGCGCGCCGAGGTATCGGTCGTGCGCTGGTAGCCGCCGATATAGCTCAGGCGATGGCCGGCAAAGCTCCAGGTGGCGCTAAGCGAAGTCAAGGACGACTTGTGGTAGTAGTCGGCCGGTCCATCGACGACGGATTTGCGATCGTCGACGTTCAGGCTCGGGCCGATCTGGCCAGCCGCGGTGATCGGCGCGCCAACCACGATCGGCTGGGAGACCAGGCGATCGTTCAGCTCCTGATGGACGAGGAACACCTCGATGTCGTCGGTCGGCCGCCAGCCCAGGGAGGCGCGGACGCTGTGGGTGGTGTCGCCGTTCTTGCGGCCGTTGTAGGCGTTCTCGACCCCGTCGCGGTCATGGTTATAGAGGCCCGCGACCCGCAGGGCCAGCTTGCCCTCGATCAGCGGCACATTGATCGAGGCCTGGGTGTTGAACAGGCTGTTGCTGCCGACCGTCTGGAAGATCGAGGCGCCGTACGAATTGAACTCGGGACGACGGCTGACGATGGTCACCGCGCCGGCCGGCGAGGTCTGGCCGCGCAGCGTGCCCTGCGGCCCGCGCAGCACTTCGACCTGGCCCACATCGTACATCGCCCGGAACGCGGTCGAAGCGCCAATCGGGGTTTCATTCCAATAGACCTGGACGGCGGGGCTGGCGGCGGTGTCGGGATCGAAGCTGATGCCCCGCAGCGAGATCTTCTGGGCGCGACCGCCGCCGTTGTCGAGGTCAAGGCCGGGGGTGAGCTTCTGGACATCTTGGAATGACAGGATGTTGAGCTTCTGCAGGGTCTCGCCGGTCACGGCGGTGACGGTCGAGGGGACGTTCTGGATATTTTCCGAACGCTTGGTCGCGGTGACCACGACCTCCTCGATCTGAATGCCTTCCGGCGCGGCCGCGGGCGCGGCCGTTTGGGCCAGGGCCGGACCGGCCATGATGAGCGTCAAAGCGCCCGCGCCCGACAGAAAAATGGCTTTAGACGTCATCGCTGACCTCCCCCTTGGTGTTTCTCGGGTGCAGGTCGCCGCCTGGAGTTCGCGTGAAGGCTGGGCTCGTTCCCGACCTGCTACGTTTCGTCCCATGGCTTAGCTCTTCACGTCGGGGCTGAATGCCCGAACGGCGGCGTCGCTGCAATCGCACGATGTTGTACGATAAGAAACCCCTACGACGGCGCCGCGCCGCTTGTCAAACGAAGTTTCTAATTGTGAAGCGAGTTATCACATTGTGAAATTTTGCCCGCCTCGAACCGGACGCGAAGCGTCAGCCCGCTGACGCGGCCAGACGATTAGGACGTATCGAGAGGGTCAGCCTGCTGGCTCGACGTAGCCATCGAGGAAGGCGGCGACCGCCAGTTCCGCCCAGGCGTGGATCTGGCCTTGCGACATGTGCGAGGCTCGGCCTTGCAGGATGAGGCTGAGCGCCTGCCCCGTGATCGTCGCCAGCAGCAGGCCCGCGGGCGACATGAAGTCGCCGATGAGATGGCGACGCCCCGCCGCCGTGGCCAAATCGTTGGCGATGATCGTGGTCCCCGTCAGGTGGCTGCCGTCATGATAGAGTTGGGCGAGCTCGGGAAACCGCCCGGACTCGGCGTAGATCAGGCGGGTTAGATTAACCGAATCCTCGGTCAGACCGGCGGTCATGAACGCTTCGACACGGGCGATGAGCGTCTTGCGCAGGTCGCCGACATAGGGCGCGTTGAGTTGCGGGTCGCGCGCGTTCCAGCGGCTATGCTGGTCGAGGAGGAAAGCCTCGAACAACTCCGCCTTGGTCTTGAAGCGACGATAGAGCGTGCCCTTGGAAATGCCCGCGTCGGCCGCGATGTTGTCCATGGTCGTCGCGCCATAGCCGTTGGCGAAGAAATGAGCGCGCGCGACGGCGACGATATGTTCGCCGAGCGCCGCGGTTTGGCTCGCTGTCGGCCGACCAGGCTTAATCGTCGGACGCTTGGCCGCGGACATCACGTCACCCCTTCCTTCGCGCGAAACTGCGCGCGATATCGTCCTGCTTAGACGTGACGCCGCCGCGGATGCAAGCCACGCGGACGCGACTTGCATGTTGGCGCTAGTTGCTCGGCAGCGCCGCCAGGTCGGCGTCGATCTTCTTGAGCATCTCGTCGGTTAAGGTGTCGGGGGCGTACTGCTGCAGATCGCGCAGCGCCATGCCGCGGGCCTGTTCGATCTGGTCGTCCTTGCCAATCTCGGGGATATGCTTGACCAGCACCGCCTTGGCCTTGGGATTGTCGAGGATGTCGCCGACCAGCGACGCCGACGAAAGCTTGGCCGAAGAGGCCGGGGCGGCCGGCGCGGCGGCGGGCTTGGCGGCCGGGGCTGGCGTTTGAGCGAACGCGCCGGTGGCCAGGGTCAGGGCCAGCAGGCCGGTCGCGATAGGGAGACGCATCATTGTTTCCTTCCTTCATGGCGCCCGCCGGCTCTACCAAAGCCAACATCGGGCCGGCCTGCGGTTTGGTTGACGCTAGACCTGATTTAATCGTACACACTCGTACCAATAAGGGAAGAGGGCGCGACCAAATGACCGCCCAAGCCATGGGGAGCCGCTGATGAGCGATCAACGCAAGGCCTGGCTTTACGCCGGCGCAACGCTCTTGGCGATCCTTTCACCGCCGCCAGCCAAGGCCTCGGCCGACGACCTCGTCAAGGCGTTCAAGGCGCCGCCCGCCCAGGCTCGCCCCTTCGCCCGGTGGTGGTGGCCCGGCGGCGCCGTCGAGGATGCTGAGCTTCAGCGCCAGATCGCCCTGATGGCCAAGTCCGGCTTCGGCGGCGCGGAGATACAGGCGTTCAATCCCGGCATTCCCAACATGACGCCGGACGAGCGCAAGCGGGTCAATGATTACGCCAACCCGGCCTTCTTTAGCCATGTGCGGGCGGCTACGACGGCGGCGGACCGCGCCGGCTTCAAGATCGACTACACCTTTGGCTCAGCCTGGCCTTCGGGCGGCGGATTCGCCGTCACGCCGGAACTGTCCCTGGTGGAACTGACAGAGGCCGTCACCGAGGTGGACGGTTCCTCCCCCGGGCCCGTCAAGGTCGTCATCCCCAAGCGCACGCGCAAGCTTGGCGCCATGGGCGCGCTGGATCCCCGCAACAAGGACCCGCGGGCGGCCGACTGGCGCGATCGCCTGGACGCGCGGCAAAAGCTCGTGGCCGTGGTCGCCGCGCCTGGACAGGAGCCGCAGTTTGCGCCGGAGGCCAAGGGCGGCTTCAAGCTCTATCCCTGGCGCGACGTTGCGACCTCGGGAAGCTTGGACATGACCAGGGCCGTGGTCCTGACCGACAAGCTCTCCGCCGATGGGACGCTCGACTGGACCCCGCCGCCCGGCCGCTGGCAAGTCTTCGTGTTCAAGCAGTACGCCGTGGACAGCGGCGTGATGGCCGGCGTCGGCGAGGGTCCGCAGCTTGTCCTCGACCACTTCAGCAAAGCCGCCTTCGACGCCCACGCCGCCCATGTCGGCGATCCGCTGACGGCAGGGCCAAAGGGCGCGGACACAAGCCTCAACGCCACCTTCGTCGACAGCCTTGAGCTGATGCAGGACCTGCCCTGGACCGACGCCTTCCTGGCGGAGTTCAAACGTCGGCGCGGCTACGATCTGACCCCCTACCTGCCGCTCGTCCTGCAGCCGGGCTGGATGCAGGCCTGGGGCCAGCACTATTCGCCGCCCTATTTCGGCGATGACGCCCTGGGCGCACGGGTGCGACACGACTATCGCCAGACGCTCTCGGACCTGCAGCTGGAAAACTTCTGGGGTCCGTTCGTGAGCTGGAACCATGCGCGGGGCCTCAAGGCGCGCGTTCAGGCCCATGGCGCGACCGTAGACACCCTGAAGGCCTATGGCCTGGCCGATATTCCAGAGACCGAGGATCTGGAGTCTGGCGGCGATCCGATCTTCATGCGTCTGGCCCGCTCGGCCGCGAACCTCTACGGCCGTCCACTGGTCAGCGCCGAAAGCTTCGTCTGGGCCGGCGAGCCCTATGACGTGACCCCCGAGCGCATCCGGCAGCGAGCCGACCTGCTGTTCGCCGGCGGCGTCAACCGCGTCATCTATCACGGATATCCCTATGTGCGCGCCCGGGGCGCGCAGCCGGCGTGGCACCCTTTCGCGCCCAGCGCCTTCGGCAGCGGCTTCAGCACGCCGTTCAACGAGCTCAATCCCGTCTTCGCCGCCGCGCCGAACCTGAACGCCTACATCGCCCGCACCCAGGCCGTCCTGCAGCAGGGCCGCAGTGTCGTGCCGGTCGCGCTGTTCCTGGGCGAGCTGGGCTATTACCAAGGCCTCGAGCCGCAGAGTCGCGGCCACGAAGGCCTGGAAAAGCGGCTACTCGACGCCGGTTACGACAACGACCGGATCAATCCCGACGCCCTGTCCGATGCGCGGGTAATCGACGGCTCGCTCGTCACCCGGGGCGGCGCGCGCTACCGCGCTCTGGTGCTTCCGCCCTTGGAGGGGCTGGACGCGGCCAGCGCCGAGAGGATCGCCGCCTTCGCGCGCCAGGGCCTCAAGGTCGTGTTCGTCGACGCCTTTCCGACCCGTGACGTCGGCCTTACCGACGCCGAGGCTCGCGATCGACGCGTGGCCGCCGCCGTGACCAGCGCCCGCGCTGCGGGCGCCCTGCTCTCCCCCGCTGGCGCGCTGCCGGCGACGTTGAAGACGATCGGGGTGACGCCAAACCTGTCGTTCGATGGGCCCGGCGCGCTGTTCGTTGAGCGGACCAGCGGCGCGCGGCGCGTGCTCTTCCTGCACAATACCGAGCCGACCGCCCGGACCATCGCCTTCTCGACCACGGCCAAGGGACGCGCCGAACTCTGGGACGCCTGGAACGGATCGCGCGCGCCCCTCCCAAGCCAGGCGGCCCCGGAGGGATCGCGGCTTTCAGTGGACCTGGCGGCCGGGGGATCAGCCCTCATCGTCTTCGATCCGTCCAAGCCCGCAGCCAAGACCTCCGCCAAACCCGCCGAGCGGCTTTTGCTGGACCTGCCGCGAGCCGGATGGAGCCTCACGGCCAGGGGCTTTGGGCCCAAGGGCGCCGCCGTCACGTGGGGTAGCGCCAATTTCGCCCTGGGCGACTGGAGCGGCGTGGAGACCCTGGCGCGGTTCTCGGGCGAGGCGACCTACAGCCGCACTCTGCATCTGGCGGCCAAGCCCGAGACTCCGGTCTGGCTTGACCTGGGCGAGGTTCACGACATGGCGCGCGTAGCGGTCAACGGAGTGGCCTTCGCGCCGCTGATCAACCCCTATCGGGTCGAGATCGGCAGGGCGCTCAAGGCCGGTGACAACCGCATCGAAATCACGGTCTCCACGACGCCCAACAACGCCATGGTCGATCCCAACGTCGCGGCCCTGAAGCTGGTCAAGCCGCAGCCGGCCGGCTTGATCGGCCCGGTCAGGCTGGTCGAACGCTAGAGCCCTGGGCCGGGGTGGATGCTGCGGTCAGACCCGGCCGATCGCCCGGCTGATCTCCTGGGCCGCGGCGATCATCGTCGGGCCCAGCGCCGCCAGGTCGGCATCTTCGACATATTGCGGCAGGGTCGAAAGGCTGATGGCGGCCACCGCGCGCCCCGTCATGTCCAGGACCGGCGCGGCGATGCAGCGCACCCGCTCGCCGTCGGTTTCCACGTGGGTGGTGAATCCGTTGGCTCGGGCCAGGCCCATCTCCGCTTCCCAAGCCCTGTAAGCGTCCGCTTCGGCCGGAAGGTCGAACAGGGTCCGCCAGCCCTCCGGCCCCTCGCCGAAGACCAGGGACTTGCCCAGGGCGGTGTGCCGGACCGGATTGCGGATGCCGGGCTCGTGGCGCAGCACCACGCGGCGGCGGCTGGGGCTTTGACGCAGATAGAGCACCATGCCGGCGTCGAGAATGCCCAGATTGACGGCGTCGAGCGTTGAGCCGGCCAGCTTGTCCATGGTCGGCAGGGCCAATTGGATAATGCTCGAGGCCTGCTGGGCCTGGAAGCCGAGCTTGAGAAGCTTGGGGCCTGGCGCATAGCCGCGGCGCGGCGTGAAGCTGAGATAGTCGCGCGCGACCAGGGCGCTGGCCAGTCGGTGCGTGGTGGCGCGGGTCAGGCCCAACCGGGCGACCAGATCGTTCAGCCGAACCACGCCCTCACCGACCGCCTCGATGATGTCGAGGCCGCGCATCAGCGTCTGGCTGGCGTTGGTCGGCGCTTCGGGCGCCAGGACGTGAATGTTCATGACAGGCCGGTCGCCGCCTCAATCGTACGATACCGTACCATATCTCGGTTGCGCCCTGGGCGCCAGCCGGCATTCTAGGGCCGCGAGGGCGTGCGACATTGCGCGCCCTCGCCGTCGCGTGGCTCAGCGCGCGATCATGTTGCCGTAGCCGATGATGATCGTGGCGATGATCAGCAGGGCGACCCCCGTCCAGACCAGGGCCCGCACGCCGGGCCGGGCGTCCTTCCATTCCTTCAAGGCAAAACCCCACAGCGTGCCGAAGATGATGATCGAGGCCATGTGCAGGGTCCAGCTGGAGAAGCCGAACCGCCCCATCTGGCTCTCGCCCATGGTGTAGAAGAAGAACTGGAAGTACCACGCCGTCCCGGCCAGGGCGCACAGCAGATAGTTGGCCAGCAGGGGTGGCTTGCCGGGCTTGACCGCCACATCGGCGAGACGCGCCGGCTCCTGCGGCGCGGCCGCGCTAGCGCCGCTCGACTGCGCGGCGGGCGCCAGATCCGGAGCGCTCGTGCGACCGAACCATTCGCCGGCGCTGCGGTTCCTGACGATCAGGTAGGCGCACCAGGCGCCGTTGGTCAGCAGCCCGCCGAACATCACCAGGCAAAGGACCGGCAAGCCGGTCCACAGCGGGCCCGTGCCGGCCGCGGCCGACAGCGCCTTGATCGGCTCGCCCGCCGCCAGGCCGAAGGCGAAGCAGGCCGACATGACGCCCGAAAAGACCGCCACGGCGACGCCTTTTTTGAAATCGAACTCGGCGATCACCGCCTTCTTGGCGTCTTCCGACAGCGCCGCGTCCTTGCGCGCCCCCGCCATGGCGACGACCACGATGCCCGCCAGGGTGACGACCAGGCCCAGCAGGATGATCCGACCCGACGCGCTGGCCAGCAGCTTGTCGGCGAAGTCGCCCTGGACGATCGGCGGGATCAGGGTGCCGAAGACGGTGCACAGGCCCAGCACCACGGCCATGCCGAGAGACAGGCCCAGATAGCGCATGGTCAGGCCATAGGTCAGGCCGCCAAAGCCCCAGAGGACGCCAAAGAGCACGCAAAGCCCGACGATCTTGGACGGAACCTGGGCCATCACGCCCATCAGGTCCTGGGTTTGCACGGCCGCGAACAGCCACGGCGCCAGAAGCCAGGAAAACAGGCCGCCGGTCAGCCAGAAGATCTCCCACGACCAACGCTTCACGCCGCGATACGGCACATAGAAGCTGGCGGAGGCCAGGCCGCCGAGCCAGTGGAAGATGACGCCCAGCAAAGGGTTGGGGGTCATGGACGACCTCCCTGGCCGGTCGTCGCGTACTGGATGGTCATGGCTTTCCTCCGCGCCGCTCAGCGGCTTGTCGTTGGTTTAGGGTCAGATGCGGTAGATCCGCGAGGCGTTGGCGGCGAATACCGCGTCGCGCTCTGTCTCGCTGAGCGCGCGGGTGGCGTAGTCGAAGGCGGCGAAATGGGCGCCGAACGGCCCATGCACGCGATCGACGGGGAAATTGCTGGCGAACATCACCCGCTCGACCCCGAAGTCGTCGAGAATCTGGTGGATGAACGGCTCGACGCTGCCTGCCGACCAGCTGCGATCGACCCCGCCGAAATTGGAGACCTTGATCGAGACGTTGGGTTGGCCCGCCAATGCCTGCAGCCCCGCGCTCCAGGCCAGAAAGCCGTCCGTGTCGCGATCGGTCGGCATGCCGGCGTGATTGACGATCAACGGGATGTCGGGGTGGTCGGCCGCCAGGCGCGCGGCGTCGAACATCTGCAGCGGATAGAGCTGCAGGTCGAACGACAGGCCGTACTTGGCGAGCAGGCCAAACCCCTCACGCCAGCGCGGACTCTTCAGCAGGTCGCGCGGCGTGTAGGTCTTGAGCGGATCGACGTGCCAATTGACGATCTGTCGGATCCCGCGGACGTTGGGCCGCGTCGCGTGGGCCTCCAGCACGCCTTCGACGCTCGGATCGTCCAGGCAAGCGCCCGCCACGATGGCTTGAGGATAGCCGCGAGCGTCGGCGATCGCCTGCAGCCAGTCGGTCTCGGAAAGCTGGTCCCTGGGCGGTAGGCCGCACTCGATATGGACGGCTTTGACCACCCGCCAGCCGGCCACGTCGTTCAGATACTGGTCAAGGCCGTAGTCCTTGCCGGCGATGCCGCTGACATCGCCAGCCGGATTGTGCGGCGGCGGGACCTGAAGCCAAGCGTAGTGATGCCTGCTCAGGTCCCACAGGTGCATGTGAGCGTCGACGATCGGACCGCTATAGGCCATGTCAGCTCCTAGAAGGTCGTTCGGCCGCCGGAGGTGTCGAACGTCGAGGCCGTGGTGAAGCTGCATTCCTCGCTGGCCATGAAGCAGACCATGGCGGCGCTCTCGTGCACCTCGCCCAGACGGCCCATGGGGATCTTCGATCGCATGTAGTCGACCTGGCTCTGCGGCAGTTGGGCCAGGATCGGGCTCTCGAAGGTGGCCGGGGTCAGGGCGTTGGCGATCACGCCCTTGGTAGCCAGTTCCTTACCCAGCGACTTGGTCAGGCCGATCACCCCGGCCTTGCTCGCCGAATAGGCGCTGGCGTTGGGGTTGCCCTCCTTGCCGGCCACCGAGGAGACATTGACGATGCGGCCATAGCCGCCGGCCAGCATGAACGGCACCACCTCACGGCAGCAATAGAAGGCGCCGTTGAGATTGATGTTGATCACCTGGTCCCAGCTATCGACCGGAAACTCATGGACGGGGGCCGTGGCGCCGGTAATGCCGGCCGAGTTGACCAGAATATCGATGCGGCCCAGGGCGTTGAGGCTGGCCTTGGCGGCCTGCGCCACCGAGGCCTGGTCGGAGACGTCGACGGCGAAGGTGAAGGCCGCACCCACCTCGGCGGCCGCCTCTTCAAGGGCTTCGGGCTTGAGATCCCATAGGGCGACCTGGCCGCCCTCGGCGACGATGCGGTCGGCGACCGCCTTGCCCAGGCCCGAGGCGCCGCCGGTGATGACCGCGCGACGTCCGGCGAAACGATTTGCGAAGGGGCCGATCACGCGACGCCTTCCTTGGTCCAGGCGATGACGTTCTGGCGCTGAGCGCCCAGCTTCTCGATGCCCAGCTCCATGACGTCGCCGGCCTTCAGGAAGATCTTCTCGGGCTGCTGGCCTTCGCCGACGCCAGGCGGGGTGCCGGTGGTCAGGATGTCGCCCGGTTCGAGCGTGACGAAGCGGCTCATGTAAGCGATCAACTCGGCGACGCCGAAGATCATCGTCTTGGTGTTGCCGGTCTGCATGCGCTTGCCGTTCAGGTCCAGCCACATGTCCAGGTCCTGGCAGTCGCCCACCTCGTCGGCGGTGACCAGCCACGGGCCCACCGGGCCAAAGGTGTCGCAGCCCTTACCCTTGTCCCATTGGCTGCCCAGCTCCTTCTGGAAGGCGCGCTCGGACACGTCGTTCACCAGCACGTAGCCGGCGACGTAGTCGAGAGCCTCGGCCTGCTCGACATAGCGCGCGCGCTTGCCGATCACCACGCCCAGCTCGACCTCCCAGTCGCCCTTCACGGCGTCCTTGGGCAGCATGACCTCGTCGTTCGGGCCGTTCAGGCAGCTGATCGCCTTGGTGAAGAAGATCGGTTCGGGCGGCGGCTCCAGGCCGGCTTCCTTGGCGTGGTCGGCGAAGTTCAGGCCGATGGCCAGGAACTTGCCGACGCTGGCGACCGGCACGCCGTAGCGCGGCGAGCCTTCGACGACGGGCAGGGTGGCGGGATCGATGGCGGCCAGCGCCTTCAGGCCTTCCGGCGTGATGGTCTTGCCGTCGATGTCGGCCACGTGGCCCGACAGGTCGCGGATCTTGCCCTCGGCGTCGAGGAGGCCGGGCTTCTCGGCGCCGCGCGGGCCGTAGCGGAGCAGTTTCATAGGTGTCTGTCGCCTTCAGGGGGGTCTAGCGGGCGTAAGGTCGGTGCAGACCGACTTCGCGATTGAGTTCGACGCCGAAGCCCGGCGAGTCGGAGAGCTTGAGTTTGCCGTTCACCGGCACCGGTTCGCCGATCAGCTGCGGGTGGAACATCGGCGCCACCTCGTCGGCCTTGGGGGCCATCATCAGGAATTCGGCGAACGGGCTGTTATGGCGCGTGATGACGAAGTGATAGCTGTAGACGCTGGAACCGTGCGGGATCATCAGCACGCCCTTGCTGTCGGCCAGGTTGGCGATCTTGATCAGCTCGGTGACGCCGCCGCACCAGCCCACGTCCGGCTGGATGATGTCGCAACATTCCATCTCCAGCAGCATGCGGAAGCCCCAGCGGGTAGCCTCGTGCTCGCCCGTGGTGACCAGCATGCCGGTCGGCGCATTCTTCTTCAGGTCGCGATAGCCCCAGTAGTCGTCGGGGCTCAGCGCCTCCTCGATCCACTTCAGGCCGTACTCGTGGGCCTTGTGGGCCAGCTTGGTCGCGTAGTTGAGGTCCAGCGACATCCAGCAGTCGAACATCAGCCAGAAGTCGTCTCCGCAGCGCTCGCGCATGGTGGCGAGCTCATCGAGGTTCTTGCGCAGACCTTCCTCGCCTTCGGCCGGGCCGTGGTGCAGGGGCATCTTGCCGCCGATGAAGCCCATCTGCTTGGCCAGGTCCGGACGCGCGCCCGTGGCGTAGAAGGTCAGCTCGTCGCGGACCTTGCCGCCCAGCAGGGCGTAGACTGGCTCCTGACGCAGCTTGCCCAGGAGGTCGTAGAGGGCCAGGTCGACGCCCGAGATGGCGTTCACCACCAGGCCCTTGCGGCCATAGTACTGGGTGGAGAAGTACATCTGGTCCCAGATCTTCTCGACCTCGGTAGGGTCGCGGCCTTCCAGGAAGCGCGCGAGATGCTTCTCGACGATGTAGGCGGCCGGCTCGCCGCCGGTGGTCACCGCAAAGCCGATCGTGCCGTCGGCGGCCTCGATCTCGACGACCAACGTGCCCAGCACGTTGATGCCGAACGACTGGCGGCTCTGGCGATATTCCGGATAGCGCGACATTGGCGTGGCGATGTGGTCGTCAATCCAGTGTCCGTCGCCCTGGTCGTGATAGTCGGCGCCGCCGCCGCGGACGACATAGGCGCGCACCGCTCGAATTCGGGGAAAAGCCATTATTGTCTCACTATACAAGACGTTTATACACGACAGGCGCTCGCGAACCGGAAGACCCGACACCCATGCCCATGACGAAAACCGATGCGATTTCCAAAGCTTATAGCCGGCTATCGCCTCTGCGAGCCGACTGACGGCGCCAAATGTCCTAATGGACCAGCGCCAAATCCGCTTGCCGAATTATCACCATTTGAATAGGACCATTAAATAATGAAATTTGACCCGTCAATCGACGAAGCACCCGAAGAGGGCGAGGGCAAGGCTCGCGGCGCGGCCGCTGGCTCCCAGACCCTGGTTCGCGGCCTGGAGATCATGGAGGCGGTGCGCGCGGGCAAAAGCACGCTGCCCGAGCTTGCCGATGCGCTTGGCATCGCCAAGCCGACCCTCTATCGGCTGGCCGCGACCCTGGTCGATCATCGCTACCTCAGCTTTACGCCGCGCGTTGGCTACGCCCTGGGCCCCAAGCTCCTGGAACTGGGCTTCGAGGCCGGCCGCCAGATGAGCTTGCCGCGCATCGCCCACCCCCACCTGGCGGCGCTGGCCGAAGGCACCGGCGACACGGTGCATCTGGGCGTGCTCGACGGAGCGCGCGCGCTCTATCTCGACAAGCTGCCCGGCCGTCGCCGGGTCGATATCAGCTCCAGGGTTGGCGAACGTCAGCCGCTGCGGTCCACCGGTCTGGGCAAGGCGCTGATCCTGGACGAGGACGAAGGCCGCTGGCGCGAACTCTACCAGTTCGAGGAGCAGAGCGGGGGACGCTACGGCGTGGACCTATCGACCTGGCTGCGGCGGATGAACGAATACGCCGCACAAGGCAACGCGTTCGACCTGGAGGAAAACGAAGATCGCATCCGATGCGTGGCCGCGCCCTTGCGCGACGTCTCGGGCAAGATCGTCGGGGCTATCAGCGTCTCCAGCGCGGCCCAATACATGGACGACGCGCGCCTTCACACCGTCGCCGATGACGTGCGCGCCACCGCCCAGGCCATCAGCCGGGATCTGGGGTGGACCGAGCGTTCGCCCCTGCCCCACCCCCGTCCACACCCCAAGGCCGCGTCCGGCGGCTAAACCCACCCAGGTGCTGCATGTTGCTTGAAAACAAAGTCGTCCTGATCACCGGCGCTTCGCAAGGGATCGGCAAGGCCGCGGCCATCGGCGCCGCGCGCCATGGCGCGGACGTGGCGATCAACTACCATGCCGATGACGCAGGCGCCGCTGACGCGGTTCGCGAGATCGAGGCGCTGGGTCGCCGCGCCATCGCCGTGAAGGGCGACGTGGCCGAGGCCTCGACCGCCCAGTCCTTCGTCCAGGCCGCCGTCGACGCGTTCGGCAAGGTCGACGTGTTTGTCAACAACGCCGGCATCTGCCCCTTCCACGCCTTCCTCGACATGCCGCCCGAGGTCATGGAGCGGACGATGAAGGTCAATCTGTTTGGCGCCTACTACATGGTCCAGGCGGCGGCCAACCAGATGGTCAAGCAAGGGAACGGCGGCGCGATCATCGCCGTCAGCTCGATCAGCGCCCTGGTCGGCGGCGGCATGCAGACCCACTACACGCCCACCAAGGCCGGCGTGCACAGCCTGATGCAGTCGACGGCCATCGCGCTGGGAAAGTACGGCATTCGCTGCAACTCGGTGCTGCCGGGCACCATCGAGACGGCGATCAACAAGGAAGACCTCGCCGACGTCGCCAAGCGCGAATACATGGCCGGCCGCATCCCGCTGGGCCGTCTGGGCGAGCCCGACGACCTGGCCGGCCCGATCGTGTTCCTGGCCTCGGATCTCGCCAAGTACGTCACCGGCGCGGCCCTGCTGGTCGACGGCGGCGCCTTCGTGAACCTGCAGTAGGCCGATGATCGTCTCGTCCACGACGGACTTCCGCGAGGCGGCGCGGCGCAAGCTGCCGCGCTTTCTGTTCGACTATATCGACGGCGGCGCCTATGCCGAGCGGACCCTGCAACGCAACGTTTCGGACCTCGCCGACATCGCCCTGCGACAGCGGGTGCTCAAGGACGTATCCAAGGTCTCGACGGCGACCAGCCTGTTTGGCGTGGATCAGTCCATGCCCGTGGTGCTCGCGCCCGTCGGTCTCACCGGCATGTACGCCCGCCGCGGCGAATGCCAGGCGGTGCGCGCGGCCTCGGCCAAGGGCGTGCCGCTGTGTTTGTCGACGGTCTCGGTGTGCGACGTCGACGAGGTGGCCGCCGCTTCCAGCCGGCCGCTATGGTTCCAGCTCTACGTGCTGCGAGACAGGGCCTTCATGCGCGACCTCTTGGTCCGCGCCCGCGAGGCTGGAGCCACGGCCTTGGTCTTCACCGTCGACATGCCCGTGCCCGGCGCCCGCTATCGCGACGCCCACTCGGGCATGAGCGGTCCCAACGCCGCGGCGCGCCGTATCGTCCAGGCGATGTTCAAGCCGCAATGGGCCTGGGACGTCGGGGTGATGGGCCATCCCCACACCCTGGGCAATGTCGCGCCAGTGCTGGGCAAGACTTCGGGCCTCGAGGATTTCATGGGCTGGCTGGGGGCGAACTTCGACCCGTCCATCCAGTGGAAGGACTTGGAGTGGATCCGCGACCTCTGGAAGGGGCCGCTGATCATCAAGGGCGTGCTGGATCCCGAGGACGCCAGGGCCGCCGCCGAGATCGGCGCGGACGGGGTCGTGGTCTCCAATCATGGCGGCCGCCAGCTGGACGGCGTGTTGTCCTCGGCGCGCGCCCTGCCGGCCATCGTCGACGCGGTGGGCGATCGGCTGACCGTGCTGGCCGACGGCGGCGTGCGCTCGGGCCTCGACGTCGTGCGGATGCTGGCCCTGGGCGCCAAGGGCGTCCTGCTGGGCCGGGCCGCCGTCTACGCCCTGGCCGCGCGCGGCGAGGCCGGCGTCACCCAGCTGCTGGACCTGATCGAGAAGGAGATGCGGGTGGCCATGGCCTTGACCGGGGTCAACGCCGTGTCCGAGATCGACAGGTCCATACTGACGGGCGCCTGACTCATTCTATCGTACGATACCGTACGATTAATCTTGACCGCCGCCGCCTTCTGGCGACATTGGGCGGCGGCGGCGCCAAGAACGCCGCGCGATAGGGATGAAACCATGCAGATCGATCGTCGTCGCGTCATGCTGCTTGGCGGCGCGGGCAGCCTGGTGGTCGCCCAGGGTGAGGCCGCCCCGCTCGGCGCGGCCGCCATCAGCGACTGCCGGGTGTGCGGTCTGGAGACGCCTCTGGCGCTCGGCGCGGCGACGCCCCGATTCTCCTGGCGACTGTCCGGGCCCCGCCCCCAAGCCGCCTATCGGATCACCGTCGCCCGCAGCGCGGCCGACCTGAGCGCCCCGCGCGATCTGGTCTGGGACAGCGGCAAGGTCGCCAGCGGCCAGAGTTTCGACATCGCTTTTGGCGGCCCAGCCGCGGCCCCGCGCCAAGTCTTCTGGTGGCGCGTCGAGGCCTGGGACGACAAGGGCGCGCGCGCCGTCGGACGTCCGGCGCGCTGGGAAACGGGTCTGCTCTCGGCCAGCGACTGGAACGCCGCCTGGCTGGCGGCCGAGGATGCGACCGCCAAGGCCGATCGCCTGGCGGGCGTTCACTGGATCAGCGGCCCGGAAAGCATCACCGACAAGACCAGCAAGCGCTGCTATCGCACCAGCTTCGAGGTTCCGGCCCAGTCCGACGGGACCTTGTTTCTGGCCGCTTCGGGCCTTGCTGGCGTCTTTCTCAACGGCCAGGAATTGGCGGCCGGCGAGGAAGAACCCACCCGCTTCACGACCATGAGTCCCTACCCCCTGGCCCTGCGGCAGGGGCGCAACGTCATCGCAATCGCCCAGACTCCCAGCCGCGACCTGGGCGGCCCCCAGCCGATGCTCTGCGCGCTGATCCGCCTGGGCGGCTCAGAGCGCCGGCTCAGCACCGCCGAGGGGTGGAAGACCACGGTCAACGCCCCGGAAGGTTGGACGCTGCCGGATTTCGACGACGGCGCCTGGCCCGCCGCCACGACGGCCCGCAACCGTCCTCGCGGCCAGCCCCTCCCCCCAGGCGCGGCGACGCATCTTCGCCGGGCCTTCCGGCTCGACAAGCCCGTGGCCCAGGCCCGCCTCTACGCCACGGCGCTGGGCGCTTACGAGGCCTGGATCAACGGCGCGCCGGCGGACGAGCGCAAGATGGCGCCCGAACCCACCAACCTGCTCGAACGCGTGCTTTACCAGGCCTACGACGTCACCGCCGCTCTGCGGGCCGGCGACAACGTCCTTGGCCTCTGGGTGGGGGACGGCTGGTACGCTAGCGAATTCTCGGCCAACGCCCGCTTCTGCTTTGGCCCCGCGCCCTGCCGGGCGATGGCTCAGCTCGAAATTCTGTTCATAGACGGAAGCCGCCAGGTGATCGCCACGGACGATCAGTGGCGCATCGCCCCGTCGGCGATCCTGACATCTGAGATCTACGACGGCGAGGTCTACGACGCGCGCCAGGAGATCAAGGATTGGGCCTTGCCCGGAACGCCGCAGGGCGGCTGGCGCCCAGCCGAAACCGTCGAGGCCCCTAACCTGCCGATCGACCCGCAGGTGAGCCCGCCCATCCGAGTCACCCAGCGCCTCAAGCCCAAGGCCGTCACCTCGCCAAAGCCCGGCGTCCATGTCTTCGACTTTGGACAGAACTTCGCCGGCTGGGCGGAACTGGCGATCAGCGGCAAGGCCGGGACACGGATCGAGCTTTTGTTCGGCGAATATCTCAAGCCGGACGGCCAGGTCGACCAGGCCAATCTGCGCACCGCGTTCGCGCGTGACACCTACGTGCTGAAGGGCCAGGGCCGCGAGGTCTGGTCGCCGCGCTTCACCTATCACGGCTTCCGCTATGTCGAGGTCCGCGGCCTGGCGAACGCGCCCGCCGCCGACCTGCTGACCGGCCTTGTCGGACACAACGACATCCGGGTCAGCGGCGTGCTGCGCGTGGGCGCCCCCGTCGTCGAGCAGTTCTGGCGAAATTCGGTCTGGAGCCAGAGATCGAACTTCTTTGGCCTGCCGACCGACTGCCCGCAACGCGACGAACGCTTGGGATGGCTGGGCGATGCGGCCGTGTTCTGGCCGGCCGCCGCCTACAACATGGATGTCGAAGCCTTCACCCGCCGGTTCATGGGGGATGTGCGACGCGCCCAGCGGCCGGACGGCCAGTTTCCAGACTGCATTCCGCCCTTCATGGTGCCCTCCTCGCGTTCGGCCCCCGGCTGGTCAGACGCGGGCGTCATCCTGCCCTACACCGCCTGGCGCCAGTACGGCGACACCGGCGTCATCGCCGAAAACTGGGAGGCGATGGAACGCTACCTGGCGTTCATTCTCGCCAAGAACCCCGACTACCTCTGGAAGTCCAGCAAGGGCAACGACTATGGCGACTGGCTGGCGGTCGACGCCAAGTATTTGGGCGAGGCGACCACCCCCAAGGATCTGATCGGCACCGCCTTCTGGGCGGCGGACGCGGCGATGATGCGCGATATGGCCAAGGCGATTGGAAAGGCCGAGGCCGCCGAGCGCTACCGCGCCCTGTTCGAGGCTATCCGCGCGGCCTTCGCGGGCGCCTATGTGCAGGCCGACGGCAAGATCGGCAACGGCAGCCAGACCAGCTACATCCTGGCGATCCGGTTTGGCCTGCTGTCGCCCGAACAGGCCAGCGAAGCTGGCCGGCGCTTGGCCGCCGACATCGCCGCGCGCGGCGGCAAGCTCTCGACCGGCTTCCTGGGAACCCCGCACATCCTCGACGCCCTGGCCGACACCGGCCACGAAGCCACCGCCGTGGGGCTGCTGCTGCAGCGCGACTATCCTTCCTGGGGCTACATGGTCACCAAGGGCGCCACGACCATGTGGGAACGCTGGAACAGCGACACCGGCGACCTGTCGATGAACAGCTACAATCACTATGCCTTCGGGGCGATTGGCGATTTCCTGTTCCGGCGGATCGCTGGCCTGGCCGCGGTCGAGCCAGGCTTTGCCAAGGTGGTGATCGCGCCGATCTTCGATCGCCGCCTGGGGTCGGCCGGCGCGGACTACGACTCCGTGTCCGGTCGCCTGAGCTCCAACTGGCGCTATGAAGGCGACACGGTTCGCCTGGATTTGTCGATCCCGCCCGGCGTCCAGGCTGAGGTGGTGATCCCCACCGCGGCAAGGGCGGTGCGTGTCGACGGCAGGCCCGTGCCTAGCGCCCGATTCCGGGTCGAGCGCGGCCAACACCGGGTTGTCTTCACGGCCTAAGCCTCTGCGCTTGCCGACCCGAACAAAGGGCCGCCAACGGCGCCTTAAGCCTTGCCCGCCCTCCAATCGTACGATACCGTACTATTATTAGGGCGCGGACAAAGCGCCAGGCTTGGGGACGGAAATGCAAGGACGAACCGGACCTGCACACACCGTCACCTGCTCGCCGCCCCGCGCCGAGCGTGTCTGGACGTCGCGCGTCAAGCGAAAAGACGAGAGGACAACGGCCGATGCGCAAACACCTATGGATGATTGGCGCGGCGGCGCTGGCGACGAGCGCGGCGGCGCAGCAAGCCGCGACGCCCTCGATCGCCGATCCAGATGCGCGGGCCAAGGCCACGCTCGGCCAGATGACCCAGGAGGAGAAGATCGGCCTGCTGCACGGACCGATGCTCGGCCTAATCGCCGCGCCGCGTCGGCCGGCCGGGATCACCGTCGGCGCGGGCTACATCGCCGGGGTGGAGCGCCTAGGGGTGCCGGCGCTGCTAGAGACCGACGCCTCGCTGGGTGTTTCCAACCTCAACAATCTGCGGCCGGGTGACGAGGCCACCGCCCTTCCCGCCTCGATTTCGCTGGCGGCCAGCTGGGATCCCGAACTGGCGCGCGAGGGCGGCGCGATGATTGGCGGCGAGGCGCGGGCCAAGGGCTTCAACGTCATGCTGGTCGGCGGCGTCAATCTGGTTCGCGACCCGCGCGGCGGGCGCAACTTCGAGTATCTGGGCGAGGATCCCCTGCTGGCCGGGACGCTGGTCGGCGCGCAGATCCGCGGCGTCCAGTCCAACAACATCATCGGCACCATCAAGCACTTCGCCCTCAACGACCAGGAGACCGGCCGCAACGTCGCTTCGGTCGAAATGGACGAAGCCGCCATGCGCGAGAGCGACCTGCTCGCCTTCCAGATCGGCATTGAAAACGGTCAGCCGGGTTCGGTGATGTGCAGCTACAACCGCGTCGGCGGCGTCTACGCCTGCGAGCACGACTTCCTGCTCAACCAAGTTCTTCGCCGCGACTGGGGCTTTAAGGGCTTTGTCATGTCCGACTGGGGCGCGGTGCACTCCAGTGAGGCGATCAATAAGGGCCTCGATCAACAGTCGGGCGAACAGCTCGACGGCAAGAAATACTTTTCCGACCTGATGGTCGAGGCCTTGGCGGAGGGGCGCGTCAAACAGTCTGCGATCGATACTTCCGCCGCGCGGATCTTAAGGACCATCTACGCCCATGGCCTGGCCGAGCACCCTGTAACGCCAGGCGGTCGCATCGCCGCCAAGCAAAATAGCGAGGTCGCCTTGAAAGCCGCCCGTGAGGGGATGGTGCTGTTGCGAAACCAAGACGGCCTGCTGCCGCTCGCCGCGACCACCCGATCCATCGTGGTGATCGGCGGGAACGCCGAATTTGGGGTGTTGAGCGGCGGCGGCTCGAGCAGCGTAACGCCGGTCGGCGGTTTCAAGAAAATGGTTCCGGGCGCTAGGGCGGCCGCCTCGGCCTGGGTCAAGCGCGCCTATGGCGGCGCGCCGCCGATCGATGGCCTGCGCAGGGCCTTCCCAAACAGCGCCATTTCTTATGTCGACGGTAAGGATCCGCTGGTCGCCGCCGCCGCCGCCAAGGCCGCCGACGTCGCGATCGTGATTGGCGAGAAATTTTCGACCGAAGGAGAGGACGCCCTCGACCTGTCGCTTGGCGAGGGCCAGGACGCCCTGATCGAGGGCGTGGCCACCGCCAATCCGCGCACCGTGGTGGTGCTTCAAACCGGCAGCGCCGTCACCATGCCCTGGCGCGACAAGGTCGCGGCGATTGTCGCGGCCTGGTACCCAGGCCAGCGCGGCGGTGACGCCATCGCCGACGTCATCTCCGGCGCGGTCAATCCGGCCGGCCGTTTGCCGATCACCTTCCCGGCCTCCGTCGACCAATTGCCTAACCTGGTGATCGCCGGCTCGGATGCGCCGCCGGCCGACAAGGAGACCCGGGCGGTCTATGGCCTGCAGGCCGGTCTCAAGCCGTTCGACATCCACTATCCGGAAGGCTCGGACGCCGGCTATCGCTGGTTCGCCAAGAAGGGTCTTAAGCCGCTCTATCCGTTCGGCTATGGCCTGTCCTACACCCGCTTCCAGTATTCGGACCTGCGGATCACCGGCGGCAAGACCTTGACCGTCCGCTTCAAGGTCACCAACACCGGCTCGCGCGAGGGCGCGGACGTGCCGCAGGTCTACGTCCTTCGCCAGGGCAAGGCCAAGCGCCTGGTCGGCTGGGGCAAGCCGAGCCTAAAGCCCCGCGAAAGCCAGACCGTCACGGTGACCGCCGATCCTCGCGTGCTGGGCGACTACGACGTCAAGGCTAAGCAATGGGTCGCGCCGGCAGGCGCCTATGCCGTCGAGGTTGCGACCTCGGCAAGCGATCCGGTGCTGACGGGGAGCGCGCGCCTGTCGCGCCAAACGGCAAGACCGTAGCCTTGGGCGAGCCGCCTGGCCGCGCAAGGGTCGGGCGGGGAATCCCCGCACCAGCTTCGTAACCCAAAAAGAGGGCTCGGCGATCATCGCCGAGCCCTCCAGATTTAGGGAGGAGATGCGCGCCATTGAAAGCCAGAGCTCCAGAGGCTCACGGACGCCACTATGCCTGGCAGGCAGCCCGGGGACAAGCTTTCCGTACGATCCCGTACCATTAAGCCCGAACATCTAAGGCCGAAGGCGACAGTAGGTGGGGACTCTCTCAACCCAAGCGTCTTGTCGTCACCCGGTCATCCGTATCGCCCCTGAGAGACACCACAATGAAAATCCGGAGGCCCAAGCCGTTAGGTCCCGCCTCAGCCCAGATCCGCCCCCCATGTCGCTCGACGGCCTCTCTAGCGATTGCCAATCCTAATCCGAAGCCCTCAACGCTCTGGTCTTGGTCCAACCGACGGAACGCGTCGAAAATTTCTCCACGTTCAGCCTCGCAAACCCCAGGCCCTTCGTCGATAACCTCCACGACAAGATCTCTGGCCGTCGCCCGCGCGCGCACCACCACGTCGGCCTCGGGCGGAGAATACTTTACCGCGTTACGGATCACGTTCTCATAGGCGCGATAAAGTAGCTCACCATCGGCCTGGGTAACGAAAGCTTGCGCGCCTTCAAGCCGAACGCGACATCTTTTCGCCTGCGCTTCAAAGTGAGCGTCGTCAACAATGGCGGCGATGAGATCCATGAGATCGAGCTTTTCAACCCGCCCGGTCGTATCGCCCGCCTTCAGCCGCGCCAGGGTCAGAACCTCGCCCAACAAACGTTCTAGACGCCCAGCCTCGCGTTCAACTCGCGCCAGCATTTCGGGCCGCTCGTTCGGCGATTGCCGCAACAGCCCAACCGCCACCTGGAGGCGGGTCAATGGAGATCGCAATTCATGGGACACGTCGTGTAGCAAGCGTTGTTGCGCAAGCCAAAGCTTCTCGAGCTGCGCTGCCATGCCGTCAAACTCACGCGCTAGGTCGGCGATTTCGTCCCGCCGCGCGCCGACATGAGGAACGACGCGTGTGCTCAGTTGCCCCCGCGCAATGAAGCGAAACCCCCGCTTCAGGTGGGCCAGCGGTCCAGAGAAATACCAAGCAAGCAAGGCGCTAAAGACAATACTCACAGCTCCGCCAATCAGGAACGGCGTTGCGCCTGACATTTTCGAGTTCGCAATCGCCAGCTGGTAAATCTCGCCGCTCGGCGAGCGAACCCGTACGGCCGATCGCGGTAGAAGGCTCACCTCACGGGCGCCGAGACGAAAGCGTCCTTCAGAATCGTAAAGCGCCAAGGCTCGCGTCGTGGCTCCCTGTTGAACGAGCAGGGGCTCGGCTGACTCTAGTCCACCGGTTTCAATCAATCGCGTGACGACGTTGGCCAACTCGGCGTTGACCACATCCAAGGCGGGATCACTCTGGGTCATCCGCAACAGGCCGACGCCAATAAAGAATGAACAGGCCGTGGCCATGCAGAAGGCTACGAAGAACTTCCAGAAGAGGCGACTGGGCTTCACGACGCGACCAGTTGGTAGCCCTGACTCCGGACACTCAGGATCGACGAGCTGCCGTCGCGGCGAACGCCGAGCTTTTGGCGAATGCTGCTGATGTGGACGTCGATCCGGCGATCATAGGGCGTCAGCGGGCGCCCCAGGGCGTTCAGCGATAGCTGATCTTTACTCACCAACTGCCCCGCGTGGCGGGCCAACTCCTCGAGCAGGCTGAATTCCGTGCCGGTCAATTCGATCGGCTGTCCGTCCCATTGCGCCTGACGGCTGGCGGGCCAGAGCTTCAGCCGCCCCTTGGAGATCATGTCGTTGGCGGTCGGATCCTTGTTCGTCAGCACACGCCGTAGGATCGCGCGGATCCGCGCAACCAGCTCGCCGGGCGAACAGGGCTTTGGCACATAGTCATCCGCGCCCAGGTCAAGCCCGGCGATGCGATCAATCTCATCGCCGCGGGCGGTGAGCAGCAGGACCGGAACCTTGCTCGCGCGACGGATGCGCCTGAGCACCTCGATGCCCGACAGGCGCGGCATCATCACATCGAGGACGACGAGGTCATAGTCGCCCGATAGCGCTGCGGCCTCGCCCCTCTCGCCATCATGCGCGGCCCCGACGCTGAAACCTTCCCGGACAAGAAACTCCGACAGCATGGTCGTCAACTGATCGTCGTCGTCGATCAGAAGCACCCTCGGCGGTTTTGCGGCGTCTTCACTCACGGCCATTTTCTATCCCCAACGCGACGGGGCACGCGCGGAGCTTTACATATCTTTACGTCGATTTTGCCCAACTTTACCCGGCCGGCGCCCCGCCTAACATAGCATTCGGCTAAGCCACAGCCTCTCTGGCTACGACAACATTCGGAGAGGCTATTGGATCGCCTGCTCGCCGTGGCGCCGGTTTTCGCCCTGCTGGTCAGCGCTTGCGCGGCGGGTCCAAACTACAATCGTCCGCCTCCTGCCGTGGCCGCCGCCTGGCAGGCGCCCGTCCCCCATGGCGGTGATAGCGGCAAGCTGTTGGCGTGGTGGTCGGGTTTCGACGATCCGATCCTGACCTCGCTGCAGGCCAGCGCGGAAAAGACCAGTCCCAGCCTAGACCAAGCGATCGCCAATATCGACAAGGCTCGGGCCACGCTGACGACGCAGCGCGCCGCGGCCCTGCCGAACCTCACCGGCTCGACTTCCCGCACCAAGTCCCGCCAGGAGTCGGCCGCCGGCGGCGCCACGATCAGCAAGGTCAGCCAGGCCGCGCTGGACGCCAGCTGGGAAATCGACCTCTTCGGCAAGGCCAGGCGCAATGTCGAGGCGGCCAGGGCGCGGATAGAGGCGCGGACCGACGATTGGCACGAGGCGCGGATCTCGCTGGCCGCTGAGGTGGCCGATGACTACGTTCAGCTACGCGGGTGCGAACAGCTGGCCGAAGTCCTTCGCCAGGCCACGGAATCGCAGGAGACTTCCGCGCGTCTTATACGGCTGAACGCAGACGCTGGGTTTTCACCGGCCTCGGACGCGGCGCTGGCCGATGCCTCCGCCGCCAGCACACGGTCGTCCTTCACGGACCAGCGGGGCCAATGTGATCTGCTGGTCAAGAGCCTGGCTTCTCTGACCGGGCTGGAAGAGCCGGCGCTACGGACGTTGATGCAGCCGAGCGCCGGCGTCTTGCCCGCGCCCCGGAAGCTGGATGTGACCAGCGTTCCGGCCGACCTCGTGCGACAGCGTCCAGACGTGGCGTCGAGCGAGCGTGAACTGGCCGCGACCAGCGCCGAGATCGGGGCCGCGGTAGCCGACCTCTACCCAAGCCTGACCCTCTCCGGTTCAATTTCGACCAGCGCGGGTCTTCAGCAATGGTCCTTCGGCCCGTCGCTCTCGCTGCCGATCTTCGACGGGGGGCAGCGCCTGGCCAGCGTCAGGTCGGCGCGTGCGAGCTATGCCTATCAACTGGCGGCCTATCGTCAGGCCGTGCGCGACGCCGTCCTCGATGTCGAGCAGGCCCTGGTGCAGCTGAATGTCGCCCGCCAGCAGCAAGGCGACGCGGAGACTGCGGCTCGGGGCTACCAAGCCAGCTTTAAAGCGACGGATCAGCTTTATCGGGCCGGCGCCTCGGATCTCTTGGATCGCGAAAGCGCCCGCCGCAATGCGCTCGACGCCGAGCAGTCCTTGATCAATGTCCGCCTCACCGAAATCCGCCAATGGATCGCGCTCTACAAGGCGCTCGGTGGCGGCTGGGACGCGTCCAACACGGCGCTCGCCGCCACGGGAGACCATCAGCCTTGACATCCTTGCTCAAGCGCGCAGCCGCGACCAGCGCCGCTGTCCTCTGCCTGGCCGCGGTCAGCGCCTGTTCTCCGCCTAACAAGGCGCCGAAGAGCACGCCGGCCAGCCTGACCGTGGAGGTCACCCAACCGGAAAGCACCGCTTGGCCGCGCCAGATTCATGCCAGCGGCGCCCTGGCGGCGTGGCAGGAGGCCGTGATCAGCGCCGAAACCGGCTCGCTGCGCATCACCAGCCTCCAGGCCGACGTCGGCAGCTGGGTCAAGCGCGGCAGCGTGCTCGCCACCCTGTCACGAGACACCCTGCTGGCTGATCGCGACCGTCTCCAGGGCGTCGTCGCCGAAGCGCAGGCAAACCTCGCACAGGCCGACAGCGACGTGGCGCGGGTCGCGCAGGTGGGCGCCAGCGGCGCCCTCTCGGCACAGCAAATCGAGAAGTACGAAGTGACCCAGCGCACCGCGCGAGCCACCCTACAGCAGCAGAAGGCCCAACTTCGCGCCACCGAGATCCAGCTTCAGCAAACCAACGTCGTGGGCGGTGGACGACGGCGTAATCTCCTCGCGCTCGGCCTTGCTGGGCAAGGTGGCGGCCGCTGGTGACGAGCTCTTCCGCCTCGTGCGTCAAGGACGGATCGAGTGGCACGCCGAGTTGAATGCTCAACAGCTGGCGCAGGTGAAGGCCGGTCAGGCCGCACAGGTCACTTTGCCTGACGGTCAGCGGGTCACCGGCGCCGTGCGCCTGGTGTCGCCGACGCTGAGCACCACCACCAGCCGAGGCGTCGCCTATGTAGAGCTACCGTCCGGCTCGGCCGCGCGGGCCGGGATGTACGGCGACGGCGTGATAAACGTCGGCGCTGCGCGCGTCCTGACCCTGCCCGACACCGCCATCGTGCTGCGCGACGGCCGCGCCTACGTCTTCGTGGTCGGGGCCGACAAGCGCGCTCGCCAGCAACAAGTGACCACCGGCGATCGTCGCGACGGCAAGGTCGAGGTCCGAGGCCTGGCCACGTCCGCCTCCGTCGTGAAAAGCGGCGCGTCCTTCCTCAGCGACGGCGTGACAGTCCGCCCCGCGGCGGCGACCTCGGAAGCCGCGCGATGAACATCTCCGCGCTATCCATCAAGCATCCGGTCCCGGCGATCCTGCTGTTCATCCTGCTGACCGTCTTTGGCGTCATCGGGTTCCAGCGGCTGGATATCCAGCAGTTCCCCGACATGGACCAGCCGACGGTCACCATCTCCGCATCGTTGGAGGGCGCAGCGCCGGAACAGCTGGAAACCGAGGTCGCGCGCAAGATCGAGGACAAGCTGACCTCGCTGCGAAAGCTCGACCACATCACGACGACCATCACCGAAGGGTCTGTCAGCATCTCGGTCAGCTTCACGATCGATAAGGACTCCAACGAGGCGGTCCAGGAGGTGCGCAACGCCGTCGACGGCGCCAAGAGCGAGCTGCCCGCGGCGCTGCAAACCCCGACGGTCTCCAAGGTCACCGCCAGCAGCGGGTCAATGCTGACCTACACGATCACCTCCGATCGTATGGGCGAGGAGGAGCTATCGTGGTTCGTCGACAATGACGTCGCCAAGGCCGTGCAATCGGTGAAGGGCGTCTCGACGGTTTCTCGGATCGGCGGGGTCTCGCGCGAGGTCCAGGTCGACCTCGACCCTGCCCTGATGTCGGGCCTGGGCGTCAGCGCCTCCGACGTTTCGGCCAAGCTCAGGGAGATGCAAAGCGACAGCTCCGGCGGCCAGGGACAGATCGGCGGTCAACGCCAGTCGTTGCGAACGCTTGGCGCGGTCCATAATCCCAGTGACCTGGCGGCGATCGCCATCCCCGCCGCGAACGGCCAGATGGTTCGCCTGGACCAGATCGCCAAGATCCGCGACACCCATTCCGACCGCAGCTCGCGGGCGTTCCGCGACGGCAAGGAAACCATTGCGTTCACGGTCAGCCGGTCCTTGGGTTTCGGAGACGCGGCCGTGGCCAAGAAGGTGCGCGCGCAGGTCGAGGCCTTCGCGGCCCAGCACCCGCAGGTGCGGATCGAGGAAGCCAGCAACACCATCACGCCGATCATCGAGAACTATAAGGGTTCGATGCATCTGGTGGTGGAAGGCGCGATCCTGGCGGTGATCGTGGTGTGGTTATTCCTGCGCGATTGGCGCGCCACCCTGGTTTCGGCCACGGCGCTGCCCCTGTCGATCATCCCGACATTCGGCGTCATCTACCTGTGCGGCTTCACCCTCAACATGGTCACGCTGCTGTCGATCGCTCTGGTGATCGGCATCCTGGTCGACGACGCGATCGTCGAGGTCGAGAACATCGAGCGCCACCTTCGCATGGGTAAGAAGCCTTATCAGGCGGCGATGGAAGCAGCGGACGAGATCGGACTGGCCGTCGTGGCCACCACCCTCACCCTGGTGGCGGTTTTCCTGCCGACCGCCTTCATGGGCGGGATTCCGGGCAAGATCTTCCGCCAGTTCGGCATCACGGCCTCGGTCGCGGTGCTGATGTCGCTGTTGGTCGCCCGCCTGCTCACCCCGATGATGGCGGCCTACATGCTGCGGGCCTCGGATCGCGAGGAAAGGGACGGCGCGATCATGCACCGTTACATGTCATGCATCGGGACGACCCTGCGGAAGCGGAAGGCCACGGTCGCGCTGGCGGGCCTGTTCTTCGTGGTCTCTCTGGCCATGATCCCGCTGCTGCCGAGCGCCTTCTTCCCCGCCCAGGACAACGCCCAGACATCGGTATCCCTGACCTTGCCGCCGGGCAGCACCCTGGCCCAGACGACAGGGCTCACCAACCAGGCTGTCCGCCTGATCAAGACCGTGCCGGAGGTCACCCATGTCTTCGCCTCGGTGGGTACGGCCACGAGCGGCGGGATGGACGCCAGCGCCAGCGCCGACCTCGCAAGCTCGACCCTGACAGTCGACCTCGTCGAGCGCGGCAAACGTCGTCTGAAGCAATCCGGCGTCGAAGAGGAGATCCGCAAGGCGCTCGAGCCCTTGCCTGGCGCGCGTGTCAGCGTCGGCGGCTCAGGCAATGGCCAGGCGCTGCAGATCGTTCTGGCCGGCGACGACGGCGATCTCCTCAATCAAACCGCCACCAAGCTGGAACAAGAGATTCGTGGCGGGATTTCGGGAATCGGCAACGTCACATCAAGCGCCGCGCTGCAGCGGCCGGAAATCCAGCTCACCCCTGACTATTCGCGCGCGGCGGCCCTGGGCGTCACCAGTAGCGACATCGGCGAGGCGATGCGCCTGGCGACCTATGGCGATTATTCGGCGTCGCTTCCCAAGTTGAACCTCTCGGACCGGCAGGTGGACGTGCGGGTGCGCATGGATCCTGCCGTTCGGACCGACCTGGACGCCATCGGCCAGTTGCGCGTCGCGGGGACGAGCGGCCAGGTCGCCTTGGCTTCCCTGGGCGACCTCAATCTTGGCAGCGGCGCGTCCCAGATCGACCGCATCGATCGGGCGCGCCAAGTCACCTTGACGACCGAGCTGAACGGTCGCCCTCTGGGCGAGGTCATGCGCGAGGCCAAGCAGCTTCCGACGCTGCAAAGCCTGCCGACGGGCGTGAGGACCGTGGAACAGGGCGAACTGCAGCAAACCAGCGAGATGATGAGCAGCTTTGGCCTGGCCATGGCCGTCGGCATCTTCTGCATCTATGCGGTGCTGGTGCTGCTGTTCCATGACTTCCTACAGCCGGCGACGATCCTGTCCGCCCTGCCGCTGTCGCTGGGCGGGGCCCTATTCGCCCTCTTGATCTGCAATATGAGCTTCTCCATGCCGGCGGTGATCGGCCTGCTGATGCTGATGGGCATCGTAACCAAGAACTCGATCCTTCTGGTCGAGTACGCGATCATGGCCCGGCGCCAGCGTGGCCTCTCACGCGTCGAGGCCCTGTTGGACGCGTGTCACAAGCGGGCCCGTCCGATCCTGATGACCACCATCGCCATGGGCGCGGGCATGCTGCCCACGGCGGCCGGGTTCGGGGCCGATCCCAGCTTCCGTCAGCCCATGGCCGTGGTGGTGATCGGCGGCCTTCTGACGTCAACGGTGCTGAGCCTACTGGTCGTTCCAGTCATCTTTACCTTCGTGGACGACTTGGAACAGCGCGTGCGCGCAGTCGCTGGACGGAAGCTTCATCCCGGTTCGCGACCAACCTCGACTGAGGCGACCTAGGCGACTTTTCTCAGGGTCGATGTGTGCGCGTTCCGGCATGGATGCCGGATTGCGCAGCGCCGGGGTCGCCAAGAAGCGGACGTTCCGAACGGAAGCAACACGTCAGCGCACGACCATAGCCAGTATGTTGCACGAGCTTGGTGCGCGACAGCCGACGTTGACGCGTCTCCACGAAGGTGACGTTCACTGCGGGGCGTCGAACTATCCGAGAAGCGCTTGACCGCTGGACGCCGTGCGCGTCTGAGACACCTCCCTGCAACACGCGATCCCAGAGTGGTCGGCGAGAGCCTGGGGCCGGATCGTCCAGTTGTTCGGTCGTGAACGATCGTCCAAGATTTCCATGTGCACGAACCTGCCCGTGACGTCGTGAACGAGCCTCCCCGAAGAAGGAAATGCTGGGAACGCGCGGCTTTTTCAGGTCGTCACGATTGTCCATGACCAAGATCAAATTTGGAGAAAAGTCCAACTTTTTTGCACCTGCGTCCATCCTCAACCGGCCGTCCGCCACGCAGTCTTGCGGACAAGTCGCGGCAAGCGGCGGCAAGGGGGAAGACGTACGTGCGCACACAAGTCGCCATCATCGGCGGGGGACCGGCCGGCCTGTTCCTGGCCCACCTGCTGCGACGCACGGGCGTCGACGCCGTGGTGCTGGAGCGCCGAGATCGCGTCTATGTCGAAGGCCGCGTCCGCGCGGGCGTTCTCGAACAGGTCACGGTGGACCTGATGCACCGTCTGGAGCTGGGCGAGCGCCTGCGGGCCGAGGGCTTGGTCCACAACGGCACGAACATCGCCGCCGAAGGCCAGCTGTTCCGCATCGACATGGCCGAGCTGACGGGCGGTTCGACCGTCACCGTCTACGGTCAGCAGGAGGTGATGAAGGACCTATTCGACGCCGCCGAGTCGCGCGGCGTAAGGGTGATCTTCGACGCCGAGGACGTCGCCCTGCACGATATCGACAGCGCCAAGCCGTATGTCACCTGGCGCAAGGACGGCGTCGAGCAGCGGCTGGACTGCGACGTCATCGCCGGCTGCGACGGCTTTCACGGGGTCAGCCGGGCGGCGATCCCGGCCGGCGTGCTCAAGACCTTCGAGCGGGTCTATCCGTTCGGCTGGCTGGGCGTGCTGGCCGACGTGCCGCCCTGCGATCACGAGCTGATCTATTGCAACCACGAACGCGGCTTCGCCCTGGCTTCGATGCGCTCGCCCACCCGCAGCCGCTACTACCTGCAATGCGGTCTGGACGAAAAGATCGAGGACTGGAGCGACGACCGGTTCTGGGACGAGCTGTGCCTGCGCCTTGGCGAGGAGGCCGCCGCCCGCGTCACGCGTGGCCCCTCGTTCGAGAAGTCGATCGCCCCGCTGCGCAGCTTCGTTGGCGAGCCCATGCGCCATGGCCGCCTGTTCCTGGCCGGCGACGCCGCGCACATCGTGCCGCCCACCGGCGCCAAGGGCATGAACCTGGCCGTCTCCGACGTGGTGATGCTGGCCGAAGCCCTGTCGGAATACTTCCTCGACGGCTCGGAAGCCGGGCTCGACGGCTATTCGGCCCGCGCCCTGGCCCGCGTCTGGAAGGCCGAGCGGTTCTCGTGGTGGTTCACCGGTCTGACCCACCGTTTCCCCGATCGCGACGGCTTCGACCGCAAGATGCAGGTCGCCGAACTCGACTACATTCGCGGCTCCCGCGCCGCCCAAGTCACCCTCGCCGAAAACTATGTCGGCCTCCCGCTGGTCTAGGAGGTCCCGGAGCGTCCCATGAAGAGCAAGATCTACGAGAGCGCCGCCGCGGCGCTGGAGGGCGTCGTCTTCGACGGCATGACCCTGATGTCAGGGGGTTTTGGCCTGTCGGGCAATCCCGAGACCCTGATCCCGGCAGTTAAGGACACCGGCGTCAAGGGCCTGACGGCGGTCGAGGTCGCCCCGGGCGTCCTTCTCGACGAGATCAGGGCCAAGACCGAGGCTAAGTTCAGCGGGGGCGCTCTCGCATGAACACGCCCCACGCCAAGATCGCGGCCGCCTATATCTGCGACGGGGTACGCACGCCCTTCGGCCGGTATGGCGGCGCGCTCGCCAAGGTCCGCGCCGATGACCTGGCCGCCGTTCCGCTGAAAGCCTTGGCTCGCCGCAACACCGGCCTCGACCTTTCCGCCGTCGACGAGGTGGTCCTGGGCTGCGCCAACCAGGCCGGCGAAGACAATCGCAACGTCGCGCGGATGGCCCTCCTGTTGGCTGGCTATCCGGTGAGCGTGCCCGGCGTCACGGTCAATCGCCTCTGCGCTTCGGGTTTGGAAGCTGTCGGCTATGCCGCCCGCGCCATCGGTTCGGGCACGGCCGATCTGATCGTCGCCGGCGGTGTCGAAAGCATGAGCCGCGCCCCGTTCGTGATGGGCAAGGCCGACAGCGCCTTTTCGCGCAACGCCGAGATCTTCGACACCACCATCGGCTGGCGCTTCGTCAATGCGGCCATGCGCAAGCTGTACGGCGTCGACTCCATGCCGGAGACAGCCGAGAACGTAGCCAGCGACTATGGCGTCAATCGCGAGGACCAGGACGCCTTCGCCCTGCGCAGCCAGCAAAAGGCCGCCGCCGCCATCGCCAGCGGCTTCTTCGACGGCGAAATTGTCGCCGTCGAGGTTCCCGGCAAGGCCGGCCCCACCATTGTCAATCGCGATGAGCACCCGCGCGAGACCACGATCGATGCTCTAGCCAAGCTGAAGCCGGTCGTGCGCGAAGGCGGCACGATCACGGCCGGCAACGCCTCGGGCGTCAACGACGGTTCGGTGGGGCTGCTGATCGCGTCCGAAGCCGCCGTGCGCAAACATGGCCTATCGCCGCGCGCCCGGGTCACCGGCTACGCCACCGCGGGGGTCGAGCCCCGCGTCATGGGCGTCGGCCCCGTGCCGGCCGTCCGCAAGCTCCTGGCGCGGACCGGCCAATCGATCCGGGACTTCGACGTTGTCGAACTGAACGAAGCCTTCGCCGCCCAGTGCCTGGCGGTGCTGCGCCAACTGTCTCTGACTGATGACGACGAGCGCGTGAACCCCAACGGCGGGGCCATCGCGCTCGGCCACCCCCTGGGCGCGTCTGGCGCGCGGCTCGTTTTGACGGCGCTTCGCCAACTGGAAGCAACCGGCGGCAAGCGCGGCCTGGCGACCCTCTGCATCGGCGTCGGCCAGGGCGCGGCCCTGTCTTTCGAGCGCGTCTAGGCAAGCGTCATGAGCCTGATCCGGCCCTCCTCGCGAGAAGACGCCCGCCAGCCGCCGTCACGGCAAGCGCCCGACGCCTCGACCGTGGCTCGTTCGCCGCGCCAGCCGCTGGTCAGGATCCCGGCGCCCCCGACCAAGACATCTGGACCGACCGGCGCCTGGT
Source organism: Caulobacter segnis ATCC 21756 (assembly GCF_000092285.1). Lineage (NCBI taxonomy): Bacteria > Pseudomonadati > Pseudomonadota > Alphaproteobacteria > Caulobacterales > Caulobacteraceae > Caulobacter > Caulobacter segnis. Next base: position 1,877,962 of record NC_014100.1, on the reverse strand, counting down.
CGTGGTTGATGGGATCGTCCCTTCAGAGCGGCGCGACAGGCTCGTCGCCCACCAGGCTGCGGACCCAGACAGCCTCGCCGTCCGCCGCTTCGACATGGTCTTGCGAGGCGAACGCAAAACCGCCTTCTCGACCTCTGAGATCGATGGAGCCCTGTCCTTGCCATCCCTGATCCGCGCCCAGCCCTTCACCTCGCCCGTCATGCTTGCAGTGTTCGGTGACGAGGCCCCGCTGGACGCGGCCCTGCGCTTCGAGTCCCCCCCTGTCGCAAGCGCAGGCGGACGTCGGGGTGATCGACCCGCCGTCAGCCGCGCAGATCACCGCGACCTGCCTCGATCACCCCGACGCCGAAACCTTGGCCGAATCCGCCGCTCGGCGGCCAACACCGCCTTCACAGAGGCCGCTGAGGTGATGGCCGAACTGGCCGAGTAGAGAGCGCCTTCGACAGGAGACATTCATCCCATGCACGCCTCGCGCAGCCGCGCCAAGATCGCCCTGCTACCGGACCTCTGCTTCTCCGGCGACCTCCCTACCCGCCTCGACGATGGCCAGGCCCAGGCTCGCGCCCGCGCCCTGAGGCGGATCGCCCGTGGCAATGCCCGCCCCGCTTCCCGCGCCCAGATCGGCGAGGTGGCGCGCTGGCAGGGTGTCAGCCTCAAGGCGCTGCACAACCTGGAGGAACGTGGCATCACCGAGTCTGAACGGGGCCTCAATGGCGTGCGCTTCTATTCGCCCGATCAACAGGTGCGGATCGAAGCGGCGTTGGCGCTGCGTGAACTGGGCGGTTCGGCTCAGGATATCCGCGAGTTTCTGGACCTTCTGCCCCAGGGACGTCTCCAAGCCATCGCCTATCTCTCAGAATTCCTGCGCCGCCGCCTGACGGCGGTGGAAGCGCGCGCCCAAATTCTCAACGAGGCCCTGGCTCTGGTCGAGGCCGATCGCGTGATCTGAAACAAAAAGCAGCGCCGACCTTGAAACCCTGCGGAGGTGCAAAGCGACTTCAAGGCTGGATGATAGGCTAGGCGATTGTCCCGGACAGAGGCTGCCGTCTGATCCCAGGCTTCAGCGCCCGCGATCGCGTGGGCCCGCTTCCGCACACGAAAGCCGAGTGGTCCAGGCGCGCGGCCGACGATCCCGCCGAGCTTTTGTCCGACGAGCAGGTCATTTTCGAGCGAGCTTAGTTCACCGCCCATCTTCCCGCTCCCCTCCGCGCCGCCGCCCAAAGAGGTGCGCGCGGCGCCTCAGCCTCGGCGCATACGCCAGTGAAAAGCTGCCGAAACATCCGGCGACCCGGCAATGGGGCTCAACATTCCTCGGCCAGCCTGCCCTAACCACGTGTGGTTGCTCTCCTTTGGGGTGCGACAATCTGCACTTTCGAATTTTACCGTCCGTTGAGCCAGACTGGCTCTTCTGCTCCGACGGTTACGTTGGGGGAAAATGCAAATGAACTCGTCGCAAGACCGCTCGCAAAACAAAGCCCCTCCTCTAGCGCCGCGGTGCGTCAGGTCTTTCGACATCTCCAGGGCCAGCGCGGCCTAAGCATGGCTTCGCGCCTTCAGCTCTATCGGCCTTCCTCCCATCGGCAAGGCCTGTCTGCCGCCGCAGCGCTGTTCGTCGCATATGGAGCTGTCGAGCTTTGCATCTGGCTGTTCTGCCGAGACATCAGCGACGCGGTGGCGTTCTTTCCCTCGAATGGCGTTCTGCTCGCTGGAATCCTGATGCTGTCGCCTCGGCTGGGCCTAGCTTTCTGCCTGGCCTGCTTCAGCGTCGACTTGGTTCACAATTGGATCGGCCGGATCGACCTGACGCATGCAATCCTGTTCAGTAGCCTCAACCAAGCGCTGGCCTTTGCCAGTGCGGTGGCGACCCGCACCTTTTGCGGCGCTGCGCTCGACCTGTCGCGGCCCAGGCGCTTGTTCATTTTCGCGCTTATCGCCCTGAGCGCCGCTGCGGCCGAGGCCTTGATCGGCCAAGTCCTGCTCGCGCTGATAGACGGGTCATTCAACGACTTCTGGGACGCCTGGCTGCAATGGATGCTCGAGGACGGTCTGGGCCTGCTCGTCGCCACGCCGGCGGCGCTTTTGCCCTTCAAGCAGGAAAGACTCTTCCGCGCCCCAGGCGGTCGTCTTGAGCGTTCTCTTCTGCTGGCCCTCACCGTCGTCGTCGCTGTCGCGTCGTTCGCCTTGGACCAGTTCATCGCCCTGACGCTTGTGATGCCGCTCCTAGTGCTGACCGCGTTCAGGGCCGGACCAGGCTGGGTCTATGTGTCGGTGCTGGCGACCAGCCTCGTCGCCATGTCCCTGACAGCCAATGGTCATGGACCGATCGCCTTCATAGCGCCTACGGACCCCTACCGGCAGGAGTTCATGGTCCAGCTCTTGATCGCCTCGATCTTCGCTACGGCCGTGCCGGCCACCGCCGCGCTGGGGGCGCGCAACCGAAGCGCTCAGCGGCTGGAGCGCGCCTTCGCCGCCGTGCGTAACGCCAAGAACAAGGCCGAGGCGGCTAGCCGTTCGAAGTCGGAGTTTCTGGCCAATATGAGCCACGAGATCCGCACGCCCATGAATGGAATCATCGGCGTCGTCGGGGCTCTGGCCCGAACCGACCTAGCGCCGAAGCAGCGCGACATGGTCCATCTGGTCGAGACCAGCGCCGACTCTCTGCAAGTCCTGCTCAACGATGTACTGGACATGGCGCGGGTCGAGGCGGGCGAGCTGGCGATCCACCCAGAGCCCTTCGATCTGCGCACGACGTGTCGCGCCATTGTCGAACTGTTCCGCGCCAAGGCGGAGGAGAAGGGGCTGAGCTTCGAGCTGGAAATCGCACCAGAGGTCGCCGAGCGTCACATCGGCGACGCCGCGCGCTTGAGGCAAGTGCTGGGCAATCTCGTCTCCAACGCCATCAAGTTCACGGAGCGCGGCCGCGTCGAAGTCAGAATTGACGCCACGCCGGAGGTCGACGGCGTGCAAGCTTTGGCCCTGGCGGTCGTCGACACCGGCATCGGCTTCGACGCCGAGACGGGTCAACGTCTGTTCGCGCGCTTCGCCCAGGCCGATGGCTCGATCACGCGGCGGTTTGGCGGCACGGGCCTTGGTCTGTCGATCTCACGGGCCCTAACGCGTCTGATGAACGGCGAGATCGAGGTTGCGTCCACGCCGGGCGAAGGCTCGTGCTTCACGGTCCGCCTGACGTTGCCCGTAGCGAACATGACGAACTCGGCCGCGTCCTCGCCGGCTCTGGCCAGTCCCGCCCTAGATGCTGGGCGCACCTTGAAAGTCATGCTGGCCGAGGACCACGACATCAATCGCCGGGTCGTGGCCCTGATGCTGGAGGGCATGGATGTCGATCTGACCATGGCTGTCGATGGTCAGGACGCGGTCGCTCGCTTCCAGCCCGGCGGGTACGATCTCATTCTGATGGACATGCAGATGCCGGTCATGGGCGGCCTCGAAGCCATAGCCTCCATTCGCCGGACCGAACGCGACGCTGGCGCGCCGGCGACGCCGATCGTGATGCTCACAGCCAACGCCCTGCCGGAACACCAGGTGGCCGGGCTATCGGCCGGCGCCGACGCCTTCCTGATGAAGCCGATCGTGGCCGTCGACCTGCTCGAAACCATCCGTCGTCTCACGGCGGCAGCCGACGAGGCGGCATGAGGGTGTTCGATATCGACCGCCTTGCGCTGCGGTACTGCAGTTACCCCTCGACCTGAAGCCCATAGGCTCGGATGAAGGTATCGGCCGCCGCCTTGGCCGCGCCGACGAGGTCTTGTTCATCGACCCTGAGCAAGGATCCCTCCAGCAGACGTTGAACGGGCCCGGCTTCGCATAGGGCGTGAAACTGGTTCACCGCCACCCACGGGTCGGCGCGGCGCATGAGGCCTTGGTCCATCGCCGCAGCGAAATCCTCGGCCATCCGCGACCAGCCGCGTTTGGGTCCGTTCTCGTAAAAGAGTTTGCCCAGCTCCGACTTAGCGCCTTCGGCATAGACGATGCGGCGGAATGCCAGAATCTCTTCGGCGGTGATGAACCGCACAAAGGCCAGAGCGAAGTCCTGCACCGCCAGGTTCAGGCTCTCCTGGTTGCGGAAAGCTTCGAAGAGCGGCTGGACCTGAGCGGCGCCTCTTTCCAGCATCACGGCGATAAATAGATCCTCCTTGGAGGCAAAGTAGCTATAGAGGGTTTGTTTTGATCCGCCCAATCGCGCGGACACTTGGGCCATGCTGGCGCCGGCGTAGCCGCGCTCCAGAAACACGCTCTTGGCGGCCTCCAGGATAGCGAGCCGTCGCTCTTGATTTTTGACTTGCATCATTGGCCTCCCCGACACTTTGCCAACGCCCCGCACGCTCTTAACGCCGAAGCGCCGCCCGGCATGACCGGAGAAATTGCAGCGTCTGGGCGCCCTTCAGCTCCACCGCGGAGATGCGTGTCCTCAGCCGTCCGCCCTTGGAGAAACCCTAGCCGGTCAAGTACAGCGCGACACGCCCTTGGCGTCCAGCACGCGCCGCGCCATGAACCGGCCCTGGCGATAAAGGGCCGCCAGGCTGGCGACGAAAGCTACGGCGCAGACGCCGGCCAGCAGCCGTAAGGCCGTTTCCGCGCCGTGCGCCAAGCTTAGCATTGCAAAGACGATCGGGCTCAGGAACTGTCCCAGGAAGAAGGCGGTGTTCCACGCCCCGGTGCTGCGTCCCCGGTGGTGGGCGTTGTCGCCGCCGGTCGCCCAGGTCAACAGGGTCGGCAGGGCCAGGCCCGAGCCGACGCCGTTGATGAAGGCGCCCGCCAGGGTTCCGGCATAGCCGGTCTGGTGCGCCATCAGGAGAAAGCCAGCGGCGGACAGGGCGAAGCTGATGGCCATGCGAGCCGCGACGCTGCGCCTGGCCAGGATCCGGAACAGCACTGAGCCCAGTGGAACCGCGGCCGCCGCCAGGGCCGCCCCCAGGCCGATCTGGCTTGGCGCGGCATAGCCGCGGGTCGTCAGCAGGAACGGCAGCTGGATAACCACGACATAGAAGGCCACCGAAGCCAGAAGTGTCGTCAGAGCCGGTGCGGTCAAGGCGCTCCATCCACCGTCCACGACGGGTTCCTGACTCGCCGGGACCCCCGCGACGTCAACCGGACGGCTGACCAGGCGCCAGACCAGCACGGCGAAGATCGATGGCAAGGCATAGACGAAGAAGGGCGTGCGCCAGCTGACTTCGCCCAGAGCCCCGCCCAGCGCCAGGACGACGATGGAGACCAGGGTCGCCGACCCTGTCTGCAGGGCGAACCACCGCTCGCGGCTGGGCCCGTCGAAGAGATCGGCCAGCAGCGCGGTCCCGGCGGTCATCACCACCGCCTCGGCCACACCCACAACGCAGCGCGAGGCCAGGATCGCCGGCAGCGTGTCGAGAAGCGTGGGCGCCAACCCCGCGGCCGCATAGAGCAGCAGCCCGCCAATCAGCACGCCGATACGGTCCACGCGATCGATCAACAGACCGATCGGCACGGCGAACAGCGCCACCATCAGGGCCGGCAGGGCGATGGTCAACTGGACGAGTTCCTTGGCGTTGGGCGCGTCGGCGAAATGGCGAGCCATCAGCGGCAGCACTGGCGCGATCAGGGAGGTGGCCATGACCGCCAGCCAGGCGACCGACACCAGGATGAGGCCCTGAAGCGCCAATGGCGCGGCGCGCGAAGATCTGCCGATGGGGACCGTCACGATTTCATCTCCCTGCAAACGGCGCGATTTTTCGCCGCTTGCTTAAGCTACAAAATTATCGATATATGAGAATAACGTCAATTGCAGACATTGACGCCGAACAACGTCGACTGGGGCGTCGGCGGGCGCATGGCGACGAGCCAATGCGTCCGGCGCACGCGCCGAAACGGCCGAAAGAGCAACGGGGAGAGAGACAATGCGGCAAGTATCCTTGCTGACCTTGATAGTCGCCAGCGCCTGGGCGACGGGTGCTGCGGCGCGACAGGAGGCGGCGACGCCAGCGGCGCCGGCCGCCGACACCGCGATCGCGGAAATCATCGTCACGGCCGAGCGCCGCGACAGCAGCGTCCAGAAGACCGCCGCGGCGATCTCGGCTCTGACCGCCGCCCAGCTCGAGCGTCAGGGCGTCACCCAGCCTCAGGACATCAGCAAGGCCGTGCCGGCCCTGAAGATCGCCACAGGCGGAGGCGGCTACACCCAGTTGGCCATCCGCGGCATCGGCACGCTGTCGGGCAACGCCTATTCCGAGCAGGCCGTGGCTTCCAATCTCGACGGCGTCTATGTGCCCCGCCCGGCCGAGGTGAACGGCGTGCTGTTCGACCTCGACCGCATCGAGGTCCTGAAGGGGCCGCAAGGCACGCTCTACGGCCGCAACGCCACAGCCGGCGCGATCAACATCATCACCCGCAAGCCCAGCTTCACCACCGGCGGCGACCTGACGCTGGAAGCGGGCAATTACAACCAGCGCCGCGTCCAGGGCGCGCTCAACCTGGCCCTTTCCGACGCCGTCGCCATCCGGTTTTCCGGCCAGGTCAACCGCCACGACGGCTATCTGAGCGACGGTTATGACGATGCCGACGAGAGCGCCGCGCGGCTGCAGCTGCGAATGGCGCCCAATGACGCTGTCGACTTGACCCTGTCGATCGATCACGCCGAGGTTGACGCGCACGGCGGCGGCGCGGTTCAGAGCCCCTTCGTCGATCCGGGCTCGCCCTATACCGGCGCCAGCACCGCGGCCGGCCAGGCGATCTTCGTCGCGGCGGGCCTCAAGCCGGTGCTGAACGACGGCTATCTGGACTTGAAGACCACTGGGGCCGGCGCGACGCTGAACTGGAAGACCGGGCTTGGGACTCTGACGGTGATCCCGGCCTATCGGAAGATGGACTTGGACACGCGCCAGTACGCGCCGGGCTTCCTGCTGGAGGACTCCGAGACCTCCCGCTCGCGGTCGCTCGAAGCGCGCCTGGCCTCTCCGACTGACGCCGCGCTGAGCTGGATCGTGGGCGCCTTCGCCTTCGCCGAAGACCAGACCACCAACATCTTCACCGATCAGAGCGTGACCTATTCTCGCGTCATAGCCCCCAAGCTTGACACCCGTTCCTACGCCCTGTTCGGCCAGGCGACCTGGCGGGCCACCGACCAGCTTCGCCTGACGGCCGGCGTGCGCGCTTCGCGTGACGAAAAGACCCTGCAGGGCACGCGCCTGTCGCCGCTGCCGGCCGTTCCGGCGGCGGCCTATCCGGCCGTCTGTCCCAGCCCAGCGACCTTCAGCGCCTCGGCGGGAACCTGCACGTCGCCGATCGCCGGCGACGCCACCTTCAAGAAAACCACCTGGAAGATCGCCGCCGAGTACGATCTGACCCCGTCCAACCTGCTCTATGCGAACCTCGGCACGGGGTTCAAGGCCGGGGGGTTCTACTCCTCCCTGGCCCCTAACACCTTCCAGCCCGAGAACCTGACGGCCACGGCGATCGGCTCCAAGAACCGGTTCCTGGACAACCGGCTGCAGATCAACGCCGAGGCCTTCTACTGGCGCTACAAGGACAAGCAGGTCACCCACCTTGGTCCGGTCACGCCGAGCGGCTTTGACCTGATCACCGAGAACGCCGGTAAGGCCACGCTCTACGGGCTCGAGGTCGACATGATCTGGAAGCCGACGGCGAACGATCAGATCAGCGCCAACCTGCAGTATGAGCACAGCCGCTACGGCAGCTTCGTCTACAACCAGTCGACCACCACCGGCGCGCCGACCACCAGCTGCAAGGTCAGCGCCACGACCGCGGCCTCGGTCGTCTTGGTCGACTGTTCGGGTCACCGCCTGGCGCTGGCGCCGACCTGGTCGGGCGGCGTCACCTACAGCCGCGGCTTTGACCTCGGCTCGGGACGCGTGGAGGCAGAGATCACCGAGCGCTTCGAGTCGAGCTACTGGGTCGGCGACGAGCAGGTGCTGGGCCAAAAGCAGAAGGCCTACAACAAGACCGATCTGCTGGTCAGCTACACGCCGGGCGACGATCGTTGGACCTTAAGCGTCTATGGCCAGAACCTGGAGAACAAGGCGGTGATGAGCTCATCCTTTGTCCAGCCGGTTCTGGGCGCGCCCTATGTCACCCTGCGTCCGCCCCGCACCTGGGGCGCCAGGCTCTCGGCCCGGTTCTAGGCCACTTGGGGGCGCGCAATGCGCGCCCCTGCTTTTTTTACCGGCCTGTTCAAGACAGCAAAGCCGCCTGCGCTAGAGGACGAGCAGGAATAACCCAGACCCTAGACGACCGCTAGATGCGTCATCTCGGTCCGCTGATACTCGCCGTCCAGCCCTCGCTGAACACCCTGGTCGAGCCGCTGCAGACGACGGGCCTCAGCCTGCTCTGCCGCACCGATCGCGCACGGTGATCTGGGCGGACCGGGGCCCGTTGGCAGTGCGCCGTGAGCGGGAGCCACCCGCCGCCGCTGTTTCAGGGCGCGGTCTCCAAGTCGATCACGCGCACATCACCGCCCGCCTCCCCAAGCGCTATTTCGAGAATGACATCGAGGCCGCCGAGGCCGCGGCCAGGCCGAAGAGTTCACATTCCTGACACTTGTTTCGGCGTTCGGCGGATCTAGCCTGGGCTTAGCTTACCGGCTCCGGGCGCAGGACACCGAGGACTGGTCTTCGGTCTTGCGCATCCCGCCCGTCCGGCGACGAACTCTGAACGACGAACGGCTTGGCCGAGAAAAGCTGAAGGTCATACTGGCATTTGCAAAGGCGCACCGCCCGGGCGGCGCCGACTGTTCGCCATCCAAACTCGCCACCTGCGGCTGCAGAGCACGGCCGCTGAAGCGTGCGTGGAAGGCTGCACCCCAAATCTCGCCCGCGGCGCCCGGGGGCGGTGAACGACATCCAGCAATAGGGTCGGTGTCGGCCAGAAAAGAGCGCTAGGAGGACTCCAATGACCACGAACGACAATGCCGCGCGGCTGCAGGCGAACAAGGACGTCGTGACGCGGCTGATGAGCCGATTGTTCGATCCGGCGACGAGCGACACTCCCGAGACCCGCGCGCTGATGACAGAGAATTATATCCAGCATAATCCGAACTTCGCCGATGGCCCGGACTCGGTGATGCGCTTCCCGCATACGGAGAAGGCGCGGGCAATGTTTGGCGCGCTCAAGTTCGCGGGGGAGCGGCTGCTGATCGCCGAGGGCGACTATGTGATGATGATGCAGCCGGTGTATCGCGACAAAGGCGATGGCAGCGGCGAGTCGTTCGTGTCGTTTTGGTTCGACCTGTGGCGCATGGAGGACGGCAAAGCGGCCGAGCACTGGGACTACGCGGATTGGGACCCCGATCTTGCGGGCAAGCTCCATGGCTGATGGTCGCCGTCCGCGCGCACCGTACCCCGGCGGGCCCCTATAGGCGGTCCAACGCCATCTTGTTTCAGCTCTCCGACCCTTGTCGGCGAGCTCATGCATCCAGGAGCGCATCAGCACCAAGACGCACAGTTGGCCTCGCCAGTTTTGCCCAGCAGGCCTTTGAACGCCACCTGCTGAGCACCACATCGGCCAGTACTCATTCACTTTTGTCGCGGTCGTGGATCACGGGGACGTTTCTCCACCGTTAGAGCGCGGATAAGGCGGGAAGCTCGCGGCGAGCACGGCGCCCAGGATCAGAGCTCCGACGACGATCGGCGAGCCGGGCGCGTAGGCGCCCCATTTGTCGCGTAGGACACCAAGCAGCACAGGTCCGATGCCCAGCGAGAGCGTTGTTAATCCGATGGCCACTCCGAAAATCGTCGAGGCGTTCGCCAGACCGAAATATCGGCTTGTGAAGAATGGCAGCAGGCCGGCGACCGCAGCGAACCCTGCGCCCATCATCGTGAGGCCGATGATCACAGCCCAGTCCTGCGACGTCAGCATCGCCAGAAAGCCGATCAGCGGAACCATGAAAACGATCGCGAGCATGCCTGGTCGCCTCAGGCGATCTGCGGCCGCGCCGGCGATCAATGCGGCGAAGGGCCCGACGAGCGAGTACAATGTCAGCGCGAAAGTCGCGATTCCGGGGGATACTGCCCGTTCCGCGCTCCAAGGAACGAAGTGGCTCACCACGCCGCTGCACGAGGCGCAGACGAGCGTCGAGGAAAGCATTACGGTCCAGAACGCCCGGCTGGTGAATGCAGCCGTCGGCTTGACGCCTTCAACCGCCGAGCCTGGCATCATCGCCATGGAGGGGGAGACCGAGTGCGGCGCCTCCCGCAAGAGGAAATAGGATACCGGCAGAGCGATGAGGACAATCGATCCCGCAAGGACCAGATAGGTTTCGCGCCAACCGATCTCGATGATCAGGGCGCGCGCAACGACAAGCATCAAGGCGGTGAAGATCGCCACCGAGCCGCCGAGGATGGCGCTCAGTGCAACGCCACGGCTTCGGTCAAACCAGCTCGAGACGACTTTTGCCAGCCCCACGGGGCCGCAGGTCGCAGCCAGCGGCCCCATCAGCGCTGAAACGACATAGAGCATGACCAGGCTGCCGTTCAGAAAGGACATGGCGACAAGCGTTGCAGCCCAAGCCACCAAACCAGGCAGCAACACCTTGCGCACCCCAAGCTTGTCGATCAGCCGCCCGACGAGTGGTCCGCTGAGCGCACCCGTTACGCCGGAAATCAACATCGCCTGTGGGAAGATCGCAGCACTCCACTGGAACTGCCGAGACACCGGCTCCAGGAACTGCGGAAATGTGCCGAAGAAGATCGGCGCAAAACCAAAACCCATGCAGATCGCACAGGCGACCGCAACGGCGACGGCTTGGCGGGTCACCTCGGATCTAACCGGCTCTGCGGCGATGATCCCGGGGCCTTCATCGGCAGGTATTGGACCCGATGTACCTGTCATGCGCTGCCCTTCCATGTTTCCCCTTTTTTTCCGTTCGCGCGCGCACGCTCACCCAGCCTCGCCGTGTTCGCGACCGGCGCACCCCGACCGCGGGCAATGCCGACGGCCGTGAGATACCCTGCGTGGGAGATCCCACTCGGCGAGCGCCACCATGTGGATATGTGCGGCAGCGACGGATCGAACGAGGGGGCGACATCATGACGGAGTCGCACGCTTCATCCCCGCCTTTTTAGGCTGACAATTTACCCAAACCAGTAGTGGCTATTCCTCGGCCGCCCGATTGGCTGTCGCATGGCCCGCGTGCAGACCGCTCTCTATCGCCGTTGGCGTCTTCAAACCGCGCAACTCAGATGTCAGGCGTCTGCTTTTGGGGGGAGGCAGCCGCCGCGGGCTCTCCAATTCCCACCCCTTGTTCGGCGCCCGCTTCGCGTTCAGTGACGGAAAATCCGCGGGGCGCAGAGAACAGGGGCGTCAACGGCCAAACGCCGCACTCGCGCCCTGCTTGATTGACCTTAAAAGCGCCGACACCCAAGCTCCCCGGAGCGCTTACACCAAACCACGTCGACGCGCTCCTGCTGAAGGAAAAAGGCTTTGGTCACTGCTTATCGGGTCGATGCGCCAAATTTTTCATCTCAGCATCGTTCTGCGGTCACGCTGGTGAGACCGAATGCTTTTTTCGAGGCCATCGTGGGTGCGACGGCTTCGGCAAAGAAGGCCGCCTGCGCTATCGCCAGGCGGATCGAAGGGGATCTGATCGCGAGAGGCTGGCCGATCGGGACAATCTATGGCTCTGAAGCCGAGTTGGCCGATCGCTTTGGCGTTAGCCGCATGGTTCTGCGCGAAGCCGTCCGCATCCTCGAAAGCCGCGGAACAGCCAGAATGCGGCGCGGCCCCAATGGCGGCCTGCTGGTGCTGGCGCCTGAAATGGCAGCCGTACTGGAAGCCATTCATCGCTATGTCACGTCGCATCGCGGCCTGGACCTGCAGGGCAGCATCTGCCGACAGGTCCTGAATGCAGCGCACTTGCAAACGGCCCACCCCAGTTCGGGGAGGCCGATAGGCGCCGGCATGGAGGACTTCCTGGCCGGCCTGACCGCCGCTGTGGAACACTACGCCCGCGAAGGGGCCGAAGGCCGTATTGCGATGAGGGCGACGCCAGGCGCTCGTTCGCGGGCGGAACAAGTTTTTCGTCTACTCATAAAAGATCTAGGAAACGCCAAAGCCGATAATCGACGGCTGGGATCCGAAATGGATCTTTGTGAACGTTATGGCGCTGACCGCAGCGTGTTGCGCCAAGCGGTTCGAATGCTGGAGTTTGAAGGCGTCGCTGTGTCCACGGCAGGCCGCGGGAAGGGATTGATGACCCGCTCGCCCGATCCTACGGCCCTTTGCCAACTCATCAGTTGCTACTTCGCCGCCGTTGGCGTCACGCCCGACGATGCGATGGCGGTCTTCAAGCGATTGAGCATCGAAGTCGTTTCTATCGCGGCAAGGGTGGCGACGAATTCGGATCGCACCCGCCTGAAAAGAGCGCGGCGATGGCTGTCCGAGCGCCACGGAACCGTAAGCGCCGATGTCATGCAGCTGGCGGAGGAAAGCCAGTTCCGCATCGTCAGCGAACCTCTGATAGACATCCTTTTACGATGCACCAAGAGCTATCCTAGCTGGTCATCGGCGCTCCGCGATCCTGACGACGAACTACTGGGCGCCCTCTATCGCGAGGAAACGCTCAAGGTGATCGCGGCCATACTCGATCGAAACCCCGTGGCCGCAGCCGCAGCACAAGCAGCAAAGGTCGACCGCCTCGCCGCGTTGATCTGACAGCTGCGGCGGGCCTTCAACCCAGCAGGGTTCCTCCGGTCGCGTCGATCAGCTGGCCCGTGATCCAGCCCCCCTCGTCGCTCGCCAGGAAAGCCACGATGTTGGCGATATCCGCAGGGGCGCCGAGTCGCCTCAGCGCCGACTGGGACTTTGCGTGTTCCACGAAGGAAGGATTGCCTTGCGCCATGCGCAAGAACTCTTCTGTGGCGGTGGGCCCCGGCGCGACCGAGTTGACGGTGACGCCACGCGGACCAAGCTGCTGGGCGATTGTCTTGCTAAAGACTTCCAGCGCGCCTTTGGCCATCGCGTATGAGACAACGTCCGGATTGACCACACGAGATGTGCCCGACGAAATATTGATGATGCGCCCACCATCGCGAAGACGAGGAAGGGCGCCCTGGACTATAAAGAAGGGAGCCTTCACATCGACGGCGAAGGCCTTGTCGAACGCTTCCGGCCTCAGGACATCGACCGCGCCAAACATGATCTGGCCGGCATTGTTTACGATGATGTCGAGACCTGATTGGCCTGAACACAGATTCAGGCCGCGATCAAAATCCTCAAACATCTTGGCTAGCGAGGTCTCTGGCGTATGAAGGTCCGCCTGGATGGCGAACCCCCTCCCCCCCGCCTCTACGATCGTGGCGACGGTCTCTTCAGCCGCGGCCAGGTTGGCGCCGTAGTGAACCGCTACGGTCGCGCCATCGGCCGCCAACCGCTTGGCGATCTCACGGCCGATACCACGACTGGCGCCGGTGACCAGCGCGACCTTGCCTGCAAGGTCAGCCATCTCACGACGCTCCCAGGACGTTGGTTTCGCCAAGCAGCTGACTCGTACTGTACCAATAGCCATGTCCGGTGCTGCGGAGGCGGAAAGGCAGAGCCACCGTCGCGACCGGCGGCGCATTGATATCGCTGGCGTCCAAGATGAGCAGTTCGCTACGCATCTCCTGATGCTTGCCTACAACCGTCAGAATATAGCCTTCCCCTTCCGGCGCATCGTTACTTTTAGGTACAAATTGGGGCTCGCCGATCGAGCAGTCGTCGCCGGCATAATATATCTTCGACGGCTTGTTCCCGTTGACGTCCATTGTAGCGACCCACTGGAAGCCGTGACCGACCCGTTCTTGCCCTGGAACGTCGAGCAGATTCATCGTCACGAAATTGTAGTCCATCGTCTCAAATCGCGTATCAATGCGCGGTAGCTCACAGGGATATTCAAACAACTTCTGCTCGGTGAAGTGATCGCCTTCGCTTTCCATATCGATCACGATGCGCTTCATGTACGGCATAGTATCGGCCGGGCTGAACGCGGAGCCATCGACGTTCGGGAAGAAATGGAAGAAGGAGCGCTTGCTAAACGTGTTGTCCGCATAGATGTAGCGCCCGTCGTCGAAGGCGCCGACAGTATGCCCATGGCATTGGTTCGGTCCCTTGAACCACCTGATCTGGTCACCATTGCCCTTTCTCGGCAGCACGCCGAGATAGACCTCTTCGTTCGGATCCCACTTGAATGCCGGCTCGCGCCGCTCGATCCATTCTAGCTCGTGGCGAAGAGGCGTAATGGGGAAGACCACATAGTGTTCAGTGACCATGATGTCATGCACCATGCAAGTATAGGGAGCCTTGAACCAGGCCTCGTGAATTATGCGCCCTTCGGCGTCCGCCTCGTAATAGGCGACATCCCGCGTTGCAGGACCCGCCGCGCAATATCCGAAGAAGATCAGTTCACCGGTCCGCGGGTCGATCTTCGGATGGGCGGTGATCGCCTTGGCGGTTACAGCGCCGCCCCAGTCATATTCGCCGATCGTCTCGAGCGTGAACGGGTCCATCTCGATCACCGGGCTGTCTTCTTTCATCGCGAATAACTTGCCCGCGTGGGCCAGCATCGTGACGTTGGCGGTGCCGCGGCTAAGGCCAGCGACAGACGGATCGTCGGTGAACGGGTTGCGATACTCTCCGAAAAGAGCCCGACCGGCCTTCTCCTCCGCCACAAAACGCGGCGTGCGGACATAACGCATCTTGAAGTCGACCCTGCCGTCCTTGAAATAGAAGCAGGACGCCATCCCATCTTCGCCGAGCATGAAGATGTCGTTCTCCACGAAGGCGGGCCACTTCCGATCGCCAATCAGGCGGAAGAAGCCGCCGCTAAGCTCTTTTGGCACCTCCCCCTGAACGACCTCCAGTCCAGCCAGGTCGATCTCCGCGCGCATCGGCGCCTCGAAGTTCTTGAAGTCGTTGTTTGGAAAGCGAATGCCCATTGTCGTGACGCCCTACCTGGAAATCGTCGTTTGATGCCGTCATGAAAGGTTGCTCCTGGCGGGGACCCGTAACCAGCCGCAAGAATCCAGCCAGGCCAGCCAATCTCCTGGTGAGCGACAGCCATTGCGACGATTTCTGGACTTTCAGCGTCCATGGCTGCGACCGGGAGACACCGCGGTGATGAGCTCTTCTTGCTTCCAGCCCGTTCTGGCGAGTTCTATGTCACCCCGTGTGCGCCCCAGCTGGGCGCCAGGCTTTCGGCGGGGTTCCAGGTCGCGGCTGAGTCTGCGCCGCACGCGCCTTAAATTCTGCAGCCGTCTGTTCGGACCGCAAAGCCGGGTGTGCTAGAGGACCAGAAAAGGAGGAGCTCGCCCTTTGACGACCGCCGATCGCGTCCTGTCCGTTTTGCAGCTCTTTACGATGGCCGAGCCCGAATGGACGGTCGAGGACGCCGCCCGTCGGCTGGAAGTGCCCACAAGCACCGCCTACCGCTATTTCCGGAGTCTGGTGGATGCGGGCCTGATCGTGAACTTCACGGCCGGCCGCTATGTGATCGGGCCGGCGATCATCGAACTCGACCGACAGACGCGCCATCTTGACCCGTTGATCCTGGCTGCCCAACCGACGCTAAGCGCCCTGGTCGAGCCTCTGGAGACGACGGGCGTCAGCCTGCTCTGCCGGATCTACCGCCGCACGGTGATCTGCGTGGATCAGGGCCGCCCGCCTGGCCGGCCGCTGGAGATCAGTTATGAGCGGGGCCGGCCGATGCCGCTGTTTCGGGGCGCGGCCTCGAAA